>JAZPYO010000022.1:0-104700 GCA_045544195.1 Eubacteriales bacterium
TTTAACGCTTAACTTATCGAGTGCTATATCGTGTTTCTCTTGTTCTTCGATATATTTTCTTATGGTGCTTTCATTGAGTCCTACTGTCGAAACATAGTACCCTTCCGCCCAAAAGTGTCGGTTCCCGAATTTATATTTTAGGTTTGCATGCTTGTCGAACATCATTAATGCACTTTTTCCTTTTAAATACCCCATAAAACTTGACACGCTCGTTTTTGGTGGTATACTTAATAGTAGGTGCACATGATCGGGCATCATATGTCCCTCCAGTATTTCTACGTCCTTATATTTGCATAGAGTCCGGATTATCTCTTGCAGATCGGCGCGATACTGATTGTATATGATTTTCCTCCTGTACTTCGGTACGAACACTATGTGGTACTTACAAACCCATTTAGTATGGGATAAACTATTTGTTCGGTTTGCCATTCTTTCTCCTTTCGTGTTGCAATAGACTTGAGAATCTTATTGTACCACATTAGGAGATTTTTTGGTATATCCTTCGTTGCCCACCCGCATAGCGGGTGGTTGTCTGTTTCGCGCTTCGTGCTCAACTGCCTAAAGGCATTAAAGCAAAGCATCTCCGCCATCCTGTTGGATGACGGAGATGCTTATTATGCTCACTTGACATCATTTCATAGAAGAAAGAAAACGCTTACGTTCTTTTTCGAGAATATGTTCAATGTACGTATAATCAGACGGATGCTTAAAAACCGCTTTTACCAAACGGCACATTTCAAACCATATGTAAAGCGGCAACTCATACACAGGTCTGACCTTGCAAAACAGCTTACACTTTTTCAAGGTATTTGAAAGCGTTCTCGGAGTTCTTGCTATTGGTTCTCCCATCACATAAGTGCCTCTGACAGAAAAATCTATATCTATATTTTCTTTTTCAAACAACGGTCCTACATCTTCAACTATCCATTTGCCTCTGTATACGCCCCAGACATCGCCATGCGTACGATGACCGTAATCTAAAAAGGCATCCTCGGAATTTATTGCGCAGTAAAACTTATATTGAGGATGATCTATCGTCAAAAGATTATAAATCATTTCCCATTCCCACGGCGAAGCATCAGGACGCCAAAAGCTCTTCAATATATCAGTACGCCAGATGGCAGCTTGCATATTCAACATATAATAACTCGCAGGCGGCAGACGCTTGAACCCCGGATACTTATTGACCTCATAGTCAACATAAGTATATAGTCTGTCACAATTGAAATAAGCAATGTTTTCG
Organism: Eubacteriales bacterium; assembly: GCA_045544195.1. Lineage (GTDB taxonomy): Bacteria > Bacillota > Clostridia > Oscillospirales > CAG-272 > RGIG7213. The sequence continues at coordinate 1,244 of JAZPYO010000022.1, forward strand.
TCAGCATTCATCCACGATATTATTTGCTTTAGCGTTTCCTCACAAACAGGCTTTCTCAAGAAAAAATCGTCAAGCAACAGCAAAACATATTCTGTTTTTATATGCTCAAGAGCATTAAGCATACGTTGTCCGTATCTTTTTTCGTTCGGGGAATGAACACACTGAATGTCCAGACCGTCCATAGAAAAGCTCTTGCTTTCCGTATTAAGAATAATATCAATGTCAAGTGGAGACCAATATCTTTTCAACAGCGTAAAAAACGGCATCCATAAATCTTCATATGCATCACAGCTGCAAACTAAAATCGTAAGATCCTTCTTTATACTTTCCTGGTTCATACATTATATCTCCGATCGTTATTTTATAAAAACTGTACGGTAAGCACACAGTTACGTGCAAAAAAATCTTTTGAAGCACTTTTGTTATTCACCGTTCTGATTATATCATACCTTAACGAATTTGTAAATACGTTTTACAAAAAGCATTTTTCTTTATAAAGAAGAAATATCCGACTTTCAATAATCCTTGCCGTAGATGTGCAGGTACACGTCATCTACGTCCATTCTGTTCGGCATAGATGATGCAGCGCCATACTGTGTAACCGAAATTGATGCTGCCGCGTTTGCAAACTCAAGTGCGTCGGTTACTAACATACCCTCTGCCAGAGCAACAGCCAAAGCACCGTTAAATGCGTCGCCCGCTCCCGTTGTGTCAACCGCACGGCACTTTATTCCCTTCACTATGTTATATCCGTGGTCACCCCAATATACTGCCCCTTCAGAGCCGACGGTTATGATAGGATTTCTGTACCCGCTGAAATACATCAGCTTTACGACTGATGTAGCATTTTTAAGATTATCCGCAGGGTAACCGAAATAGAATTCCGCCTCATACTGATTTGGTGTTATATATGTAGCCGCCTTCAGTATATCAACAGGTATTTCCTTTGCCGGAGCAGGATCAAATACAGTCGGTATACCGTATTTCTTTGCCAGCTCCAAGGCAGCGTACAGAGCATCTGTTGAAGTCTCATTCTGCATAAGCAGAATATCGCTTTTTGATATTACCCTTTCCGCCTTATATACATCTTCTCCGGATAAAAGCAAATTAGCACCAGGGTCAAGCGCAATTTTATTTTCACCTGTTTTGTTATTAACCGTTATATTTGCAATTCCCGTATGAGACATCTCGGTTTTTGATATATACTGTGTACTCATTCCCTCTTTTCTGTAAAAGTCAAGTGCCATATCTGCAAAAATATCCATACCGAGCTTTGCTATCAGAAATACTTCCGCTCCGAGCCTGTGGGCTGCAACTGCCTGATTTGAGCCCTTTCCGCCCAACGATACCCTTGAATGCGTAGCGAATACCGCCTCTGCCGCCCTTGGAAATTCATCAACATACATCGTCACATCAGCCATATAACTGCCGATGACCGTTATTTTTCCGCCCACTTCATTCACCTCTTCAACAGAAATTCACATCAGTTAATTATAATATATCTGCATTTTGCTTTTTTTCATTAAGTTTTAAAAGTTTTTAAATATTTATTGACATTTCATAATTGATATGTATTGCTGATTATGTTAGAATTGTTTTGTTTTAAATAGTAAAGGATTATTATAATGAAGCTCATAGGAAGATTTTTAAAATATTACAGACCGCACAGAAAGCTCTTTATACTCGATATGGTATGCTCGTTTATGATAGCTGTTGCAGATCTGTTTTTCCCGATGATAACGAAGAACATCATCAATGATTACGTTCCAAATCAAAAGCTGCGTCTGCTTATCGTTTGGTCCGTTGCACTTTTGTGCATATATGCACTGAAGTGCCTGTTCAATTATTTCGTTTCTTACTACGGCCATATTGTCGGCGTACGCATTCAGGCAGATATGCGAAAGGATCTGTTCAGACACCTTGAAAAGCTCCCGTTTTCATATTTCGACGAAAACAAGTCCGGTGTCATTATGTCAAGAATAGTCAATGATCTTTTTGAAGTTGCTGAGCTTGCTCACCACGGCCCTGAAAACCTGTTTTTAGCCTTGATAATGTTCATAGGCTCATTTATTATCCTTGCAGGTATTTGTCTGCCGCTTACCTTAATAATATTTCTCGCCGTGCCTCTTATCATATTTTTTGCATTCAAAATGCGTAACAGAATGAACAACGCATTCAAAAAAAGCCGCGAGCAGATAGCAGAGGTGAACGCAGATATTGAAACCGCCATCGCAGGTGTTCGCATTACAAGAGCATATACCGCCGAGGACGCGGAAATTGAAAAATTCGACAAAGAAAACGAAAAGTTCAAGAATTGCAGGAGCGAGGCTTATAAGGCTATGAGCACGTTCCATTCCGGAATGACCTTTTTTTCCGATGTTCTTTATCTGACTGTTATATTCGCCGGCGGATTGTTCTTCTATAACGGCATTATCGACATTGGCGAGTTTACGGCATTCTTCCTTTACATAACGATGTTTCTTGACCCAATAAAGCGTTTTGTTTCACTTTTTGAGCAGCTTCAGGAGGGTATGACGGGACTTTCACGCTTTGCTGAAATAATGGATACTCCGACAGAGCAGGATCATGCAGAAGCATTAACGCTTGAAGACCCTCAAGGACAGATCTGCTTTAATAATGTTACTTTTTCATACGGTGACAATGGGCGAGATGTAATACACGGTCTTGATCTTACGATAGAAAAAGGAAAGACCGTTGCACTTGTCGGTCCATCGGGCGGCGGAAAATCCACGGTCTGCAATCTTATACCGAGATTTTATGAAATACAGGACGGTGAAATTACGCTCGACGGCATTGACATACGCTCATTAAGCCGCAAGAGTCTGCGTTCAGCCATCGGAATAGTATCGCAGGACGTATTTCTGTTCAACGGCACTATACGTGAAAACATCGCATACGGAAGCATTGACACAGATGAAGAGGATATCGTGCGCGCAGCGAAATGTGCCAACATACACGATTATATAATGACTCTTCCGAACGGATACGAAACAAATGTCGGAGAAAGAGGCATAAAGCTTTCAGGCGGACAAAAGCAGCGTATCTCAATTGCCCGTGTATTTTTAAGAAATCCGCCTATTCTTATTCTCGATGAAGCTACGAGCGCCCTTGATAACGAAACAGAAATGCTTGTTCAAAGTGCTTTGGATGAATTGACTTGCGGCAGAACGGTTCTCGTTGTTGCCCACAGGCTTTCCACAGTCAAAAATGCAGACGAAATCATCGTTCTTGACAAGGACGGAATTTCCGAAACGGGTACTCACGAGGAGCTTATGAAAAACGAAAACGGCATTTATAAAAAACTTTATTCTTATCAATTCAGACAGTAAACAATAAGGATGTTTAAAGATGATCTCAGTCAGCTGTGATAATATACATCTGTCATTCGGTGTTGAAAAAATACTTGACGGTGTCAGCTTTGCCCTGAACGAAGGCGACAGACTTGGTATTGTCGGTGTGAACGGAGCAGGAAAATCCTCTCTGTTAAAGATAATTATGGGCGAATACGACTCAACTGAGGGCAGTGTATACATATCTAAAGAAAAAACAATAGGAATGCTTTCGCAAAATGCCGTACTAAGCTCAGAGCGTACGGTATACGAGGAGATGCTCGATGCGTACAGCGATATAATAAAAATCGAAAACGAGATTTCCGCTTTGCAGTCAAGAATAGAAAACGGCGATGAAAGCGTTATTTCGGCGTTTACATCTCTTAATGACAGATTTGCCGGCATGGGCGGGTATGAGTACAAAAGCCGCGCTGCATCATTTCTGACAAAGCTCGGATTTACAAATGATGACATTAAAAAGCCCGTAAACACCTTATCCGGCGGTCAGAAGACGCGTCTTGCCCTTGGCAAGCTGATACTTAATCCGCCTGATATACTGCTTCTTGATGAGCCTACGAACCATCTTGACACGCAGACGCTTTTCTGGCTTGAGGAAATATTAGCTCCCCTTTCTTCCACAGTAATAACCGTATCACACGACAGATATTTTCTTGACAAGGTATGTACTAAGATACTTGATATAGAATACGGCAAGGGTAAGATATACAAGGGTAATTATACGTCATTTGCAGATGCTAAGGAAAAGGATAAGGAAATTCAACGCAGGCACTACGAAAACCAGCAAAGGCAGATCGCCCATATGGAAGCATTCATTGAGCAGCAAAAGCGTTGGAACAGAGAAAAGAACATCATCGCCGCTGAAAGCCGACAGAAAGCTATTGACAGAATGGTAAAGCTGGATGCGCCTGATAAAGCGCCCGATGCCATCAGAATGACATTTGATTCGGGAAGTGAATCAGGTCAGGACGTTTTGACAGTTAAGAAGCTCTCAAAGTCTTACGGTGAAAAAAGACTGTTCAGCGATGCTTCATTTCTCATCAAAAAAGGGGATTTTGCCTTTATAACCGGTAAAAACGGATGCGGAAAAAGTACGCTTCTGAAAATACTGAACGGCAGAAGCTATCCTGACAGCGGCACTTACGAATTCGGTTACAATGTAAGGATAGGATATTACGATCAGGAAAATCAGCAGCTTCACGATGACAAAACGGTAATCGATGAGCTGTGGGACGAATTCCCCGATGCAAGCCAGACGAAGATACGCTCCTTGTTAGCTTTATTTCTTTTCAAGGGCGATGATATAAAAAAGCAGGTATGCAATCTTTCGGGCGGTGAAAAGGCTCGCTTGACAATGGCAAAGCTGATGATGCGGAAAAACAATGTCCTGCTTCTCGACGAGCCGACGAACCACCTTGACATTCCGACAAGAGAGGTGCTGGAGCAGGCGCTTATCGGCTTTGGCGGTACTGTTATAGCAGTATCGCACGACAGATATTTCATAAGCAAATTAGCAAGCAGAATACTTGATATTGAAAAGTATCCCCTTCTTGACCACAAGGGCTCGTACGATTCTTACATATCATATCTTTCACGCTTTTCAAGCGATAATATTTCTGCTGCCGAAAGATCGACGTCTATGACGGACAGCAAGGCACAATACTTTGAAAACAAAAAAAATCAAGCTGAAAAAAGACGGCTTGAAAGCCTGATAAAAAAGACCCGTGCTTTAGCTGAAAAGCTTGAAACAGAGCTTGAAGAGCTTGAAGAGCAGATTTCTGAATGCGGAAGCGACTATTTAAGGCTTATGGAATTGGACAGAAAAAAAACAGAAACCGAAGAACAGCTTTTTTCAGCGTATGAAACAGTTGAAGAAGCAGAAATAAAATTATCAGAATTTTAATAAAGGCAGGTGCGGTTAATGAAGAATATTTCATTCAAAAACATTAAATTAGGCGACGGGTTCTGGCTTGATCGCTATAATCTGAACAAAAACTCCAGCATAAAAAGCGTTTATGAGCGTTTTGAAGAAACGGGCAGATTTGATACCCTTCGCTTCAACTATACAGAAGGCAAGATAAAGCCCGGGGTTGCGCAGGATTCCGATGTTGCAAAATGGATAGAGGCTGTATCATATCTTTATGCAAGCGATCCTGATTGCTGCGCTGAGGAAATAAAGATAATCGACGAGCTCGTTGAAAGCATGGAGAAAAATCAAATGGCCGACGGATATCTTAATCCGTACTTTATGCAGCTCGATCCCGAAAACAGATTTGTACGCCGTCCGGCTCACGAGCTTTACAGCGCAGGACACCTTATAGAAGCGGCTATTGCTTATCACAATGCAACAGGTAAGGATAGATTTTTGAACGTAATGCTCAGATTTGCTGACTGCATTGAAAAGGCATTTATCACAGAAAAGACTGCAAAATTTCAGACACCGGGCCACGAGGAGATCGAGCTTGCTCTTGTAAAGCTGTATGATCACACAGGAAACAAAAAGTATCTTGATATGGCAATGCATTTCATTGATATAAGAGGCACAACAGACGAGCCATCCATTGATGCAAACGTTGTAAACCTTAAGTATGACCAGCACCATATGCCTGTTCGTGAAATGACAGAGGCAGAGGGTCATGCAGTAAGAGCGGCATATCTTTACATCGGTATGAGCGAAGCGGCACAAAGAACGGGCGATGTTGAGCTTCAGAATGCCTGTGACAGAATATTCGATAACATAACCAAAAAGCGTATGTATATTACGGGCGGTATCGGCTCAAGCGGTATGGGCGAGGCGTTCACGGTAACGTATGACCTGCCTAACCTTAAAGCATATACGGAAAGCTGTGCGGCAATTGCGCTTTTACTGTTCTGTCTTTCATTGCAGAACAATCGTCTTGATGCAAGATACGGCGCTGTCATAGAGCGTATTATGTATAACAATCTTCTGTCATCAACATCTGCCGACGGCACTGCATTCTTCTATGAAAACCCCTTGGAAATACATATGCACTCACTCGAAAAAGAGACATGCATGGCAGACCACAAGCGTTCAAAGCTCCCTATACGTACAAGACAGAAGATCTTCCAGACATCCTGCTGTCCTCCCAACATAAACAGAATTTTCGCAAGAATAGGCGATGTGTTCTTCTCAGAGCAGGACGATACACTTATAATAAATCAGTATGCAGCCCTCGCGTTAAGCAATGATATGATCTCGCTTGAACAAAAAACGGTATATCCGCTCAATGGCAAGATAACGTTGAAGGCAACGGACAACAAGTACAAAAGGGCATTTCTGCGTATTCCTGAATGGTGCGATGATTTTGAGATAAATGCACATGTTCCGTACAAATCGGAAAACGGCTATATAGTTCTTGACGGTTTGACAGACGAATTTGAAATAACTGTTGATTTCAAGATGAGTGCATACTTTGTAGAAGCACATCCCAACGTAAGATATGATTGCGGAAAAGCGGCACTTTGCTACGGCCCCGTCGTTTACTGCATTGAAAGATGCTTCAACGATTACGAATTAAACGCATTGACCGTCAACAGCGAATGTGAGATAACTGTTGTGGATAACGGAAAGAACAAGCTGCCCGACCTTACTCTTACGGCAGGATTGAAAGAGGAATTTGACGGACTTTACAGAAAAAAGTCATCAAACGAAAAGCAGGTTCCGCTCGTTTTCAAGCCTTATTATACGTTTGCAAACAACGGCGAATGCGATATGATGGTCTGGATAAACTGCAGATAAACAAAAAATTGGTAACGCAATATGCGTTACCAATTTTTATTTTGCTTTATTCAGCCTTTGCAGACGGTGCGTCTGCTTTGCCGTCTGTCACTACCTCTTTGATGCTTGCGGCAATGCCTGCAATTCCCTGCAGATCGCTCGGTATAATGAGCTTTGTTGCCTTACCGTCTGCGATCTTGCCCATTGCCTCGAGCTTTTTGATCGTGAGGTATCCTTCCTCGGGCGATGCTTCATTTATCATCTTGATCGCATCTGCCATTGCCTTCTGTATTGCAAGAATAGCGGCTGCTTCACCCTCTGATTCTCTGATCTTCTGCTCCTTGACTGCTTCAGCCTTGAGTATCTGAGCTTGCTTTTCACCCTCTGCTGCGAGTATCTGGCTTTCCTTAAGACCCTCTGCAACGAGTATCTTACTTGCCTTTTCGCCCTCTGCGCGAAGGATAGCTTCACGTCTTTGACGCTCTGCCTTCATCTGCTTTTCCATCGCATCCTGAATTTCGGACGGAGGAATGATATTTTTAAGCTCTACACGGTTTACCTTTATACCCCAGGGGTCTGTTGCTTCGTCAAGAATAACTCTGATCTGTGAGTTGATCGTATCACGCGAGGTCAGCGTATGGTCAAGCTCCATATCACCTATAATATTACGGAGTGTCGTAGCCGTAAGATTTTCAATTGCCGCCAGAGGATTTTCAACACCGTATGCATAGAGCTTCGGGTCAGTTATCTGAAAGAATACGACAGTGTCTATCTGCATTGTGACGTTATCCTTCGTAATAACGGGCTGGGGCGGAAAATCGACGACCTGCTCCTTAAGCGATACAACCTTTTGTATCTTATCAAAAAACGGTATCTTTACGTGCAAGCCTGTATCCCACGTGGTGTGATATGCGCCAAGACGTTCTATAACGAATGCCTTTGATTGAGGTACTATTTTTGTATTCGATATTATTATAACGATAAAAAACAGTACAATTGCGATAATGATCGGAAAAATTGCTTCCATAGTTGTTAGTCCTTTCTTATATCTTATTTACTATAACCTTAACGCCTTCTATGCGTTTGACTGTGACAAGCTCACCCTTTTGAATGATCTCGTCAGTTTCCGAGCGCGCAGTCCATATTGCTCCCTTGATGTTTACCTGTCCTTTTCCCAAAAGATTATTGATGTCTTCGGTAACCACTGCCTGCTGATCGATACATCTGTCAGCATTCAGACGTTTCTTTTTGCCCTTGAGTATCCTTTGCGAGAGCTTTCTTGTGAAGATAAGCAAGATCACGGATACAAGGACGAACACGAGTATCTGAAGCCATATGATCTCCGGCAGGAAAAAGGCAATTATCAGCGCAACACCTGAGCTTGCTGCAAGCCAGATAGTAGTCATTTGCGGAGTTACTATCTCAATAACGGTAAACAGCATCAGAAGAACTGCCCAAAATATTTGCATTGTCATTCCGTACTCCTCCTTTACGCATTGATTATACACCATTTGAGATTCAATTACAAGACATTTACACTAACCTTAATAATTCTTAATAATCTGCAAATATGCTTCCGCATGCAAGAATATTTTCCTTTTTCGGAAGCTCTCCGTACGAAACTCCGCACATTGATGATGTGGAATGTATTATTCTGCCATCACCTATATACATCATTATATGCCCCTTTGAATATACAAGATCACCCTTTTTCAAGCTCTCATAAGGTATTTCTCTGACGGGATATCCCTCAGCTATCCTCGAATCACGGAAAATGATAACACCGCAACGCATATAAGCCATAGAGCAAAGCCCCGAGCAATCTATTCCCCACGGCGTTTTACCGCCCCAGCGGTACTGCGTGCCTAAATATTTTTCCGCAGTTGAAACAAGTCTGTCACGCAGAGCTTCATCATTTATATCATATCCCGAAATGTATTTATCAAGATGCATCAGCCTTGTGTATCCTACCGTTCCGTCACAAAGGTATACCCTGCACCAATTGTCATCAAGCTCATCTTCAAGAGCAACTATACTTCCTGCGGGCAAGGTTAAAATAATGCGTCCTTGATATTTCGCTTCTGTAAGAATATCACAGCTGTTTTTACTGACAAAATAATATTTTTCGCTCATTGATATGAATTTTTTAACTCTGCGCTGACAGAACAAAAGATGCTTTTTTTCGATATATCCCTCATATCCGTAATGCGTCTTTACCTTAAAAAATCCGTTTTCCGCCTCTTCAGCCTGCACCTGCATACCGAACAGCACCTCATCTTCAAGCGATATATCGCTCGTCGGCGCTTTGTAAAGAGGGGCTATTGGGGTTCTTATAAATGCTGCTTTCATAGTAGATTCCTTTCATTATACCGTAAGCATTGATGAAAGAGCTGACAAATCCTTTTCGTCCACTCTTCCGTTTTTATCAACATCCGATGCAAAGACGTTTATCTGTGTTGACGGATCGTTTATATATTTCCTTATCCTTATTATATCCTTTGCATTGACCATATTGTCACCGTTTGCATCACCCATAATACAATCAATTACTGTTATAACAGACGACTCAGCAAATGATGTTACATTGCCGTTATCATTTGTAACGGTGATATTATCCGCAATAAATAAATACTCCGAAGGCTCTGCAGTATCCGTTTTGAACGTCAGATATGCTACCGTATAATCGTCCGTCGTACTGCCGCTTAACGATACGTCATACGGACTGTTGCCGTTTACGGAAAAATACGGACTTTGGACGCTTTCAAGCTCAAATCTGCCGTCTGTCACTATATCAAACGAAATTCCGCTGATTCCGTTGTTATTTTTAATATTTACTCCTATCGTTACGCTTTCACCCTTTGCTACCGTAATACTGTCAAATACAACATATACGCAATTGCTTTTTGATATGATATCATCGGTCATTTTCTGACTTTCGCCGTTTGCCTGCCAATACAGCACGGGATAATTACCGTTTACATCAGAGCTGTCGTTGACGTATGCTGCAAACGAGCCTGAATTGAGCTTATCGGATGAGATGCTTACCGTTCCCTTTTTTAAAAGTACTTTACTTATCTGTGATGAATTAGTTATTTGAGAAGAAAGATTTTTAGATGTATATAAGCTTGCGCAGTGGTCAAGCACTACCTTTATTTTATCTGATGATGCTCCTCCCGCTATTTCGCCGACGTAATAGCCCTTATATTCGCCCGAAGCGGCAAGCGAGTTCAACGTCATTGCATAATCATTTCCGTAGTATGAGCGCGTTATATGAAGCTCGGAAGCGTTACCGCCATCAACGGCTTTTCCGAGAATACCGCCCGAAACAAGAGCCTGACCATAGCTTACACCTGAAACATACGCGTTTACATATACGTCCTCGATGGTAGATGCCTGTGCTGAGCCTACCGCTCCGCCGACATCGGTAACACCGAATACGTCTGCGCGAGAAAAGCTCTTTTTGAGCCTTGCACCGTTTTGCATATATCCTATCAAAGCACCGACTGAATATCTTCCTTTTACAGAACCGCTTGATATACCTACATTCTCAATGACTGCATTTGCTCCGACACATCCGAAAAATCCCGCTTTATCGTTTGATGAGCTTATGTAAAGATCATTTACGGTATGTCCAAGACCGTTAAAGCTGCCGTTGAATACGTATTTTTCGCTTCCGTCCCATCCACCGATCGAAGTAAATCTTTTATTTTCAAGATCCATATCGGATATGAGATATACGTTACATCCGTCATACGTATTTTTGCCCGTGTTTACATCATATGCAAAAACGAAAAGCTCATTTTCTTCATCTATATAATAATTTGTTCCGTCATTTGAAATTACGGACGGCTTTTCGCATTCCCAATTCAATACGGGATAATATCCATTTATACAGTAGATATCGTCCGTATATCCGTCAAGATAATCAAGCTTTTCAAAATCGGAGCTATGCGTTCCTATGGCGATCTGCCCGATGCCCATATCTCTGCTTGTGCGTTTTTCATCCGTGGCTGATACATATGAGCCTGCAGGATAAAGGCATCCTGACACGTCTACTGTAAGTGTTGAGGTAGGCTCAGAGCTTGTAGGCTTTGCAACGGTACTGAATATCGCGCCTGAATAAACGTGGTTTACCGTATCGTTTGACGCCATATTCTTCTTTCCTGCATAATAACAGCCGTTGATGTTTACCCTCTGCCCTTCTCCGTAGCTTGCAGACGTAAATCCGACAATACCGCCCGTCGTTACCGGGTTACCCGGCGTTCCCGACGTTCTAGTACAGGTTATCGTACCTGTATAATAACAGTTGCGGACCGTGCAGACGTTCCATGATGCACCGAGTATACCGCCCATTCCGCCGTAATTACCCGTAATATCTACCTTACTGTAACAGTTTTCTATGACGGTTGCACTCGTTGCAATACCGCATATTGAGCCTACTGTCCAGCCAACCGATCTTATGCTTCCCGATTCAATGCCTAAATTTCGTATTTCCGCAACGCTGACATATCCGAAAAATCCCGATCTTTCGGTATTTTCATCAATATTCAAATGATGAATGACATTGCCGTTACCGTTAAACCTTCCTCTGAACGGATTGTTTATTCCGTCTGTACCGCCGATCTTTGTCCATACAAAGCCGAGTAGATTTACATCTGTTGTAAGGATTATGTCACAGTTTATGTACGGCTGACCGTCGTTTACGGTACGGGCAAAATATGCAAGAGCATCCGCACCGTTCAGATAGTACGTATTACCGTCCTTTACGAATGTTTCAGGGGCTGACGTCGGCGTTTTACCGTCCCATACGTCGAAATCGTTTCTTACAGTACCTTCAAAATATATTCCTATATGGTCAGACAGATCGTATCCGTATTTTTCACCGTTTGCAATAATACTGTCATAATCGTCAATGATATTATAATTTGCATCAAATGATTCTGTAAGATTCTTATACAGCTCCATTTGAATATTTCCCTTTACAAAAAGGTGGTCTATCGTATTCGAAAGAAATCTCGTTGGATAATATCCGAATGAACGCCATGTGCTTGCAGTCTTCGTTGTTTCTGCTTCAAAGCGTGCGTCAGCATAGCCGTAACCGGTAAAGCATCCGTATGTTCTTCCGTTTAAAACGGTACTCATATTCATATCACCCGTGATTATTACGGGCAAGTCCATAGACAGCTTTTCAATCTGCTGACATACCACCTGCGCCTGATGGACCGAATACTCCTCTGTACACGTTGTAAGGTGTGTATTCGCCTGAAAATACGCAATGCCTGTTTTCTTATCACGCAGTATTGCCCATGTGCAAGTACGGTTAAAGCAGCTTGATGCGGTCGTATTACGGCTGGGAACGTCGGGCGTTGTGGAAAGCCAGAAATCACCGCTTTTCAACAGCTCGAATTTTTCCGTATTATAAAATATTAAATTGTAAAGATCCCATCTTTCTCCATTTGAACCGTCTCTGTTGCCGTTTGCACTCACGCCGATATAAGCGTATTTATCGGTAAGACGTGTATTTGCATTTTCGGTAAGATACGGAAACCATTCGTAATTGACCTCTTGCAAGGTTATAACATCGGGAGCATATCGGTCTATGAGCTTTTTAAGTCTTACTGCTCTTTTGTCAAACGAATAATCCGCCATCGTTCTTGACGGGAATTTTTCAAACATACGGTCGATAGTGCCCGGATCTACATATGCGCAGATATTATAATCAAAAACCTTGATGTCCATTTCGTCCTGCGCACCATTTACATCGACCTTAAAAAAAGGAATAACGGAAAAGCAGGTCAAAGCCGCCATAAACACTGCAATAGCAGCCTTAATATAACGTAAGGAAATGGTTTTGTTCATTATGTGAATACCTTTCAAATAATACTTTTAAAGCCACTTTCGAAAGTTCCGTTTTGTTCGGCACATCCGAAAGTGGCTTCAGTAATTCAAGTAACAGTCAACCGTTACAGAAGATTATGCTTTTTTCTTTTTGATAACTACAACAACTACTGCAACTACTGCAACCACTGCAGCTGCGATAACTGCGATGAGCCAAACGGGAACACCGCCCTTGTTATCATCCTTATTATCGTCCTTGTTGTCAGCGGATGTAGCGGGAGCCTTTGTTGCAACGTCAGTTTCTGCATCTGTTTCAGAAGGCTCATCAGCAGGTGCTTCTGTCTGAACGGGCTTCGGCTCGTTCTTATCGCCTATGAAATCAGGGAATACTTCGTCTTCGAATATAGGAGCAGCTGAATAGTACTTGATCCACTGGATATCAACGTACTCACCTGTAACATCCTCAGTAGTGTCGTTAAATGGAGCAAGATAGAACTCCGTTATAAACTGAGACCAGTTTGCTTCGCTGGACATATCGAATACTATCGTATGCCACTGACCGTCATTACCCATACCGTAACCGGGATCGTAATCATTTACTCTGTCAAGAGTAGGCCTGAGAGAGTTTGTATAGTTGATCGCCAAGAGGTTGCTCTTCTGGCTGCTCGTGCGGTACTTAACTGCAACGTAAAGTCCCTTGTCGTCCATATTAAGACCCTGTGTAAGATCTGAAGAACCGATTATGGGATCCTTGCCTGTTACTGTAAGTCTTACGAACTTTTCACCGTTCTCGTCCATATCCTTAGCTTCAACAGAACCGTTTGTCTTGTCAAATATTGCAGCCGCTCCTGCCTTGTCAAAGCGGTCAGCAGCTGAGAAGCCTTCCTGCTCTTCTTCTGCAGGAACGTCATCTTCGGGAGCCGTTGTTACATCATCACCGTCTTCTACACCTGCGGGCTTACCTGCAAGCGTGAGAATGGGAAGGTTCTTAACTATCTTTTCGCAAGCAATACCGAAGCCGTATTCTATCTGCTTCTGCATATCGTCAGTTGTCTTGTCGCCGTCACCCATGCAAAGACAGAAGCCCATACGGAACGTAGCATCGTTTTCGGGCTTTTCGCCAAGAACAGTACCGAGATTTACACGCAGCTCGTATGTTACCTTTTCAGCATCCTTATCCCAGTTAGTACCGAAATCCTGCTCAGCAGTAAGGTCGATATTCTTTCTGTCACCCCACTTTGTGTAGGAAAGCATACCGCCGTTGGGATCATAGCCTACGCCGATCTCGGCTCTGTCTGTGCCTACAGCTTCCATATCGGTGATCGCCATCTGCAAGCACCAAGCGCGGAACATATAAACCTCATCGCCTGTCAATGAACAGTTATACTCTGCCTTGCCTGCGTGTGATCTTACTGCAAGATAGAAGTAATTACCGTGCCAAGCCGTGTATACCTCAACCTCTTCCTCAAGGAATTTCTTCATATCCTCGAAAGTCGTGGTTACCTCGAAAAGATTTGCGCCGATCATATAGCTGAAATAATCGTCAACATCACCGAAGTTTACCTTGTAATACTCGCCTTCGCTGATCTTACCGTCCATAACGGGAGCCGAGGGGATGTAATTTACATCGAAGCCGATAATGTCGGTCTCGGGCTCAACGTTACGCTGAATTTCAATAGCGCCGAATGACGTTACAGCGCAGCTTACAGCAAGCACTGCCGTCAAAACAATAGCAAAAATTTTTTTCATACAGATATTCTCCTTTCATCTGTGCCTGATTTTGATTATAAACTATTATATCAAAAAAGTCAATACCAAAAGAAAACTTAGTTATTAATACAATGCAACGTTTCGGAAAACTTACCAGACAAACGTTTCCTCTGCACGCTTCGTCATCTCTTTAACAGCAAGCGGAATATCATCCGCTCCGAATATTGACGAGCCTGCAACGATAACATTTGCGCCTGCTTGTGTAACGAGATCTACATTATAGGTATAAAGTCCGCCATCGACCTCAATATCGATATCTCTGCCTGACTTTTTGATAAGCTCACGTGCTACTTTACAGCTTTCAATGGCTGAAGGAATGAATTTCTGACCGCCGAAGCCGGGCTGAACGGACATAATAAGCACCATATCAACATACGGCAGATACCCTTCAAGAACAGCGGGATTTGTGTCCGGCTTTATCGAAATACACGGCTTTATACCGAGCGAGCGTATGTACTCAAGCACCCTTATTCTCTCATGGCACGCTTCGTGATGTATCGTTATAATATCAGCGCCTGCTTTTGCGAAATCATCTATATAACGCATAGGATCGACGATCATCAGATGCACATCAAAAACCTGATCTGAATGCTTTCTGAGTGTTTCGGGAACTATCTTTCCGAATGATATATTAGGCACAAAAATACCATCCATAACGTCAATATGCAGATATTCTGCACCTGCCTGCTCCGTCTTTTTCACATCGTCAAGCAAATTACAGAAGTTTGCTGACAGAATAGACGGTGAAAGTTTGATCTTTTTCTCCATTTTACTACTATCCTCGCATTTAAAATAAAAATTAAACCACTTAATAATATACACTTTCCGTTGGGTTTTGTCAATAGATTTTGTGCAAATGTCCAATATAGAACCGAAAATTACGTTCAAAGCTAAAAAATGTCTGTTTAGTACTTGTATTTTTTACAAAAATATATTATAATAACGACGTGTATGGTTTTATATGCGTTTTAAATATCAAAAAGGAGTGGATCAAATGCATCAAAGCGACAACTCTTTAGCTCCGTATCTTTTCCACCAGGGCACAAATTTCGAGAGCTACAGATATCTCGGCTGTAACAAAGAGCCGAACGGAGAAACCGTTTTCCGTGTATGGGCACCCAATGCCGATTCGGTATATGTTGTCGGCGATTTCAACAATTGGGACGAAAGCTGTCCTATGACAAGGATAACCGAGCGGGGCGTATGGGAATGCACTGTTAATATTCCCGACGGCGAGCGCATAAAATATAAATATAAGATCAAGCGTGGATACCGTGACATATACAAGGCTGACCCATATGCCTTTTATTCAGGCACTATGCTTGAAACGGCATCATACGTTTATTCTCTTCCCGCTTTCAAGTGGAGCGACGGCGATTGGCTTGCATACAGAAAAAAAGTTATGCAGAACGGTGATTACCCGTTGCCAATGAATATTTACGAGTTGCATCTGGGGTCTTGGAAAAGACACGATGACAATTCGTATATGTCCTATATTGAGATCGCCGACGAGCTTGCCCCTTACGTAAAGCAGATGGGTTACACGCATATTGAGCTTATGCCCGTTTCAGAGCATCCGTACGATGGCTCGTGGGGTTATCAGGTTTGCGGATTTTACGCACCTACCTCACGCTTCGGCACACCTGAAATGTTTATGTATTTTATAAATAAGATGCATGAATACGGCATAGGTGTTATTATGGACTGGGTTCCCGCGCATTTTCCGAAGAACGAGCACGGGCTGTATGAATTCGACGGCTCGCCGCTGTACGAATACCAGGGACGCGACCGAATGGAGCACAAGGTATGGGGAACAAGATTTTTCGACGTAGGACGTGAGGAGGTTCAATCCTTCCTTGTGTCAAACGCACTTTACTGGCTCAAGGAATATCACGTTGACGGATTGAGAGTCGATGCCGTTGCAGCTATGCTGTACCTCGACTACGACCGTGCTCCTGGCGAATGGACACCTGCCTTCGACGGCTCTAACAAAAATTACGAATCGATCGCATTCTTCAAAAAGCTGAACACAGCAATAAAGGAAAGATTCCCCGATTGCATTACAGCGGCAGAGGAATCGACCTCGTGGCCTATGATAACAAGATCTGTGCAGGATGGCGGTCTCGGCTTTACGTTCAAATGGAATATGGGTTGGATGAATGATATAACAGCTTATGTCAAAAAAGACCCGATATTCAGACGTTACCATCATAACTATCTGAATTTTTCCATGATGTATTCCTTTTCCGAAAGATTTATATTACCGATCTCGCACGATGAGGTAGTTCACGGGAAGGGCTCGCTCATAAACAAGATGCACGGCTCATATGAGCAGAAATTCGACGGTACACGCTTATTTATGACATATATGATGTGCCACCCCGGAAAAAAGCTGACATTTATGGGCGCGGAATACGGACAATTCAGCGAATGGAATCAGGACAGATCACTTGAATGGTTTATGCTTGATTTCCCCAAGCACAGAACGCTTCAGTATTTCATATCTCAGCTCAACGATTTTTACCTGCGTCACAGACAGCTTTGGCAGATAGATACAAGCTGGGACGGCTTTACATGGATACGGGCAGACGATGCTGACGGCAACACCGTAATATTCACCCGCCAGGGCTTTGACGGCAAAAAGCTCCTGTGCGTTATGAACTTTTCCGCTGAGGATAAATACGGTATGCCGATAGGCGTACCTGAAAGCGGCATCTGGCGTGATGTGTTCAACACGGACAGCGAGGAATTCGGCGGAAGAGGCAGACGGTGCGGCGATGTTGTTTCATACGAGCACGAATGCGACAGGCTTCCATATCGGATAAATATCGATCTGCCGGCTCTTTCGGCGGTGATATTGGAAAAAGCCGATATTGCTATCACGGATTAAATTTTTAAAACATAAAGGAGCATACGAATGTTTAAGAAAAAGGAATGTGTGGCTATGCTGCTGGCGGGCGGTCAAGGCAGCAGACTTTACACGCTTACGGAAAAAACCGCAAAGCCCGCCGTTGTATTCGGCGGAAAATACCGTATCATTGATTTTACCCTTTCCAACTGCGTAAACTCCGGCATTGACACTGTAGGCGTTCTCACCCAGTACCAGCCCCTTGTTCTCAACGAATATATCGGCAACGGTCAACCGTGGGACCTTGACAAGACCTACGGAGGAGCAATGGTGCTTCCGCCATATCAGCGCCAGCAGGGCGCTGACTGGTACAGCGGTACTGCAAACGCTATATACCAGAATATCGACTTTATAAAGAGATACGATCCTGACTATGTGCTTATACTCTCAGGCGACCATATTTACAAAATGGATTACAGCGCAATGCTTGATTACCATAAAAAAATGGAAGCCGACTGTACTATCGCCGTTATAGATGTGCCGATAGAAGAAGCTAGCCGCTTCGGTATAATGAACACTAATGAGGACGGCTCTATATACCAATTTGAAGAAAAACCGAAAAACCCGAAGAGCACAAAGGCTTCTATGGGTATTTACATATTCAGCAAGCAAAAGCTGTTTGACTATCTTATGGCTGACGAGGCTGACCCTTCATCATCTAAGGATTTCGGAAAAAATATCATTCCCTCTATGCTTGCAGGAGGCGAGCGTATGTACGCATATCCTTTCAGCGGATACTGGAAGGATGTCGGAACGATATCGAGCCTTTGGGAAGCGAATATGGATCTTATCGGTGAAAATCCTGTATTCAATCTTAAAGAACCGTCATGGAGAATATTCTCCCGTAATGCTACGCAGCCCCCGCACTACACGGGAAGCGGAGCTATCATCAAAAACTCACTGATAACCGAGGGCTGTGAAATATACGGTCAGGTAGAAAACTCCATACTTTCAAACAGCGTTACAGTCGAAGCAGGCGCTACCGTAAAGGACAGCGTTATTATGGAGGGTGCTGTGATAAAAGCAGGCTCCGTCGTCGAATATACCGTTATGGACGGTAACACAACAGTCGGCTGTGGATGCCATATAGGCTCTGACAAGAGCAACGGCAAAATAACGCTTGTGGGAAGCGATCTTAATATTCCCGACGGAATAACAGTTCCCGCAGGTGCTATGATAAACGAAAATGCGTTGAAAGAACTCTTAAAGGAGGTAAAATAATATGTCTGCAGTAGGTATTATTTTTTCCAATGTTCACGATAAGAACATACCTGAGTTAACTCAGATACGTACAATGGCCTCCGTTCCCTACGGCTGCCGTTACCGTTTTATCGATTTTGCCCTTTCAAATATGGCAAACTCGGGAATACAAAAGGTAGGCGTTATTACACAGTACAACTATCAGTCTCTGATGGATCATATCGGAACAGGTAAAGACTGGGACCTTGCAACAAGAGCGGGCGGTATAAAAATACTCCCTCCTCATATAACCGCATTTGCAAATACCGTTAATCTCGGATTTACAACGCGTCTTTCAGGTCTTATGGATTGCGGTCATTTTCTTGAAAGATGCAAGGAAGATTACGTTATAATGTCAGACTGCGATGTAATATGCAATATCGATCTGCGTGACCTTATAGATGCTCACGCACAGACAAACGCTGATATTACGATAGCGGTAAAGAATGTTACCCTCACTACCGAGGCTTACAAAAAGAACGTAATACTTTCCTCAGACGAACATGGCAGAGCTACCGATATTTTCGTTTATCCCAACGACAAATCGGGCACACACGACATAAGCCTTAACATTATGGTAATGAAAAGAGAGTTTCTGCACTCGGTAATACACGATTCAAAGGCGCACGGATATACGAGCTTCAATTCTGATGTTATTGCAAAGAACATCAACCGTTATAACATCAGAACATACAAGTATGACGGTTATTTTGCTTGTGTATCTTCGCTTGCCGAGTATTACTCCTGCTCTATGGAGCTTCTTGAGCCCGATGTCCGCCACGCCCTTTTCGGTGACAAGGACAGACCCGTGCTTACAAAGGTAAGAAACTCAGCTCCTACCATATACGGTCACGATTCATCTGTAAAGAATTCTCTTATTGCTGACGGATGCACTATTGAAGGAAATGTAGAAAATTCAATAATATTCAGAGGCGTCAAGATCAGTAAGGGCACGACTGTTAAAAATTCTATCGTCATGCAGGACTGCCAGATAGGTGAAAATGTTGTACTCAACTGTGCAATACTTGACAAGAATGTCGTTGTAAGAGACAGCAGAGTTCTTTCAGGTCATGAAACAAAGCCGTTTTTTGCTGAAAAGGCAATAATGATATAAAACTGATATAAAGCAAAGGATCGGTAAATACTGATATGAATAAAATATTATACGTAGCTACTGAAGCATTGCCCTTTATCTCCTCAGGGGGATTGGGCGATGTTATCGGCTCGCTGCCCTTGGCTGTCAAAAAAGCAGATCCGAAATGCGATGTGCGTGTCATACTTCCCCTTTACGGCGCAGTATCAGAGCATTACCGCAAGAATATGACGAAGGTCTGCGAATTTGCGGTAGATCTTTCCTGGAGAAAGCAATACGCAGGAGTATTCAGCTACAATCTTGATAACGTTACCTATTATTTTCTGGATAACGAATACTATTTCAAGCGTGACGGACTTTACGGTCATTTTGATGACGGAGAACGCTTTGCGTATTTCTCCGCAGCGGTCGTTGCCCTTATGGACAAGATCGACTTTTTTCCCGACGTTCTTCACGCTAATGACTGGCAGAGCGCCCTGTCGATAATCTATCTGAAAACGCTTTATTCTTACGATGAGCGTTACAGAGGTGTAAAAACAGTATTTTCAATACACAACATCGCATTTCAGGGCAAATACAGCTTTGATATATTGGAGGATGTGTTTGGCCTTGGCAACAAGGAGCGCGAGATACTTGAATACAACGGATGCATCAATCTTATGAAGGGTGCTATCGTATGCTGTGATACGCTTATGACCGTTAGTGAAAAATATGCCGATGAAATACAGTCATCGGTTTATGCACACGGGCTTGAATATATCACACGCCTTTACTCATGTAAGACGAAGGGCGTTCTGAACGGCATTGATATGACGTATTATGACCCTAAGAACGATGATTGCATCGCAAAAAATTACACATGGCGTTCAGTTGCAAGAAAAAGCGAAAACAAGGCAGAGCTTCAGGCATCCTTAGGCTTGCCTGTAAGAGCTGACGTACCTATGATATCCATAATATCAAGGCTTACAGAGCAAAAGGGACTTGATCTTGTAAAGGCTGTCATTGATGAGGTCATGTGCGATGACGTTCAGCTTGTAATACTCGGCAAGGGCGATTATGAGTATGAAGAATTCTTCAAGGGACTTGAAGGAAGATTTCCCGATAAGGTACGTACGCTTTTGTTGTATAATAAGGAGCTTTCAAAGAAGATATACGCATCAAGCGACGTATTTCTTATGCCGTCAAAGACAGAGCCGTGCGGTCTGTCGCAAATGATCGCCTCACGCTACGGCGCAATTCCCGTAGTAAGAGAAACGGGTGGACTTTTCGACTCAATAAAACCGTATATCGAGCATGATGACGGAACGTTCGAAGGCGATGGCTTTACATTTGCAAACTACAACGCGCACGATATGATGTATACACTGCGTCTTGCCGTAAGTCTTTACCGCAACGCAGAAAAACGCAATGCGCTTGTTAAAAAGATCATGCGCAGAGACTTCTCATGGGGAGTATCGGCTAAAAAATATATAGAAATATATAATGAATTATTAAAGTAAAGAGGAAAACGTATTATCTATGGCAACAAACAAAGAACTTGAAATCAAAAAGAGCATCACGGACAAGCTTTCACGCAATTTCGGAACAACACCCGAAGCGGCACTCGATGATCAGATGTATCACGCAACTCTTCTGACAATAAGAGATATTCTTATGCAGAAGAATGCAGAATTTGAGCAGGAAGTAAAAAATAAGTCTGCAAAGCGTATTTATTATATGTGCATGGAGTTCCTTATAGGTCCTTCACTCCGCAATAACCTGCTTAACTTGGGACTTTACAATGAATATAACCGAGTACTGAAGAGCTTCGGCTTTTCTTTGGAAAACTTCATAAAGCACGAGGATGACCCCGGGCTTGGTAACGGCGGTCTTGGCAGACTTGCCGCCTGCTTTATGGACGGGCTCACCTCTCAGGATTATCCCGCATACGGATATTCTATCTGCTACGACTTCGGTCTTTTCAAGCAGAAGATAGTTGACGGCGAGCAGTTTGAGCTTCCTGATGTGTGGCTTCCCACAGGAGAAAGCTGGCTCGTTCGCCGCTCCGACCTTGCTTACACCGTTAAATTCGGCGGCACAGTAAAGGAATACTGGCACAACGGCAAAATGTTTGTCGATCACGTAGACTGTGAGGAGGTAAGAGCAGTACCGTACGATATGATGATATCAGGTGCAGACAGCAAGGCAGTAAACATTCTTCGCTTGTGGAGGGCTCAGGACATTTCAAAATTTGATATGAAGCTCTTTTCTCAGGGTCAGTATGTAAAGGCTCTTGAGGAAAACACGAACGCTGAGGTAATTTCAAAGGTGCTTTACCCTTCCGATAACCATTTCGAAGGTAAGCAGCTCCGCCTTACACAGCAGTATTTTCTCGTTTCGGCATCGCTTCAGTGCATACTGAACGAGCATCTTTCTCAATATGAGACTCTCGATAATTTAGCGGAAAAGGTAGCTATTCATATAAATGATACACACCCTGCGCTTTGCGTTCCCGAGCTTATGCGTATTCTGCTTGACGAATGCGCATACGATTGGGATACAGCTTGGGATATAGTTACAAAAACTGTTTCTTACACGAATCACACGGTAATGCCTGAAGCATTGGAAACATGGGGAGAGGGTATCTTCAAATTGAGATTGCCCAGAATTTACAGCATTATATGCGAGATCAACCGCCGCTTCTGTGCTGACGTATGGAACAATCATCCCGAAATGCGTCCTTTCGTTGATAACATGTCTATCATCGGTAATAACCAGGTAAGAATGGCTAATCTGTCTATCGTAGGATCTCACCACGTAAACGGAGTTGCGGCTCTGCACTCAGATATTCTCAAAAAGACGATATTCTCGGATTTCTACGCAGTGTCACCTGAAAAATTCACAAATGTAACGAACGGTATTGCTCACCGCCGCTGGCTGTGCTACAGTAACCCCGGTCTTACTTCTCTGCTCGACAAGACTATCGGCAAGAATTACAGAAAATGCCCCTGGGAGCTTGAAAAGTTTGCTGAATACAAGGACGACCCCGCAGTTCAAGAGCAGCTTTCTAAGATCAAGAGAGAAAACAAGGAAAGATTTTCAAAGTTCCTTCTCGGTAATCAGAAAACACTCGCTCTCGATTGCGATTCGGTATTCAACGTTCAGATAAAGCGTATGCACGAATATAAGCGTCAGCTTCTTAACGTTCTGCGTATTATCTCCATATACAACAAGCTGTTGGAAAATCCCGATCTTGAAATGCGTCCTCAGACGTTCATTTTCGGTGCAAAAGCAGCTCCCGGCTATTATATGGCTAAGCAGACTATAAAGCTGATAACACATCTTGCAGCCGAGATCGAAAAGAATCCCAAAATAAGACAGAAGCTCCGTGTAGTATTCCTTGAAAACTACTGCGTATCAGCGGCAGAAATACTCATTCCGTCCGCGGACATAAGCCAGCAGATCTCTCTTGCGGGTAAGGAAGCAAGCGGTACGGGTAATATGAAGCTGATGATAAACGGCGCTGTTACTATCGGTACTCTTGACGGAGCAAACGTTGAAATGTACGAATCTCTCGGCGACGACAACTTCTTCCTGTTCGGTATGACAGCCGATGAGGTGGACAAGATATGGCGTGAGGGATACAAATCAAGCACGTATTACAGCTCAAGCCCGATACTTAAGGGGGTTGTTGAATCGCTCAACAAGGGCTTCAACGGTGTTTCATTTGCTGATTTTTCAAACTATCTGCTCTTTGACGGAAATATTTCCGACCCGTATATGTGCTTTGCGGATTTCAATTCCTACAATGCAGTTCATAACCGTATGGACCTTGCATATGAGGACAGAGCAGCATGGCTTTCAATGAGCGCCGTTAACATTGCATCTGCCGGCAGATTTGCCGCAGACAGAGCCGTCAAGGAGTATGCTGATAATATATGGGGACTTACACAGGTAACTGACTGATATGCTCCCATTCCATATAGATCGGTATTCACCGTTTACAATTAAAAAGACGGTGCTTTCAAAAACAAGCTATAATTGTGCGTTTGAGGAGGGGAAGATAAAAATTTCCCTTCTCTGTCCGCGTATATACTGTCTTAACGGATGTTATCTGAAGCTTGATCACGATTTTGAAAGCAAAACAGACGTAGTAAAAATGCGTTATTGCGGCATTGAGAACGGATGCGATCTTTATACCTGCACCGTTTCTCCTTGCTCAGGACTGTATTACTTTTATTTCACCGTGTTGTGCGACGGCAAGGAATACACAGTGGAATCATGCGGCGATGAAAAGCACGGTCGTATAACAGAAGAATATCCCGACAAGTTCCAGCTTATGATTTACAAAACTGAATACACTCCTGTCAAATGGTTTTCCGACGGGGCGATGTATCATATTTTCGTTGACCGTTTCTGCAGATCGGGCCGCAAGATCCCCGTAAGAGATGATGCGGTAATGATAAACGATTGGTACGGCGGAAAGGTAGAATATGCAGAGTATCCCGGTCAGCCTCTGAAAAACAACACGTTTTTCGGCGGTGATCTGTACGGAATATGCAGTAAGCTGGACTATCTTTCGTCTTTAGGTATAACAACGCTTTACTTATCTCCTGTTTTCAAAGCATACTCCAACCACAAATACGATACGGGTGATTATATGGCGATCGACGAAATGTTCGGCGGTCAGAAGGCTTTCAAAAAGCTCGTTAAGGAAGCTCACAGCAGAAATATGAAAATAATTCTTGACGGAGTTTTCAACCACACGGGCGATGACAGTATATACTTCAACAAATACAAAAAATACGATAGCTGCGGCGCTTACAACAGCAAGAAAAGTCCTTACTATACATGGTATGACTTTTCGGAGTATCCCGATAAATACAGAAGCTGGTGGGGCATAAGCATTCTTCCCTCTCTTAACCACACCTGCCCGTCACTGCGTGAATTTTTGTGCGGTGAAAACGGTGTTATCAGATATTGGCTGCGGCAGGGTGCAGACGGATGGCGGCTTGATGTTGCCGATGAATTGCCCGAGGATCTGCTTTTTGATATAAAAAAGGCAGCAAACGCAGAAAAGCCGGGATCACTCGTTATCGGCGAGGTATGGGAGGATGCTTCAAATAAAATAGCATATTCATCAAGAAGACACTATTTTGAAGGCAAGGCTCTGGACGGGATAATGAATTATCCGCTCAGAAATGCCATCATATCGTATTCCAAGTACAGCGATGAGGGTGCAATGAGCTATGCCTTGACGATACTTTCCCGCCACTATCCTCAGTATTCCTTGTTGAACACGATGAACTTTCTGGGAACACATGACACAGAAAGAATTCTGACTGTTCTCGGAGGAGACGATGCAGCAGATGCGTCAGGCTCACAGCTTTCGGAAATGAGAATGACGCCGCGTCAGCTCGAAGACGGCAAAAAGCGTTTACGGTTTGCTTTTGCACTTTTAGCCTGCTGCCCCGGAGTTCCTTGCATATATTACGGTGACGAGGCAGGCTGCGAGGGTTACCGTGATCCATTCAACAGAAGACCGTACCCGTGGGGAAAAGAGGATACAGAGCTTGTTGAACATTTTAAGAGCATTCTCAAAATGAGAAAAAAGAACAGAGCTCTGAGATGCGGCAAGACCGACGTTGTATATGCAGAAGACGGCGTTCTGATATTCAGACGCTATATCGGTAAACACGGCGTTTTGTGTATATTCAACGGCAATCAATACAATAAATGCGTTTATATCGGCGGTGAAAGGATCGCGCTTGACGGTATGTCCTTTACACTGAAGGAATACGCGGAAAGGAATCAATGATATGGTAAAGCTGATAAGACAAGGTGTTGTTTACAGCAAGGACAAGGGCATTGAGATATCTACCCTTTCCAAAGACATAAAAGAAGCTGCAAGAAAGAAAACAATAGCATATCCCATCTTATCATCGCACAGCGTAACAAGCGGCGATGAGCTGAAGATAAAATTTGATGCTATGGCATCGCACGATATAACGTACGTCGGAATCATACAGACAGCAAGAGCAAGCGGACTTAAGGAGTTTCCCATTCCGTATGTTCTTACAAACTGTCATAACTCACTTTGTGCCGTAGGCGGTACAATTAACGAGGATGACCACGTATTCGGACTTTCTGCCGCAAAAAAATACGGCGGAATTTACGTTCCTGCACACCAGGCAGTCATTCACTCTTATATGCGTGAAATGATGGCAGGCTGCGGAAAGATGATAATCGGATCAGACTCGCATACAAGATACGGTGCTTTGGGAACTATGGCGGTAGGAGAAGGCGGTCCTGAGCTTGTTAAGCAGCTTCTGGGCAGAACGTATGATGTTAAGCGTCCTGAGGTCATCGCCGTGTATCTTACAGGCAAGCCGAAAGCGGGCATCGGGCCGCATGATGTTGCCTTAGCGCTCATCGGAGCGACATTCAAGGATGGCTTCGTTAAGAATAAGGTTCTTGAATTTATCGGTGACGGCGTTGGCAATCTGCCGATAGAGTTCCGTAACGGTATAGATGTTATGACGACAGAGACAACGTGCCTTTCTTCGATCTGGATGACAGATGAAGAAACGAAAAGATATTTTGAGCTTCACGGACGTGTTGAGGATTATAAGCCTTTATCCCCCGAGGACGGAGCATATTATGACGGAGCGGTCATAATAGATCTTTCAAAAATGGAAAGCATGATCGCTTTGCCTATCCATCCGTCAAACACTTACACGATAAAACAGTTTAACGAAAACGCGCAGGAAATACTCTCAGAGGTTTCAAAGAAGGCTGCAAAGGAGCTTGGTGTTTCGGGATTTGATCTTACGGGCAAATACCACGACGGCGGCGTTTGGGCAGATCAGGGTGTAATTGCGGGCTGTGCAGGCGGTATTTTCGACAACGTATGTGCCGCAGGAGACATATTAAGAGGAAAAAGCACAGGCTGCAACGCCTTTTCCCTTTCCGTATACCCTGCAAGCCAGCCTGCGTATTTGCAGCTTATGCGTAACGGTATATGCACAGATCTTATGTCTTGCGGTGCAACGCTTCGCACGGCATTCTGCGGTCCTTGCTTCGGCGCAGGAGATGTACCTGCAAATAACGGTCTTTCCTTAAGACATACAACAAGAAACTTTGCAAACAGAGAAGGCTCAAAGCCCGGTGAAGGGCAGATAGCATCAGTTGCGCTGATGGATGCTCGCTCTATTGCGGCAACTGCCGCTAACGGCGGAAAAATAACCGCTGCTACCGATATTGACGTTCAGTACAATACTTACGAATACAAATTTGATGACACAGTATACAAAAACAGAGTTTACTTCGGATACGGAAAGGCAGATCCGAGGCAGGAGCTTGTACTCGGTCCTAACATTACAGACTGGCCCGAAATGTATCCTCTGTCTGACAATCTGTTGTTAAAGGTCGCCTCTTACATAACCGACCCTGTAACAACGACCGATGAGCTGATCCCCTCCGGTGAATCCTCCTCGTACCGTTCAAATCCGCACCGATTGTCAGAGCTTACTCTGTCAAGAAAGGACCCGAAATACGTCGGTAATGCAAAAGCTATACGCGCGCTTGAATACGACAGAAGAAACGGCAAAAAGGTATTTGACGGCGAGCTTTCCGACATTGCCGCAAAGCACTCTCTTACAGAGGAAAACTGTATGCTCGGAAGCGTTATTTATGCAAACAAGCCGGGTGACGGCTCTGCTCGTGAGCAGGCGGCATCGTGTCAAAGAGTTCTCGGCGGAAGTGCAAACATTGCATTGGAATACGCAACAAAGCGTTACAGAAGCAATGTGATAAACTGGGGAATGCTTCCCTTCACCGTTGACACAGCACCCGAATTTTCCGTCGGTGATTACATAGTAATACCTGATATTAAAAAGGCTGTTTTGGAAAGCTTACCGACAGTTACAGCATACGTTTACGGCAGCAAAAATGCTCGTGTAGAGCTTACTATGCCGACGCTTACAGATGATGAAAGAAAGATCATTCTTGCAGGCTGTCTGATCAATTTCTACAAATATTAATTAACTGAAAATTATCATAAATTATATTTTTAAAGTTTCATTTTTTCCTTGATATTAACTTAAAAATGATGTATACTTTCAGTAAATACGATATTATATTTAATATTAAAAAAATCGGAGGATAAAAAAATGGCAGTAAAAGTTGCTATTAACGGCTTCGGCCGTATCGGAAGACTTGCTTTCCGCCAGATGTTCGGCGCAGAAGGCTATGAGGTTGTAGCTATCAACGACCTTACAGATCCCAAGATGCTTGCTCATCTTCTTAAGTATGACACAGCACAGGGCAGATATCTCGGTCACGCTGTTGAATGTGATGAAAGCTCCATCACAGTTGACGGCAAGAAGATCACTATCTACAGCGAAAAGGATGCCGCTAATCTTCCTTGGGGTGAAATCGGTGTTGACGTTGTTCTTGAGTGCACAGGCTTCTACACTTCTAAGGCTAAGGCACAGGCTCACATCGACGCAGGTGCAAAGAAGGTAGTTATTTCCGCTCCCGCTGGTAATGACCTTCCTACGATCGTATTCAGCGTAAACGAGAATACTCTTACAAAGGATGACACGATCATTTCCGCTGCATCCTGCACAACAAACTGCCTGGCTCCTATGGCTAAGGCTCTTAACGATTATGCTCCTATCCAGAGCGGTATCATGTCAACGATCCACGCTTACACAGGCGACCAGATGATCCTTGACGGTCCTCACAGAAAGGGTGACCTCCGCCGCGCAAGAGCAGGCGCTGCTAACATCGTTCCTAACTCCACAGGCGCGGCAAAGGCTATCGGTCTTGTTATTCCCGAGCTCAACGGCAAGCTCATCGGCTCTGCACAGAGAGTTCCCACACCCACAGGCTCTACAACGATCCTCGTTGCAGTTGTTAAGGGTAAGGACATAACGAAGGAAGGCATCAACGCTGCTATGGCTGCTAAGGCTTCCGCTTCGTTCGGCTACAACACAGATGAGATCGTATCGTCCGATATTATCGGTTCAACATACGGCTCTATCTTCGATGCTACACAGACAATGGTAGCTAAGATCGACGATGATACCTATCAGGTTCAGGTAGTTGCTTGGTATGACAACGAGAACTCCTACACAAGCCAGATGGTAAGAACGATCAAGTATTTCGCAGAGCTTGCATAATTAAAGCTAAACGCAATAAAACGGTAGAGGATAATCCTCTACCGTTTTTGTTTTGTTCATTTACTACCGTTTTTTCTTTTTAAAGCCTTTTCTATCACGTAGAAAACTACCGTTACAAATGTAAATACAGAAAACGAAATAGCAAGATGTCTGAAACTCCATATCGATTCCCTTTTGCCGCCGTCATACCATGCAGATGAATGAAAAAACGAAAATATAATACTGCACGGAATATACAATATATTTCTTATACCTGTCAAAGCAATATTCGTCCGTTCTTCTTTATTTATTATTATAAATACCGCAAAGGATATAACATTTGCCAAAAGAAGCAATAATGCCAAAACAGCAATTATAATTACAATGGGCGCTGTACGATCCGGATCATCAAAATAAGGAGCGATAAAGAATAAAGCGCAGGATAATAAAACACAAGAGATCTGTATCAACGTAAGATTTCTGCATAGAGTGTTTTCATTTCTTTCCTTAATAACAAAATATCCGTACGCCTTTTTCGAAAGAACATAGCAAAGCATGATAAACGGCAAGATAAATGATATAAGAACATTAATATAGCTGTTAAATGATAAAACCGAAAACGGTGAGTCGATGATCGGAATTGACGATATAATAAGTGAAAATACTATGAAAAATACCGAAAATGACAGCGATGATACGCATTTATCAAGCCTTGATACCGCCGCTTCATCCGCCATTTCAAAAAGCTCATTATACTGCTTTACATCGTTGACCTTCTTTATTCCCAAAAGCAAGGCGCATATACCGAACACCTGAAGCAAAAGCATTATTCCAAAGCCTATGATTGGCAAAAATGCTCCGTATGATAAAACGAGCATTGTTATAAACCCGACGAGCGATACAGCAAAGGATATGTATGCAACTGTTTTAAAGCCCGATACAGTTTTATTCACAAGGATCTTTAGCTGCTTTTCAACCTTCGGCTCTTTCTTTTCGGTTTGTTTTTCTAAAATTCTTTCACCCTTTAAAAGCTCATCACAGGTAACGCCGAACATTTCGGCAAGTGCGGGAATAAGCGATATATCCGGAGCGCATTCATCACGCTCCCAGCGACTTACTGCTTTATTTGATACGTTTAAGCGGTCTGCTACATTTTGTTGAGTCATACCGTTTGCTTTACGCAAGGCGGCAATAAACTGACCGATAGAATTTTTTGACATACAAAATCTCCTTTATCTTTTTTCTGTCTATATTCTACAAAAGCGGTACAAGGATTAACAGACCGTATACCGAAAATCACTCCCGAAAAGCGAGAAAAATGCATTTTTTTGAAAATTGAACCCCGATTTGATCAAATTCGGGGTTCGTATCATTATTATTTACTTTCAAAAAACGCTTTAGATGCTTTATGCATATTGTAAACATCCGCTTTTGCTACAAGCTCATAGGGCGCGTGCATGGATATTACGGGAACTCCTGCATCGATCGTGTCGATATTTCTTTCGGCAATAAATTTAGCAACAGTACCGCCGCCGCCGAAGTCTATCTTGCCCATTTCGCACGTCTGCCATACAACTCCGTTTTCATTGAATATACGTGCTATCCTTGCGGTATATTCACCCGTTGCATCGTTTGTATCAGACTTTCCTCTTGCGCCTGTATATTTTGCAAGTCCTATGCCGCATCCGACAATAGCTGAGTTATTCTTTTCAAATGCATTTGCAAAATTGGGGTCATATGCCGCACAGACGTCAGCGGAAAGGCACATTGAATTCGCTCTTACCAAGCGCTCGTTTTTGCCCATTGATACTGATATATCAGTTATTATATCATCAAGAGCACTTCCCTTCATACCCGTAACGCCGTTTGAGCCTGTTTCCTCTTTATCTGCCAACACTGCCATAACTGTATGCTCAGGCGACTGAAGCGAAAACAGTGCAGTCAGTGACGGATATGCACACACTCTGTCATCGTGACCGTATGATGCAATGAGGCTTCTGTCAAGTCCCACGTCCTTTGCTTTAAGAGCGGGAACTATCGTAAGCTCTGCGGAAAGGAAATCTTCCTCTGTAATTCCGTATTTTTCGTTCAGAATAGCAAGAACATTCAGCTTTATTTTGTCGTTTACCGCTTCATCGTCATACGGAATAGATCCGAGAACGATGTTGAGCATTTCTCCATCAACGCCGTCTCTTAAAGACTTTGCACATTGCTCCTGTGCCAGATGGGGCAAAAGGTCGTTGATATAAAAGATAGGATCGTCATCATTTTCGCCTATGCATACATCGATCCTTTTTCCGCTTTTGTCAGTAATTATTCCGTGAAGTGCAAGCGGGATCGCTGTCCATTGATACTTCTTTATGCCGCCGTAGTAATGCGTTCTGAAGAAAGCCATTCCGCCTGATTCATATACGGGATTTGCTCTTATATCAATAGCGGGCGAATCTATATGAGATGCTATTATTCTGATTCCCTTTTCAATATTTTCACTTCCTATGATAAATAAGAACAGGCTTCTGTCGCGGTTTACGTAATAATACTTATCGCCTGCCTGGACCTTTGCTCCGAAGTTATATTCCTTAAAGCCGTTTGCCTGTGCCATTTTTACAGCTTCTCTTGATGCTGAACGCGCGGTTTTTCCAAGATCGAGATACTTTTTATATTCCTCACAATAGCTGAATATCTCATCTCTTTCTTCGGGATTTTTTTCATAAGCATTCTTTTTTGTATATGTCAGCTTTTCAGAAAGAAGCTGACCTTTTGTTTTTTCACTCATTATCATAAACCTTTCTTTCATCTTATTCAGCGAGGATCTGTAAATAGACCTCTCTGTTTTTTTCTACCTTTTTAACATACGCTTCCGTTTCGGGAAAAGGAATATTTATCAAATGACCGTTTTTTGATATTTCATCATCGTCAAGCCATTGTCTCACATTTCCGTGACCTGCGTTATATGCGGCAAACGTAGTTTGCCATATAAGAAATTCCTTGTAGCAAAACGAAATATAGTATACTCCGCATTGAATATTCGTTTCAGGATCGGTTATTTTATCCGCACTGTAAGGTATTCCCGCTTTTCCGCATATCCATTCAAACGTATTCGGCATAAGCTGCATTAAACCTCTTGCTCCCTTTGAAGATGTAGCGTCCGGGTCAAAACCGCTTTCAGTTTTGATTATCGCGTAAACAACATCCTTCGGAACATCGTACATTTCCGAATACTTCTCAACATATTCGGAATAATGCATGGGATATTTGCTTTTTTCCGCATTGTCAAGAACAGTATCAAAGATAGCTCCCAAGCCTATAGCCGTTACAATCAGTAATATAATAATTATACTTCTTTTTATCGCTTCGCCCATTTATTCTCCTTTGAACATGTTCGCATATTGCTCAACAGTCCTTTGCAGCTTCTCGAGTGTTCCGTTATTTTCTATACAATAAGTACACTTGTTTCTGAAATACTCTGTTGTATGCTGATTTGAAAGCCTTTCAATTGCCTGTTGCTCCGTTAAAGCATCTCTGAGCATAATTCGCTGAAGCTGCTTTTCAAAATCCGAAATTACAGCTATCGTAATGTCACATTCGTCGTCAAATCCGCTTTCAAACAACTGCGGCGCATCAATTATTGCACATTTGAAGCCGTTCATTTCATATTGAAAAAGCAATTCCCTCGTTTTTTTAAGTATATGCCTGTGAGTTATCTTATTAAGACATTCAAGATATGTTCTGTCATTTGAAGAAAATACTTTTTTTGCAAGTATTTTTCGGTTTATCTTACCGTTTTCTATTATGTCAGCACCGAATTCTTCTACGATTTCCTGTGTCATTTCAGTGCAGCTTTCAAGCAGCTCGTGATATACAGCATCTGTATCAACTGACGGTATACCGCACTTTTCAAAAAACTCGCATACTGCACCTTTGCCTGACCCGCTTTGACCTGTTAAGCCTATGACTGTAAATCCGTCGGCATTTATAATATTGAAGCCTGCCGCACGGATAAGACGGTTAAGGACCGCAAGCCCCACTCCGTCTGTATCGGGTATCACGGAATACACGTTCTTTGCCGTGCTTTTATTAAAATCACGCAAGTATCCAAACAAAACATTTGCCTGTCTTATATGTGAACGCTCAAGATACTTTACGTTTTCGCCAAAAAGCATATCCTTTGATGTATCATAGCACAGAATACCGACGGTCTTATCATCACGCAGCCGTCTTTTTAAAAATGCTTCAACATTCTTTTCTTCTCCGCTTACAAGATATACCGGAATATCCGGAGCATAATGTCTGTATCTCATTCCGGGCGATTCCGCCTTTTCGCCGTTTTCCAGCTTATTCAGCACAGCATCTGACACCTTTACATTTGCACACACCGAAGAAAGCATCTGAACATCTACCGCACCGGGACGCAGCAGATGTATTTCATCATCGGATATTTTAATAACAGTTGATTCAAGACCGATCTGGCAGTCCCCGCCGTCTATTATCATATCGACCTTACCGTACAGATCCTCTATAACGTGATCTGCCGATGTCGGAGAGGGTCTTCCTGATGTGTTAGCGGACGGCGCGGCAATAGCAACACCGCTTTTTTCTATTATTGCCCGCGCGATCTCATTTGACGGTATGCGTATCGCAACAGTATCAAGCCCTCCTGTGACCTCAGACGGTACAGTATCCTTTTTAGGTAAAATAATTGTTAAAGGTCCGGGGGAAAATGCATCTGTGAGCTTATAGTACAACTCATTTGTATATGCATATCTTTCTGCATCCGATGCCTTTGAAATATGTATTATCAAAGGGTTGTCTGACGGTCGGCCCTTGGCAGTATATATTTTTTTGGCACTTTCTGAATTTGTTGCATCGGCGCCGAGACCGTATACTGTTTCTGTTGGAAAAGCAACAAGCCCTCCGCTCCTTATCAGATATGATGCTTTATCTGTTATGCGGTCGTTAATGTCGGAATATATATCTCCTTTTATTACCGCAAGCTCTGTTTTCATTATGATTTAAGCCTTTCTGCCGTATCAACGTTAATAATATAATCTATCATTTCGGAAATATCTCCGTTTAAAAAGCTGTCAAGGGCATAGATAGTGTATCCTACTCTATGGTCGGTAACTCTTCCCTGCGGATAATTGTACGTTCTGATGCGCTCGCTTCTGTCACCCGTACCGACCTGACTTTTGCGTTCGCCTGCGATCTTATCGTGCTGCTCCTGTGCTTTCATATCATACAGCTTTGTCCGCAAAAGCTTCATAGCTTTATCCTTATTCTTATATTGGCTTCGCTCGTCCTGACACTCTATGATGATACCCGTAGGCTTATGATACAGCCTTATTGCAGATTCTGTCTTGTTTACGTGCTGACCGCCTGCACCGCTGCTTTTGCACGTTTCAAATTTTATATCAGCGGGATTTATTTCTACCTCTACGTCCTCCGCCTCAGGCAAAACGGCGACCGTTACAGTCGATGTGTGTATTCTTCCCTGAGCCTCTGTTTCAGGTACTCTTTGAACTCTGTGAACACCTGATTCGAATTTCAGCTTTGAATACGCACCGTCACCGATAACCGTAAAGGAAACCTCCTTAAATCCGCCAAGTCCCGTTTCGTTAACGCTTAAAAGCTCGGTCTTCCAGCCAACCGACTCGGCATACATTGTATACATACGGTATAAAACGTATGAAAACAGAGCCGCCTCATCGCCGCCCGCGCCTGCACGTATCTCAATTACCACATTTTTATCATCGTTTTCATCACGCGGCAAAAGCAGTATCTTCAATTCTTCAAGACACCGTTCAATGCCAAGCCTTGCAGCCTGCAATTCATCACTTGCAAGAGCACGCATTTCCTCATCAGGCTTATCGCCCAACAGCTCCTCCGCATCTGACTGCATTTTAACGTAAGATTTGTACTGCCTGAATTTTTCTATTATGGGAGCTAAACGCTTGTATTCCTTCATTAATGCTTTGTATTTATCCTGATCGGAAATTACATCGCTATCGGACAAAGACGCTTCTATACCCTCAAATTTTTCTTCCGCTTCGTTTAATTTATCAAGCATTGCCGATATTCTCCGAGCTTTCTATTTTTTTTATATTCTTTTCCAATTTGACTCTCGGAACGATAACATCGTGTCCGCACGTCATGCAAGTTATTTTTATATCTGAGCCTACACGCAGCACCTTGAACATTTTACTGCCGCACGGATGCTGCTTTTTCATTGTAAGCACGTCGCCTATACTGATTTTTGGTATTTGCATATATACCTCTTAAAAAATTTATATCAGTTATTATATCATATACATTATTTTAAATCAATATTATTATTGTAATTTTTAAATTAATAAGAACGGAGGTATCGGTTTAACCGATATCTCCGTTCCTTGATCTTATTTACCGCTTATTGCTTCATCAATGTAAGCGCCAAGAACTGTAACTATTTCTACGTTTTCCACAGCCTTAATTCTCACATCTGCACTAACAGCTTCGCTTGCTGTGCCTGTAACGTTGTAAGCAAGCGCTTCAATGACCATATTTGCATCACCACTTGCAACAACATCTACACTCCAGATGCGGCTGCCTGCGGAATTTTCGGTATAAGCTGTTACCTTTACGCCGTTTACTGTTACATAATCAGCGTTAGCAGAGGTCGTAAGGACAACGTTTACGCTTTCGCCCGCTTCAGCAACCTTCTTTGATGTATGCATTGTGTATATTTCAGGTGTTTCAATCATCTGCAATACCTCAAATGCGCGGTTTGCAGTTGCCTGATTTACCGTAGCACTTGCAGTTGAAACTTCACTTGAATAAGTGGTTTTGAGATTCGTTATTGAAATAAGGCTTGAGCCTGTATTCTTAATAACGATCGTTGTCATAGACGCAACATCTTCGTCCATGGATATGATCTTCGTAATATCTGTATACGTATCTGTTGCGGATTTTGTTGATATAACAACTCTATCTGTCATCTTGTTGTTTGCATCGTATCCGTATACTTCTAATGTACCTGCTGTAACACCACCCTTCAGTGCTTTTACTGCAAGGTGTACTTTCTGAAGCTCCACAGGTGCTGTAAAGTCGAATGCAACAGCCTGATTTGCATCAAGATAAAGCTCGTTGTTAGGACCGTAATGTGCATAATCCGATACATGATCGCTTGCATCTTCAAGATCAGGGTAAAGCAATTCGGGAACTGACCAGCCAAACTCAAGAGGCAAGAGCTTATTGAGCTTGATGCCGCTTGCTGTACTATCAGTCAAGCTTCTTATACCGTCGATAAAGATGGCACCTGATACCTCGGAATTTGCAACGTTAGAATTAAAGTCCTTAGCAGCGATGAGAAGGTTTCTTATCTCATCATATTTCGGGAATGCTTCAAGATCCTTTGCGTAACTCTGCTGTACAGTATCATTTCCCTTTGCAGGATCGTAAATTCTGATAGCATCAAGATAGAAATCGTATTCCTCTTTATCATCGTTATGCGCAAAGATAGGTGCGTAAGATACTGATACGGTTACACTGTACTCACCGTAATCAAGACCTGTCATTTTAATTACGGGAACCTGATAAAGAACGTCTGATGTATAAGATTCCGTCCATTTGCTGTCCTCGTACTTATATCCGTAATACGTATCAACAATAGATGATCTTACCTGCTTGCCATTTGAATCTTTTACCTGTACGACTATCGTACCCGTATCACTGCTCGTAAGGCTGATAACGTCAAAGCCTGTTCCTTCGAACGTGAACTCTGCCTTACCGTACAGACCGGGATCTGAGCCGCTGTCTCTCTTAACGGTTATCTTTTGTGCAGAACCGTACGAATACGTCGTGCAGTTACTGTATGCTTCGTCAGAGCCGTAAATATTGGCTGCAACGTCACCAATTCTGTCATCGTTCTGAGAAGCGTCAGATGTTGCACCTACAGTTACCCAACCGTCAGCAACTTCACTATTCGGCTTCTTATATTCAAATGCACTGAGTTTAACGAAATCCTTGTCGCTGTCCTCATAGTAGATAGACGTTGCGGGAATTACCGTTACATTACCGTAGTAATAGCCGTTTACACCGAGGTCGCCCGTATAATTTGCAACGTATGTAAACGTCTCTACTCCGTCCATTAGCATACTCTTAAGCTTGTAGCGAACATCGGTTTCATTAATAACAGAAGCGTTACCGTATGAACCTTCGTAGCTTGTTGTGAAGTCATTTTTATCGTAATCTTTGCGGTATTCCTCTGTATCCTCGGGATTTTCGGGCACTTTATCTGTCGCGCCTACTGCGGTAAGAGTTGCGTTATCGGTAAACAGAATATCGTTTTCCATAACGTCGATGTCAACCGGCAGACCGTAGTCAATAACTACGGCGTCAGGTACACAGTCAACAGTTGCAACTATTGCAAAGTATACAATAGTATTCGTATACGAGTAGTCGCTGTTTGTCTCTGTCAAAGCATTTGAAGATTTTACATTTGAGCTGAACTGCGTTACGTACGTTGACGAAACATCCATATAAGCCCCCTTCTTTATTTCCCATCTCTGCGGAATCGAGGGAGAAGATGATGCAAAAACATTATATTCTGCAGCAGAATCATAAAGTGTATATCCTGCAGGAACATACTGTTCCGCCTTAGCTATCGCTGAAACTGACTCAGAATCGTTAAGAGCAAATTTTACATATTGCGTCTTTTCCTTTCCAAGCGTCTGAGCCATATCAAACGAACCTGTCTGACCTGTTTTTCTGTTAACGAGAGGCATACCTTCCTTGTTAACGAAGTAGAAATTAACACCTATGTAAGCTTCCTTCCAAGGCAAAGTAGGAGATTCAACCGTTTTAAAGCACTTATTGCCAAGGTGGTTGATATAATCAAGTCTTGCATATTCGTTTGTATAGTGGATACCGCCGAATGCAGTACCCTCCATAGAGCCTGAAAGGTAAATGTCATAGCCTAAAACATACTCATCCTCGGGCACATTACCAATCATCCAATAGAATGTTTCAGGCTCATACGTCTCACCGTTTAGCATTACACTCGTGGTATATGTATTATACCAGACGTTTTTACCCTGTATAATACCGTTTTTCAAAATATTAGTCTTGCCTTCACCAATAAGGTTACTGTAAGCCTGTCTGTCATTTGCAGTACCTGCGAATGTTATTTCTTCTATAACAGTACCAACATCCGATTTACGTTTACCTACCATATCCTCGGTAACGATAACGCCGTTGATATTGGTGCCAACCTCCCAATACTTATACAAGGGATATGATGTAATGGTTATCGAAGGAGGAGTAATATTATACGGTTTGTTGTTAACCGTATAGCTTGAATCCATCTGCAGATCAAAGTCAGCACCCATTTTATCGGAAAATACTGCATCACCGGAAGACTGAATTTGACTAGACAGTGCCGAAAATGCTTCTTTAAGTGTATCGGCAGCTGCTGCGTCAGTAGCGGAATAGAAGTAAGGTGTGCCTATCAGATATCCGTCTTTGTCATACTGCAAATCACCGTTTGCATCCAGTATAGGATCAACAGATGCCATTCTTTCAACAACACCGTTAAGAACCTCCGCAGTCATACCCTTATCATATTCAATACCGACAGTAACGGTATACATCGTTGCACCCAGACCGTTGACATACTCTATGTGATTTGTAGCATTGCTGTCCGGATCGATTATCTTATATGTCTTTAAAGGATCTCCCTTTATAGCTTCTGCCATCCAATGTCTTCCCGCGGGGTTGTAGTATTCTTTAAAGAGTTCGAACAAATCGTCTGTAAGAACTATTCCGTTCGGGTCCTTTTTGTCAGCCGTCTTGTGAGTAGAAAAATTCTCATGCCACAATGTGTTTTTATTACTGAAAGTACCTGTAGTGACATCATCCAGTGTACCATCGAGAACATATGACCACTTTGCTTTACCGTTTTTGTCGTGATGTACCCAACCGTTGTTTACTGTCTGTATTGTTGCATTTGAAGATTGTCCGCTATTGGACCATCTTGCACCAAAATAGTTGTACTGGAATGATGCACCGTCAGACATGAACAGTACTGCCTGATTTCTTTTTTCTCCACGTGCTGCATTTATTGCCTTTTTCTGAGTTAAAAGATCATAGGTGATATCCATCGCCCTGTCGTAGTTCGTACCGCGGTTGATCCTGAGAACTGAGAAGTTTTCATACTCCTGAGCATTTAAAGGAGTCATTTTTACGATATCTGCTTTGACATTTGCAATAAAATCTGCAACGGAATCATCGCTGACATCAACAAACTGAAGTCTTACTTTCGATTGGTCTGCTTCATTATAGTATGAATATCCATCATTCCAATTCGTATGCACACTCTGCAACGGAGAAAGAATATGTGATGTATCCATATATGTTTGACCGTTGAAGGAAGCTATTGCCACGTCAACATCAGGGATCTTACCGTTAGTATCGGGAGCTCTGAGGCTTTCCAAAAACTCTACAAGAACCTCTCCGAGAAGCTCTACACGTGTCTTACATTTGGTGGTACAGTTTGTTCCGTTGCATCCGCTGGCATGCGAAACAACTTCATCCATTGACGTTGAAAAGTCAAGCGTGATAACGATATCAGTACCGTTTGAAAGCGGAATACCGCTCACCGTCAAGTCGATATGAGATGTACCCGTTCCAAAATAGTCGTACTTCGAGGTGTCAGACGATTTTGTAACGTTCACAGAACCCTGCTCAGGATAATCGGGATAATTATCCGTTGTATCAGCAACCTTGAGAGTGAATGATTGGCATATAGTATATTCCTTGCCGTTATGTGTGTACTTTACAGTAACGTTATCATACTCAGCAGCCGCAGTGGTATCGAGCTCCTCGTCGCTTGAAAGCATGCCGTACGTTATCGGGTAAGAAACTGTAGAAACACTATCAGGGCTATGTGTCGTTATGTTGATCATTGCACCTGTTGCAGTATCAGCTGTAGCGTTATAACCAACCGTACCTTCATTTTTATCACTTATCCAGATTATAACACCCGATGTCTGTATACTGCGTTTTGCGTAGGCGAAAACACGGCCCTCGTATTCTGTACTGTTAAGTCCCGACGGCCATACTCCGTCATGGAATTCAGTCATAAATGTTTCATTTGCATCGTTATACGTCAATACATATGTAAAATACCGTGCACCGTCTGTCGTAAAACGATTGATCGCTTCGTCTATTACCGGACTATAATTTTCATGAGTTGTAGGGAGGCTGGCGTAATAATAAGGGTTGTAGTTTATAGCAGCAAATCCAACATTCGACTGTGAATAATTCCACGCTGCCGCA
The DNA here is from genome assembly GCA_045544195.1 of Eubacteriales bacterium. Taxonomy (GTDB): domain Bacteria; phylum Bacillota; class Clostridia; order Oscillospirales; family CAG-272; genus RGIG7213. The sequence goes on from JAZPYO010000022.1 coordinate 41,655, forward strand.
GGATTTGTATATGTTACGCCCTCTCCGTTGGTGTTAGGATAACTCTTCAATATAGAATCGTGAATACGTGAAGCACCGCCTACTGTACAATACAGACTCGTATCGTTGTCCAACGGCCATAAACCTGCAAAAGCTTTATGCTGAAGACTGGTGATAGCAGTTATAAAACGCAATCCTGACAAAGCACTGTCTAACTGATAATATGACGCATTGGGGAGTCGTATACCCGACAAATTACTGTATGTACCATTACAAACTTTACTCTCCTTTGAAAAGTTTGATTCCTGTGTTAATCGCCAAAGAAGAGATTGTTGATCGTCAAGCTGTATGAACGATACACCGTTATATGATTCAACATTAACGGGGAATGCTTTTATGTGATTGTTTCTTCCTTCATAATACTGCATAGCGTAAGCATCGCCGGGGTCATCTGAGCTTACGATCAAAACTTCCTCAGCAACGGAAGGATCCTCGTTGTATTTTGCAGCTTTAAAGCTATCTACTAATGAATATACTGTATTCTTTCCGAATGCACGTATAATCTGAGCACATGTATTAGCAGGTCTTACTGTTACATAAACATCGTCTGTGGTTGTAAGAACTGCACCGTCTGAATATGTTGCCGTTGCAGTTACTCTTATGGATGCACCGCCAACGCCTACACCTTTAACAGTGCCGGCAGAATCAACAGTTGCATAAAGCCTGTCAAGGCTTTCGTAAGAGTAGGTGACAGTTGCACCGGATACAGTTACTTCTGAACCGATACTGACTTGTTCTCCGACTCTAATAGTTTTATTTGAATCCGTAGTTGTCCATTGAGGCTTTTCTTTAACCGTAAGTGTCACACCCGTTGCAACTGCAACATCATCGTATATAACCTTATAATTCGAGGCAATAACTCCGGGTTCTGTCAAATTCGAAACATATGTTGTTGCCGATGTAAGCATATTCATCGTCACGGGAACAGCGGTAACATTCATACCGCTGGAAACATACATCGTTGCATTAGTTTTGCCTGTAAGGCTATCTTCAAACGCATAAATATTCGTTGTATCCACCCAAGCTCTCAAACCGTTAGCATCGGTTGTGACTTTTTTGTACATCATTACGTTTGAATATTGCTGACCTCTTCCTTCAGCAGTGGTCCTGTAATCGTTTGATGCCAATTCAGTAACAAAATTGCCTAAAGCACTGTCGTATCTGATATATCTTCTCGTTGATACATTCAAATCACCATACGTAGCATCATTTTTCTGAGTGATCGCATCATCAATGAATATGCCAAAACCACCGATCTTCCAGGTGTTAAAGTCATTATTTGTATTACCGTTGCCATCCGCATCCTTAGGACATTCATTTACCAACGAGAAGTTTCCTGTTTCGGTGTTGATATTCGACGTAAGATAAAGGCCTGTGGCGGCGTTGCGCAGATAACCGCCCGAGCAATATACCCACTCCATATACTCATCACACGAATCAATATACGTGCCATTAAAAGTTGAGGTACTGTATGTGCCGTAAAGTGCGACATTTCTCGTCCTTAGTGTAGGAGAGGTTTTCGCATTCAGCATCGCATACGCCCAACCATTGTCATTCTGATATCCGTTTACAAAAACATACGACTCACCTGCCACAAATGAATATGCGGGAGAGTTGGCACCACTACCGCCATTTACTGTTGTATAAGTGGAATTGGGAACGCTTGTATTGTTTTTCTTAACATCGTAAGCATTTATCAATTCATAACGTGTATACTTAAGAGGTGTTGTTGTATCGGGAAATACAACAAGATCGTATGTCAGAACAACATCGTCGTAATAATTTCCATCATGGCTTGATGTGACCGTCAACGTAGTTTTTCCGGCCTTAACACCCGTAACAGACACCTTTCCATTTGAAAGCTTTACCGTGGCAACACTTTCATCACTGCTCGTAACTGACTTTATAGTAAACTGCTCCAATATACAGTCAATGCCGATCGTCCCAGTGCTGCCTACTTTAAAGTTCTGAGCAACAGGACGGTCAGCCAATGTCACGCTTTCGGTAGTTTCGTTTACCTTGCGTGTTGCTGTGTTAGCATCAGCTGCAATTGTTGCACTTTTTACTCTTGTCGATGTAACGTTTGACCTCGGATAAAGATAGTCAATATTAAGCGAAATGTTGAATTTATTATCGAGTCTTACAACATCGCCGTTTTTTCCAACGACCTGAGGATAGATATGAAGGTCGTGCATCTCGTAAGTAGAGAGATATTTACCCTCTGATTTAAGATTATGCAGTCCGTTGGCATCATATCTTTTAACTTCAACACGATCATCATAAATTGCAAACACCGTGCTTGTAAGAGTATTATCGGCAAATCCTTCAGCAGCAGTTCCTATATATCCTGTATATCCCGCATTCATATAAACGAAATTCAAGGTCTTCTCTGTAGCACCATAAATGGTTTTTGAATCCTTGACAGTTGTTGAACCGTTAGGGACATATATAATTTCACCGGGCTTGAGATATATAGATCCTTCACCGAGGTGTGCATCGTAGCTATTACCATGGTTATGACCAAAGAGGTAAAATATTGTAAGTCCGTGTGAACCCGCTTTATTTATGACATCAAAAAGATAATATGCATATCTGTTATCTTCGGATCTTGAACTGTGATGAAGCGGAACATGATTGATAATGAATATTGGCTTATTGTACTGCTGATCAACTTTAGCATTCAAATACACCTCAAGATCGGCAGCAGTCTTTTTTACCGTATCCTCACCATTTGCAAGGGTACCCTGCTGGTACATAAAGTCCTTTTCATTTATTGCATAGACACCGTACTCTTCAGTATCATGAGGACCTGTCTCATCCAAGGGTGAGATAAAGAAGTCATGGTTACCCTGGATCATTACCGTGTCTTCGCGCGAAAGTCCGAATTGACTGCCCAAAACAGACTCAACCGCTGCTGTACCGTCCTGGGTGATAATCAAATTATTTCCATAAGGATTTGCATCTTTATACTTTGAATAATTTGCATAGTCACCGCCGAACAAGGCACCGGTAACCGCCTTATCTCCATTATAATCTTTTTTTATCGCCTTAACTATATCTGTTAACTGTGTGACACCATCTTTTATGCTGTTTGAGCCATACGTCACAAGACCGGTATTCTGATCAATAGAATCAATCTTGCGCGGCTGGAAGTCAGAGCCAGCATAGACAACCGCAAGCGGCTTTGAGCTGTCTGCTGCATCTGCAAGAGCTATGGCGTCCTCAGCGATAACTGCTATGGGCGATGCGACGAATGTGAGCGCAAGTAATACTGAAAGCAAGCGCTTACATAATTGTTTTGGACTTGAAAACATACTTTTTTCCTCCGTTTTTCAAGTGAAATGTCATCAGGTGTTTAAGAATTAACACCTGAAATTGATATTAATATACATAATGTATTATAACATCGAACAGAGCAAAAAGTCAAGTGATTTACTCTTATTTTTTTTGTAAATTCAGTTATTTACACAATGTTTACATTATGCAAAGCCATTGCAAAAAAAACTGTCGACTATAGCGGATAATGAACGAATATTCACCGTCGTTTTAAGAATAAAAAAGAAAAAAAGCAGTTAAAAGCAAAGCGTTTTAACTGCCGTTTTACCATTTTCAGTTAAGAAATTTTTTGAGGGGATCGTTTTTCAATTTCAAGATCATCTTTCTTTTCGGATCGTAGTTTTTTGACGACAAGTGTATTATAAGCTCCTCCAAAGATGCTATGTTTGCAACAGTGCATACCGTTATACATACTGCTGTAAACGCCGCATTATTGAATATAAAATACGGAACTGTAAATATCGTAAGGCTTGTGAGCTTATTCATATACGTATGCACCGCGGCAAAGCGTTTATATTTTATTGCCGCTATAACATATGATGATGCCCTTACCGCCAGCGCCGTTGCAACCGTATACCAGACAAACTGCGGCAAAATATCAACAAGATTTGCGAATATTTTGAATATCATGACCGCGTAAAAAAGCATATCTGCGATACTGTCAAGCTTTGCACCGAATTCCGATGACGTTTTTGTAAGTCTTGCGGTTATTCCGTCAACAGCATCACTCAGACCGCAGAGCGTATATAAAACATAGAAAGCCACAGTAAACGGTTCTACGAGCAGCAATATCAAAGAGCCGACCACTCGAAAAGCCGTTATACAATTTGCGGCTGTTAAATATTTAATCTTCATTCTCTCTATACTCCAGCCGAAAAAATATTGATGTTTTAATTATAAACACATAAAAGAAAAATATCAACTGTGTTATTGCATAAATTTGTAATTATTTGTTTAATTTTTCTCAATCACACGTGAGCTTGTCAGTTTTTGTCCTTGAACATGGGGGTATATTCCTCGTTCCCCTTTGATTTTACAAAAAGTCTTGAAATAAGTATACCCAGATCAATAACTGCGTATATTATAGCTACCGTAACAAGAATTACTATAAGCGTCTGAGGCGTCATATGGCTTCCGCTTGCCGTCATTCCGTTGAAATAGAACAACAGCGAAAGCGCAATAAACATCATCAACGCATGAAGCATATATCTTATCTGAAAGCTGAGCTTTTTTACCTTAAAGACAAGGTTTACAAAAGAAACTGCAAGAGAAAAAGCAAAAAGAACCAGCAGATTGTAAGATGCAATATATGAAACCTGCTCAAGCGTCACCTCGGCAAACACCGTCAGCGCAAAGACGAATATTGCAAACAGCACACAGGCAAATTTTATCCTATCGTAAATAAGCTGAAAAGTTTTTTTCATTCAAGATCATCCTTTACAAATTTCATAACGAAATACTGCTTTTGACACCGTGAAGGTATCCGTATTTTCGTCAATTTTATCACGCTTAAAACGAATTGTCAATATTTTGAGGTAAAATTTAAGGTTAAATCAAGCACATAGATATAAAAACGAATTATTTTATCCAAAGTTCAGAAAAAGGATTGAAATTACCGTTATCTTATGGTATAATCGCATCAATAAGAAGCCGAAAGGAGAAATTCATTATGGCAGAAAGCATACTTGACGCTTACAAGCACGAGCGTCACGAAGAAACTGTTATTGACACAACAAAAAAATTGAAGATAGGTATCATCGGTACGGGCTGGATAGCAAGTGCTCATATGGAAAGCTACTTGAAAATGCCCGATGTTGAGATCGTTGCAGGTGCCGATCTTATTCCCGGTAAGGCAGACGATTTTTTCAAAAAATACAACATAAATGCCCGCACTTATCTTTCGCACAAGGAAATGATAGATGCCGAGCCTGAATTGGATGCCGTAAGCGTTTGCACCTACAACGCAACACACGCTGAATGCACAATATACGCCCTTAAGAAAGGTCTGCACGTACTGCTTGAAAAGCCTATGTGCGTAACTCTCGAGGAAGCTATTGATATCTGCCGTGCGGAAAAGGAAAGCGGAAAGGTGCTTTCTATCGGATTCCAGCCCAGATTCGATGCAAACATGAAAATGATCAAAAAGCTCGTTGAAAGCGGTGAGCTTGGTAAGGTTTACTATATTCAGACAGGCGGCGGCAGAAGACGCGGTATTCCCACCCCCTTCGGAACCTCCTTCATTGAAAAGGAAACGGGCGGTATTGGTGCATTGGGTGATATCGGGTGCTATTCGCTTGATATGGTCATGAACGCTATCGGATATCCGAAGCCCCTCACGGTTACGGGATATAAGTCAGACTTTTTCGGAAAGAACCCCGAATATATGCCCTGCCCCGAGTATGCCGAAAAATTCGGTGTTGACGATTTCGGTGCAGGATTTGTAAGACTTGAGGGCGGAATAATCATCGACTTCAGAATTGCATGGGCTATGCACGTAGACACCCCCGGTGACACGATAATCTTTGGTACTAAGGCTGCTTTACGTATTCCGTCTACAGACTGCTGGAACGGTACTGTCGGCGGTCCGATGATACTGTATCATGATGTATGCGGAACACAGACGCAGACCGAAATACCGATACTTAAGAACTCTGAAAAGGATTCGCTGTTTGACCTTAAGATACGTTCATTCCTTGATGCGATCAAAAACGGAACTCCTTCCCCTGTTCCTTCAAGCCAGATCATATACAATCAGGCTATTTTATCGGGTATCTGCCGTTCTGCAGAGCTCGGTCACGAGATCCAGATCGAAATTCCCGAAATTTAATTTCTCAACAGAATATCAAAAGCTCCCGACGGTCACAAGATCATCGGGAGCTTTTTCAAGCTCTTATTCTTTCGTAAATGTGCCTATGTCCATGCTCTTTTTATCACATTCATCTCTTTCCTTGTCATACTCGACTATTACGTCATAGTTTGCAGTATGAGTATGTCCGTAATCGTCAACCACGCTTACTGTTCCGCTGACTTTATACATAGTCGTTTTATCAGGGTCGATGTCATCTAAATATTCATAATTTATATTTCTTACCGAGCCGTATGTGCAGTTTTTCCATTTGATATTATCACTGCCTAATTTTGATGCCGTTACCTTTGCCATAAGGTTTACCGTAGCACAGTCCTTTGCTTTTTCTTCAGGGGTTCTAGCGGTCGTATCATCCGAATTGCCGCAACCTGATAAACCAAAGCAGGATGCAAACATCATAATAACCAATAATAAACTAAGAATTCTTTTCATTTTAACTCCTTTTTGATAGTGAAACACCATACGATATCTGATTGAATCGCCGATCAGATATTTTTTAATTTTGGTTTTTGTTTGAAGTGTCTTTTTTAAAAATAAAATAAAGGAATACTGCACACACAGGAATAGACAGTATCATTCCGAGTATTAAAGATGAAACAAGACACGCAAAAAATCCGCCTATCGCAAGAGGTATCTTTCCTTTGATAGCACCGCATATCGCCGGAATTGCACCTATGGCCGCCCCCATTATGAGAGCACCGATAATTGCTCCAAAAGCAAAGCTTTCCATAATTAATCTCCTTTCGTTTTTTTAAATTTAAGAAATTCTCGGATAAAAAACTTCTTACGACTTATTATAACACCAAACGGTGTTATTTGTCAACACCTTTTGGTGTTTTTTATATAATAAATGTGCAGAATTATTAATGGAGGTTTTTTATATGTTTATTTATCCGAGAGTCAGAGATCTTCGTGAAGACCGTGATCTTACACAAAAGGATATAGCAAATATGCTTAATGTTCAGCTCACTGTATATCAAAGATACGAAAGAGGCGAGCGTGAGCTTCCGCTGTGGGTTGCTATTAAATTAGCTGATTTTTACAAGGTGACGCTTGATTATCTTGTTGGGAGAGATTAAGATCGTCTGTAATTGCATTTTCGTATGCTGTTGCTGATCTTCGTTATAACGATATCGGTAATAAACTAAAAATATCCAAACGAAAAATATATTTTCCAAGGTATTTATTATAGGAGAGAATATAAAGCTCCCGACGGTCATTACGATCGTCGGGAGCTTTTGGTGTTTTATTTAACTGTAACCTTCATAGCTGTATACGGCGGAGTATAGCTGTTTGTCATCGCTCCGTTTCCTATTACGGCTGATTTATTACAGCCTCTTACAACAACGTCACCGTCTGATGTGATATAAGCGGTATAATACGTTCCTGCCGATGCTGAAATACAGTCTGAAGCAATAAGAACAGGTGTGTTCTTCGTCTTTTTATCCTCTGATATCTGACCGTAGCCGTTGAGACCGAAGCCGTATACGTTTCCGTTATCGGTAAGGTACACTATATGCTCATCCATAATTGAAGCACTTACAACACGGTTTGCTATCTTGTTCATCTTACCGTTGGAGTTACCTGCCGTAAAGGTAGATGTATCTCTCCAGCCGAAGTAATACAGAACGCCGCTCGTACTGATATACAGGGAATTGTGCTGTCCTGCATAGACACTCGACGCATCGCTTGCGAGCTTATACGGCTCTTTGATGACCTCGGGTGCAGATGACGATATTTTGCTCCATCTGTTGTCACCGAGTGCATACAGTCCGCCGTCTGACGTAACGTAAAGTGTGTGACGTCTTCCTGCGGCAATATCGACAGCTCCTGTCGCTATCTTCGTTATCGTCGTTACCATTCCTGTGTAATTTTTCGTTCCGAGCTGTCCGTACGCGTTATTTCCGCATCCGTATACATCACCGTTTTCCGCAAGCAGCAGCAAATGGTCAAGACCTACGGCGATCTTTTTGAATTTCACGCTCGTCTCGATCTTTGCAAGAACTGTTTCATCTGACGTTCTGCCGAGCTGTCCTGCGACGTTTGAGCCTATTGTATAGACATCGCCGTTATCCGTAAGCACCGCGGTCATGGGGGTATCGCCCTCTGTACCGCCTCTGCTCATTTCTACCTGCTTTACACCCGTCATAACGAGCATGGGAGCGCGTATCGTTTTATCAACATCAATTCCGCATTGAGCTATATCGTTTTCACCCCATGCGTAAAGATCACCGTTTCCGTCAAGAACAAATATACTGCGTGAGCCTGCTGTAACTGCGGGTACTATCTTATAATCGCTCTTGGTTACAAGGCCTATGACTGTTATTCTGTCCGTAATATTGACCTTTACAGTCTGCGTTGAATAAACGGTTTCCTTTCCGCCGTCTGTCACCGTCTTTATACCGTTCAGAACATATCCTGACTTAGGAACGATCTTTATAGTGACACTTGAATTTTCATCCAATATCTCGCTGTAGCCCGTTTTTGTTATTTGCTTACCGTTGATATACAGATCCGCTTTTGAAAGATCGAGTGAAACGCTGAGCTTGCTCGGTTGAATACCGAAATAATTGTTCATTGTTTCAATTGCATATTTCGGGCGTTGCTTAAGGAAGGTACGGAGAGTATTTATCTGCGAATTCCATCTGCTCACAGAGCCGCCGTCGCCCGGCCAGCGATTGAAATGAAGCGGCATTATCGGCTCAATAGCCTTTGCATACTCATCAAGAACAGGCGATGTCTTTTCGTATGTGAAAAGATTTTCAACAGCATATGTAAACCGTGCAATAAACGAGTCCTTAAAATCGGGGTTTTCAAGCAATGCACACATCATACTGCCCGCAACTGTATTATAGTTAAGAGCCTGTGCAAACATATCCGTTGTATATTCGCATCCGAGTCCCATACCTGAGTCCATATCGCTCATAACGTAACGCCATTTCGTATCAAGCCCCGACGGGTCGGAGTTTGATTTATTACGCCATACCTTGACATTATTTGACGGCCAGTCGGTATTGCCGAAATACATACTGCATACGAAGAAATCAACGAAGCTGTCAAGATCTATTCTGTCAGAAACGTATTTGAAATACGTGGAATTGGAAAGATCGTGGGAAAGCATATAGTTGACAAGGTCGTGGAATACCTTTTCATCTCCCTCAACACCCTCGTTGAGCTGATACGGCTCATTTACCGACCAGTTTGTAGTAAGAGGCGACGGTGCTTCGAGAATAACGAGGTTTTCTTCAAGAACGCCGTAGTGCTCTTCAAAATATTTTGTATCGTATCTTTCTCTTATGTTGTATACGCCCCAGAATTCACCGTTTACAAACAACAGCGACGGGCGGTATGCCATCGTGCTTGCATTAGTTCCAACGCACAGCGCCTGCATAAGAGCATCTCTCAGATGCGTTACGCTGGAATCGTTACCCGAATTTCTCAAAAGAATACGCTTGAACTCGGTAACATTATCCTGTGCGCGTCCGTGGAAAATATCATATCGCAGCTTTGACGGATTATTCACAACACTTGTATCAGCGTCTGCTTTGAAGTAGACACGCATTGATTTTGATGCCATACCCAAAGAGCCGTTACCGTTCATAGCTATCTCAACATATGACGAGGAAACGAGCGTTCCGTCAGATTCGAACATTTCAAGATAGGATGTCCGTCTTTCCTTCTGTCCAAACGGATTGTCCATTACAGTATGGTAAATACCTCTGCTGTCGCTTACAAAATCATCAGCAGGCAAGCTGAGCGACACGAACGGAACATTATACGTTTCAGCGCAGTCAGGAATTATAAAGTAGGAATTTGTAACAACATTTGATGATTCCTTACCGTTTGTTGCATACGCCTTGAAAACATGCGCGCCGATAGAATTCCTTGACGGCATAGCGGTATTATTCAGTACTGAGTTCTTATTCGTAAGATATCCCCACGTTTTAGAGTTTGTAAGAATGAGCGGTATTCCGCCTGTATAAAGTCTGCCGTTTTTTCTGGGGTCTGACCCATCGCGTGTATAATATATCTTATATCCTTCAGCAGCGGACATCGTAAGAGTAAACGTCGAATCGTAAAATCCGCTTGCATGAGAAAACTCGACCACGTTTGCGAACGCTGACAGGTATGTATTTCTGTCGCCGCCCGAATACTGCGGCCTTACATCTGTAATGTCAGACGGCGTCATTTGTGAATAATCTACCGTTTTAAATGTGGAAGATATCGTGTTTTCGCATCTGTATGCTGCCTTTTGCTTTGAAAGTCCGGAAATAACGTTACGGTCGGAATTATCAGTAGCGGCGGCTGCAATATAATATGCGTGCACCTTGGCGCTTTTGGATAGATCATCGGTTGCTGAAAGTGACGAGCTTTTATCCGTTATCGCCAGCTTTACCGTTTTGTTATCAATAACGATGTTCCATTCCGTATCGTAGTGATCGATACGCATAACTTCGTACTTACTTTCGTATTTTTCGCCGTTTTTCCCCTTCGCCTCAGCGCATCTGATAAGATATCTGCCGTAAGCAGCTATTTTCGCGCCGCTCGGAAACTGCATTTTCACATAGCCTGCATCGCCGCCTGTCATATAAGATATGGCAAGTGCATCCAATGCTATCTCTTTATCCGAGATATTGTAAAGCTCTATAAAGCTGTGCTTTATCGGTGTGTCGGTATTGTAGCCCGTACCGTATATCTGCTTGAATACAACGTTTTTGTACGAAGCTTCATCAGGCTTTTCAATTTCGGGATAAGTAACCTCAGGCGGTGTCTGTGTTTGTGTGCTGCCCTGAGTTGTGCTGCCCGTCTGTGATGAACCGTCGGTATCGGCATCGGTAGGTACATCCGTCGGTGTATCTGACGGCATATTCGTCTGTTGATCCGCATTATGTGTGCTGTCACCGTCTGTGGCGGCATTGTCGGTATCCTCAATCGGAGTCGTTACATTAACAAGTGTTGTGCTCTGAGTGTCATTACCGCCATTGCACGCCACGAAAGAAAACAGCATAAATGCAGCAAGCATAAGGGATAAAAATTTTTTCACGTGCCTTCTCCTTTATTTTATTATGCCGCAACGTACTGCTCAGACGTAATAGTAAATACATCCTCAAGACCGTCGCTTACATATATATATCTGTCTTTTGTGATAATTATTGCTTCGTAGTCAAAAACATTTTTTTCGTAAAATTCAAGTGACTGTTCAAGCCCCATTACAAAAAGCGCGGTGGAAAGCGCGTCAGCTAAAGCTCCGTCGTTGCTGTACACCATAACGCTCGCAATTCCGTTGTCGGTCGGCATACCGCTTTGCGGGTCGATTATGTGGTGGTACCGTTTTCCGTCAAGCTCAAAATATCTTTCGTAATCGCCTGAGACCGAAATATATCCGCTGTCTGCCTTAAGCTGACCTACGGTTTTATCCGTATTCAAGGGATCCTTCAAGGCAATATTCCATTTTTCGCCGTTCGTTTTCGGACCAACTAAGGCGATATTTCCGCCAAAGCTTATAAAGCCCGTATTGATATTTTGTCCGTGCAGATATTCAACGCATTTCTGCGCGATATACCCTTTTGCAATACCGCCAAGATCCACGCTTACCGAATTCAGCATAATTTGTCCGTTTTGGAGCTTCAACTTACCGTATCCGCTCGAAGCCAAAGCATTTTTTATGCTTTCGCTATCGGGAACCTTCGCATTTTCGCTTTTGAAATCCCATAACGACATAATGCTTCCCACAGTTACGTCAAAAGCGCCGCCCGTGCTTTCTGATATCTGAACGGATCGCTCAATAAGCTCATAAAGCTCGGTTGATACTGTTTGCTCAACACCCAAATTGAGATTATACAGCTCTCCGCCCTCATATGTTTTTGACAGTTTTTTTTCAAAAGTGCTTATATAGTCATCAAGCCCTGAATGCTTACCGACGGGCAGATTTGTCTGAATATACGTATCAAGTGCAAAATATGTATTCTGCTCGTATTTTTGCGTGCAGGAGCTGAACAAAACTGCCGTCAGCATTATCAAGCACATCAGGCTTTTCTTTTTGTTATATCGGGTAAAAAACAAAGTATTCCTCCAATAATTCCCCCGCAGATAACGGAAGACAGTAACAGAAACGGCAGATATCTTACCACCGCAAGCGTACCGAACATTGCGCAACAGACCGCTATCTGCCCAAAATTATGGCATGCTGCACCGATCACACATACGCCTATGAATGACACTCGGCTTTTTGCGATTTTTTTCAGCAATACAGACGATGCTAAAGAAAGCAGCCCTCCGCACAAGGAAAATGCAAATGACGTCACAGAGCCGAAAATAAGCGATGCTATCACACATCTGCAAACCGTTACCGAAAACGCCTCTTTTTCTCCTATGTAGTACAAAACGTATACGCTTACTACATTTGCTAAGCCGAGCTTTATACCGGGGAGTGGTATAAACGCCTGCAAAGGAATCAGTGCCTCAAGAATATTGCAGGCAAGTGCCAAAGCGGTAAAAATGCCGCAAAGGGCAAGTGTCCTTGTCTTTTTATCCTGCAAGCGCATCAGCCCCTCCGTTCGATATCTGTATTACTACGCGGGCAGGCAGGCAGACTATGCATCCGCTGTTGCTTATAGGCGGAGTTTTTCTGCACAGCTTGTCCCTGCAGGTTGAACTTTCAACATAAACCTCACCGTTTTCAATAACAACGGTAAGTGTTATTCCGTTTTCCTCGAGCGTTATACGCCTGTCCTCATTAAGAAAATAAACGTACGACGCTTTGTCGGTCTTTATATTTACTTTATCTGCGCTCTTTTCTATCGGAATAAAAAAGGTGACGGCAGCTATTATCAATACAATAAAAATGGCGAAAACATCGCCTTTTTTTATTTTCAAAGCCACGATGTCTTCGCCCATACGTAATTTCCTGCCTTATCACGCATCAACATTGACGCCAATATTTACATATCTTTCGTTTCTGTATACAAGCAGAGAAACGGTCTGTCCGTTATGATCCTTTAAAAGACTGTCAAGAGTATCAGCATCCTTAACAGCAGAGCTATCTACTCCTATTATTATATCATTTGTCAAAAGTCCTGCTTTTGCCCCTGTTGACTCCCCATCGCACTTTATGACCAAAAGACCGCCGGGTAAGCCGAATTTTTCACTTTCGTCATCTGACACGGACACAACTGATATACCGAGCACATCAACACTTGATGCATTACAGCTAACGCTTCCCGAAAGCGCATCACGAACATACCTGCGTATAAACGGTAATGCATCCGACGATGACATAACATCGGCAAAGCTTCCGTGACCGCCTGTTACTATTCCGACAACATGACCGTTTGAATTGAACACTGCCGCACCGTACATACAGTTATCAAACTGTATGCCCTTTATACCGAATGAGCCGTGACCGTCAAAATCAATATTGCCTTTAAAAACCATGTCCTTGCCGTTCTTACGGTACGCAAGATATATATCGGAATTTTTTACAAGCGCTTCGCTTCTGCCAAATTCAACAGAGCTTGTTTTTACCGAATCTATTTTCAGCACGGCAAGCCCCTGATCCTCATCCATTCCGACAAAATGCGCATCGTATTCGCCGTTAACGGTCAATTTGCCGTTTTTAAGCTCACTGCTCGACGATGTCAGTATATATCCGTCCGATGTTATAACAACGCCGGAAAGCTGATGACCGGTTGATGATGATATCTGAACAACGTTTTCAGACACGCTGTCATATTCTCCGACAGAAAGTCCGAGCGCATCGGACGATGCTGTGCTTGCAACAGCGCCGTCATTCCCCTTGCCGTGATACGCAGTCGTTATTATACACGCCACAAATGCAACACTCGCGCAAACAACGCAAACGGTAAACGCAATAGCGATACCGAATATCAGCGTGAGCTTGAAGTTTTTTTCACGCTGCTGCTGTTTTTTCTGCACAAGTCTGTCATACTCCTGCTTATATCGCAGACTGCCGAACGAGGATACATCATAGTCACTATTCTCTTTTTCGGTGATAACTTCGTTTTTCTCAGTTCTCAATGCATAACCCTCTTAAATATAATTGCCTACGCTATAAGTATAGCCTTTTTCTTTTAATAAATCTTTGTGCGACTCCTAAAGTAATTTTAATTTTTTTCGTCAGTTTGTAAATTATTTTGTTTATCGTTCTTTCTCAGCGACGGAAGTCTTACCTCAACGCCTTCCTTTGCAGATGTCAGTGTAAACACAAATTCACAGTATTCCTTATATACGCTATCTACCCATATTTCTTCGCCGTGGGCATCTATTATCGTCTTGACGATATAAAGTCCGAGTCCTACGCCTGTTTTATCAAGCCCTCTGCTCTTGTCGCTCTTATAAAATCTGTCAAATACGTTAGGCATCTCATCCTTTGCTATACCGGGACCTTCATTATATACAGAAACGAATACCTTTTTGTCCTTTTCAATTATCTTCACAAGGTATTTTCCCTTTTCATAAGAGAATTTCTGAGCGTTCTGGCAGATATTATACAGCACCTGATGTATTGCATCCTTATCGGCAAATACAGTCATATTATCTCTGTCGCATTCAAACATAACATCGAGCTTTTTGGCATCGAGCTGCTGTTCTAAAGAAATTATGATCTCGCGCGCCATTTCGCATATATCAAAATTCTCTTTTACTATTTTTCGGTCTCCCGCCTGCAAGCGCGAAATATCGAGAAGCGATGACACAAGGCGCGACAAGCGCTTTACCTCAGTAAATACTATTTGCAGATAATGCTCGTGCT
Organism: Eubacteriales bacterium; assembly: GCA_045544195.1. Classification (GTDB taxonomy): domain Bacteria; phylum Bacillota; class Clostridia; order Oscillospirales; family CAG-272; genus RGIG7213. Next base: position 56,666 of record JAZPYO010000022.1, read on the forward strand.
TTTCGGGCGGTATCGCGCCGTTGAGCATTCCCTCAACAAATCCCGAAATCACCGTCATCGGAGTACGCAGATCGTGCGATACGCTGGCAAGAAAGCCCTTTCTCAGCTCTTCGTTTTTTTGCAAAGTATTAGCCATATTATTGAATGCTCCTGCAAGCTCTGCAACCTCATCGTTACCCGAAATTTCCACACGCGCATTGAAGTTACCCTGCGAAAACTCCTTTGCAGCCTTGCTCATCAGCTTAAGAGGCAATATTATTCTACCCGATATAAAATATATGGCTATCAGGGATGCAAGCATTACCCACAGTACAGAAACGATCACCGCTTTTATCGTTTTGCTTACTAAATTACCGAATCTTGCGTTTTCACTGCAAACGAAAACAGATCCGACCATCTCCCCGTCAGTACCGTTTATACTCTTCGCGCACGATAAATGCTTTTTGGCAAAAAAGCCGTCCATCGTTGCATATTCACCGTACTGACCGTCATTTTCAAGGCTGAATAAAACGTTATCGGGAATGACGTTCGCCATATCGGACGGAGTATTCGCGGTGAGCAATACCGTACCGTTTTCATCTGTTATAAAAACGGACATCTCCTCTCCTAAAGAAGCGGAAACGGTATCAAGAACTGTCGAAACGTCATTGCTTACGTTTTCATAATATACAAATTTCCCGAAGTCCGACGTTGAGGATTCAGAATATGCGTTTTCCAGAAATACACCCAGAGCATCAGCGGCATCTTCGATCGAATCCCGTTTCATACTTTGAGATGTATTGATCGAATTTGAAACGAGGATCAATGACAAAACGGTAAAGCTTATCAGAATAATAAGCATTACCACAAATACGAATTTTGTAAATACGCTTTTAAACATTATTTTATTCCTTAAACAATAAAGGGCATGCGCAATACCACACGGAACTGCACATGCGCCTTTTTAAATGATCGTTTTAATTACTGAAGAAGCTCAAACTTGTAGCCGACGCCCCAAACGGTCTTAAGGACCCATTTATCAGAAACGCCCTCGAGCTTTTCGCGCAGACGCTTAACGTGAACGTCAACGGTTCTGGAGTCTCCGAGATAATCAAAGCCCCATACCTTATCAAGAAGCTGGTCTCTTGTAAATACTCTGTTGTAGTTTGATGCAAGGAAATAAAGCAATTCAAGCTCCTTGGGAGGAATGTCAACGCTCTTACCCTTGAGCTTAAGCTCGTACTTCTGCAAGGAGATCTCAATATTTTCAAACTTGATTATTTCGTCATCATTCTGGCTTTCGTGAGAATTGCAGCGTCTGAGGACTGCCTTTATGCGAACCGCAAGCTCCTTCATATCAAAGGGCTTTACAACAAAATCGTCAGCTCCCATTTCAAGACCGAGAACCTTGTCAAAAACCTCACCCTTAGCTGTCACCATAATAATGGGCTTTGAGGATACCTCTCTTATTTCTCTGCAAACTGCCCAGCCGTCCTTTTTGGGAAGCATAATGTCGAGCAAAACAAGATCAGGCTCATACAGCTTGAAATAATTCACGCCCTCAACACCGTCATTTGCTACCTTTATTTCATATCCTTCGCTTTCAAAGTGCAAGCGGAGCGCCTCACATATATTGAGGTCATCATCAACTATAAGTATTTTTGTTCCTATCATTTTAAATTCCTCCTGTTTATGTTCATGAATATTAATTTCGTTAAATTTTTATCTAAATTCATTATATAACAGTGCAAATATACTATGGTTACAATTTTGTAAACAAATATAATACAAAATATTAATTATGTGCAATTTGCTTAAATTCAACTGAAATTGAGAAATCATAAGTGATATTTTACATAAGATCAGAGCTTATATACCACCTTACCGTCTATCACCGTCATAATTACATTTGAATATATATCGAGCGGATCGTTATCAAAAACAACGATATCTGCGTCCATTCCCTGCCTTATCATACCGACCTTGTCATCTATTCCGAGTATTTTTGCGGCATTCACGGTAAGCGCCTTGAGCGCCTGTATATACGGCAAACCGTGCTTATGCGCAAGTGATGCACACAATGGCAGATACTGTATAGGCGTTTCGGGGTGATCGGTCGTTATGCTGAAAAGTATTCCGTGCTCATTCAGTATACGGGGGTTGTCAAACGAAAGATTTTTAAGCTCGGGCTTACTCCTGTCAGTCATATTAGGACCTATTATCGCCTTTACATTTTCCTCTGCAAGCTCGCTCGCTATCATATATCCTTCAGTGCAATGTACAAGCGTATAATCAAGCGAAAACCGCTTTGCAATACGAATTGCGGTAAAAATATCGTCTGCTCTGTGTGCGTGAAAATGCGCAGGGCAATCACCTGCTACAACAGGGCTTAACGTATCGTTTTTATCATCGTACTCAGGCTCGTCAAAGTTCTCGCTGTCCGATCTGTAATTTGCCATAGCATCGGTATATTTTTTCGCCTTTGTAAGCGCCTCTCGGATTATTGATGCAGTCGCAAGACGTGTCTGCGGAGTCTCGTTTTTCCCCTGGTACACGGATTTCGGATTTTCTCCAAGAGCAAATTTCATTGCCGCAGGCGCTTTTACGATCATATTATCTATACGTCTTCCAAAGGTTTTTATTACAACGGATGTTCCACTGATCGGATTAGCGCTTCCGGGCCCCGTGCAGACTGTTGTTATACCTGCCTTGTACGCATCGGCAAAGCAAGCATCGAATGGATTTATTCCGTCTATTGCAGACAGCTGCGGTGTTGTCGGTGACGTTTCCTCATTCAGATCGTCCCCCTCAAAGCTGATAGAATCCTCAAGGATCCCCAGATGCGTGTGGGCATCTATCATTCCCGGGATCACCACTCCGCCGCCGACATCAAATACATCATCGTCAATTGGCGCTTTGCCTTCATAAACACCCTTTATCTTGCCGTTTTCTATGACTATGCTGCCATTGCCGATGATCCTTTCATCATCCATAGTATAAATTTTTGCGTTAGTAATAATCATTTTTCCTCACATATTGTTAAAGGCTGTCAACATAATGCGACAGCCTGTTAATAATCATTTTGTAAGATCGTTGTAGTATATGACCTCATTGGGATCACGGTATCCGAGCTCCTCTTTAGCAACTCTCTTTATGTACTCATCGTCTATTTCCGATGCGTACTCGTCGCGGAGCTTTTCTACCTGTATCTGTTTTTCAGCCACCTGCTGAGCGAGATCCTGCTGCTTTTCCTTCAATGTGTTCACCTGCATGCTCAGATTGAGTATGGTGACAAAAGCAAAGATCAAAAAAACACCGAGTGCAAGCTTTACAAAAACATTTGCACGCAATCTCACTGAAGCTCCACGTCCTTTCTTAAAGATTTTATGATACCTTTTTTTATCGTATGCGAAGCGAAAACGGAATCAAACACCTTGAATGTGCAGAAAAACAGGCGCATAAGCGGAGCTATTACAACACACCGTACCGCTTTTTGAGCAAGCGCGAGCAATTTTCTCATCAGAAAATTCACAAGTCTTCCCAGGGTAATTCTATACAGAATAAACCCGAAAACGCCAAAAAGCATTATAAAAAGCCTGTATTTGCCATTATTCGCGCAAAACACAAACACTACGATAATTATAGTATATACTATTGAAAAGAAAAAATCAATAGAAAATTGAAATATTTTTGAAATTATTGTTTTATTTTTTTCACACGGTTGATTTCCGCTTCTTTTTTCACCGCATTTATCTATATGTAGATCGGCAATCATATATATTGTGTCGAAAAAGCTGTAAATAAATCCTACGCCGATCCCAAGACATACAGAATACAGCAACAGCAAAAGCTGCTCTGACGGCGGACTGTAAATAAAGTCACTCATTTGAATATCCGTGATATAAAGCTCTGCTTTTCTTCGGTCTGCTCCGGATAATAAAATGACACTATTTCCCCGTCGATATGTATATCGCCTCCGTCACAGTCGAGCTTCGATACGCTGAGCGAATTTCCCTGCACGCAGCATATTCCCATAGTGCTTTTTATTATCACGCTGTTTTCATCGAAGCTGAGAACGCTCACCGCCCCGCCTATTTCAAGATGCTTTCTTCCCTTTAATACTACATTATGCTCAGTCATAATAACTCCGTTCCCGACATATAGCCGTTTTGATCGCACGATAAAAGATCGGCATACTTATACATAATGTATAGTATGCCGATCTTATCGGTTTTAGAATAACATATCAGAATTTTCTTTTAAATATGATAGCTGAAATTGCAGCACCCAATATCAAGGATACAACTGAGCATACCAAAGCCACCCAAAGAGGTATGGGCTTATTTATTCCCGTCACAACGTCAGCCCTTGTGTCTGTTGTGTCTGTTGTGTCTGTTGTGTCAGCTCCACCGAGCGTTGACTGAACACTTTCATCTTCTGCGGGTATTGACTCTTCGGAATTATCCGTTACATCATCATTATCGGTGCTTTGTGCTGTGTCCTCTGAAGGAGCATCAGAGCTTTCGCCGTCTGTGGTATTATCAAGCGTTATATCAGATGTATCCTCAGGCTGTGTTTGTTCTGTATCAGGCTCTTGTGTTTCAGGCTCTGCGGTAGTTTCCCCGTTTGTCTGCTCCGGAACCTTTACGATATTGAATGTATACGTTTTTTGGCTTCCGTCCTCTGCGGTGCATACCAATTTTACGGATACCTCATCACCGTCAAGCTCAACCGTTTTTTCCTCACACGTTGCTTTATCGTTTCTCGGTGTGGGAGTCAGTGTTATCTGCTCTGTATCGTGCTCAACATATACCGTATACGTGTAGGTGCGGTGATAAAAGTCTACATCGAGAGTACCTGTTGACAGCTCAATATTTGATATATAGCAGTCGGAGCTTGGGACATACGGCTTTTTGCCCATCGTAGCGTTGATGATATAATCCTTTGTCGTTCCGTCCTCTGCGGTAACGGTGAGCCTTATCTTATTTTCGCCTTCCTTGAATGATTCGTTTCCGTATATCTTTACCTTTGACTTACTGTCCGTAACTGACGCATTTATGGTAAGGGGGTCTGTTCTGTAATCAAAGCTCGCCTTGTATTCCGTAACAGACGGTGAAAATGAAGGTTCAAGCGTCACTCCGTCAACGGAAAGTGAAGAAAGAGTACAAACGGACGATTTTCTGTCAAGTGTAACATAGCAGCTTTGCTTGCGTGCTTCAAACTCCTCAAATGAATCAGTTGTAACACGCGGTGACGATATGGATATTCTAACGCTTTCACCCTTAGCAAGATCGGCATCTGCCTTGAGAGTTATCTGCATGAGCTTTGTATCTCCCTCTATCGCCTTGCCTGTATAATTGCACAAAAAGTATACCTTTCCGTCAGATTTCATGCTTTCGGAATATTCCCAGCCCGAAACAAGACATTTGCTTGAAACGTATGAAAGCTGCGAGGAATCAAATTCTATGTAGAAATCAGCACCTATAACGTCATATCCGTTTGTATCTATCGAAGCTGTTACAGTAAAATCATCCCCTGCCATAACCGTTGCATCGCAGGATATATCAATTTCCGATGCTGCAAATACTGAAATGCAGGCAAACGGGACGATAAGCATAACACATAAAGCAAATATAAATATTCTTTTCATCATCAGTATTCCTTTCCTACGATAGTATAATCACCAAGCATATGAGCCTTGAACTGAATAAAATCGACAAGCGATATTTTACCGTCGCCGTTTATATCTGCGGCATAGGCATCATACGAGGCAAACTCAAGGTCACCCAGCATATACGCCTTCATCATCACAAAATCGACCAATGATATTTTTCCGTCACAGTTTACGTCGCCCGTTACAACGATATGTACCGTGTGAATGACCTCAGAGCCGCTGTAAAGTCTTAACTGTGTGCCTGTTGTAACATGATCGTCGTTTGAAAGCTCCTTTTCGCCATTGAATGCCCTTACACCGTCCTTGACATTCAAAGTGTTCAGAATAGCCGAAACAGGTGTTTTTTCGCTGACCTTGCTCATAACATCACCGTCGTTTATAACGTATGTATCCGACATTATACGCACGTATGATACCGTTATGCCGTTCGACGTAACAGAGCCTTCAAAGCCGTTTTCGGCAGTTATTACGGCAGTTATCGTCTTTCCGCTGTCATCTGCTGTAACTGTGTATGCTTCTGAATGCTGACCTCTTATCCTTTCACCGTCTCTGAACCAGGAAATGCTGTAAGGAAGCCCTACGGGAGTTATACCTTCAAGCGAAAGAGTCAGCGTTTGTCCGAGTCTTCCCTCTCCTGTAAGGATCAACGAGCCTGAAAGATCTTCCGCTGTGACACGGACATTAAATTGCAATTCACAGTCCTTATACTGAACAGTTACTTCGTTTTCGCCGTTTTTATCAAGCTGTGCTGAGCAGGAAAATCCATCGCTTACAAGCGTTGCTATGCCGGAAAATTCTTTATAATTAAGCAAAAGCCCGTCAGTATTCAGCTTTTCGCCGTATGTATACTGCATTTTATCAGGAAAGCTACGTACCGTCAGGATATCACTGCTTTGCTTTTCAACGCCGTATTCAAATGCGTATAAGCCGCCGACCGTTGACAAGCGTAATCCGCCGTCAAATGCCTCAAACGAAACCTTTTTTATATCTGAGCCGTCTATTCTGTAAACAGACGTAACACCCTTTGCACAGTAAACGTCGCAGATAAATTCCTCGCTTGTCTGATACTGTCCGAAGCCTATACTGTAAAGCGAAACGCTTTCATTGTCAAGAGCTGAACGCACAAGAGCGAGATCGCCTCCGTATATCCGCGTTGCGTTGAATGCAAACGGCGGAAGTCTTTCGGACGAAAAAGCCGCACCTGTATTATTTGAAGAGTAATTGATATATTTAACACGGTATCCGCTTTTTGCTGCCATATCTACCGTATCGCCGCCGCAGAACATCTGCGCCTTGAGCGAGCGCCCGATGACAGATACGTTTCCGGGTGCAAAAATCTTAAGGTTTGAGCAGTTATCAAACGCATAGTCGCCTATTCTGTCAACAGAGCACGGCAAAACGATAATAGAAAGACTGTCGGAAAGGTAAAATGCGTATTCACCGATACTGACAACACTCGGCGTGAAAAATACACCGTCAAGACTGCTGGCGTAAAATGCATATGCGCCGATCGATGCTACTGTGTCGGGAATGGAATATTTTCCGTTTATATTGGCAGGGAATGCTAAAAGGGTCTTACCGTCTTTATCAAGCAAAGCTCCCTCTTTTGATGAAAATGATGTATTGTCATCAGAAACGGAAAACGATACTAAGCCTATAAGGTGTGAAAACGCACCTTTATCAAACGATCTTACGCTTTCGGGAAGGGTCAAGGACTCAATTTCACCGCACGATATGAAAGCGCCGAAGGATATATGCTCAACTCCGCTTTTAAGTGTGAAATCACCTTTAAAAGAGCACGGAACTCTTTCAAGTGTTTTTCCGCTGTCGGTATACATTATTCCAAGCTCGGAGGTGAAGGCACCGCCCTGACATATAAATTCATCCAATGCCTCGCAAAAAGCAAATGCATTATGATGTATTTCATTTACAGTATTCGGTATGCTTACGCTTGTTGTATTCACACACATATAAAATGCGTACTCGCCTATGGATACTATGCCGTTAGGAATTACCGCTTTTCCGTATATTCCGCAGGGATACGATATAAGGACTTTTGCATTTTTATCGCACAGCATACCGTTTACAGAGGAATAATTCTTATTTTTCTCATCAACGCTGAAGCTCTCGATGCCAACACAGCCCGCAAAAGCATTTTCCGCAATTTTTTCAATGCTCTGAGGTATCGTCACGCTTTTTAGCGTAGGGCTGTACATAAATGCCCCGTCTGCTATCTCATTTACTGTAAGACCGTTTATTTCAGACGGTATAACAAGATCAATTTCTTCGCCCTCGTAATGTGTAAGAGCTACATATGAGCCGTTTACCGTATAGTGAATACCGTCATAAACGTTCTTTATTACGGTGATCTTGCATTCCACGCTTTTATTTGTATAGGCATCAAATGCAACGATAAACGCGTTGCCGCCGTTTATTGCATACACATTTCCTTTTTCATCAACAGTAACAACGCTATCGTCGGTACTGTAATATGTAATATCGGATATAGCATCACTCGGAGATATAACAGCGGAAAGGCTTTTGCTTTCGCCGTATGACATCGTAAGCTCCGTTTGCGGCAATGACACATCTTGTACAAACGTGTGATCGTCTGCGCTTTCCGCCCTTACAATACAAAATCCGTAATACTCAACATCAGCATCCGCTTTAATTGATACATTTACCGTATCGCCGTTTATTATAAGTGTTTTATTTGCAAGCTCTCCTGCTGTGAACGAGCCGATGTTTTCTCCGTTTTTATCAGAAATGATAATATAGTCCCTTCCGCTTTCAACGTAGGTCTGTGCGGAAAATGTAACTGCAATTTTAGACGGTGAGCCGCTTACTGTATACGAATAGCTTTCAGTGCGGTCAGAACTGTACGGGTGATGGCTCTGTAACGGCGCATCCGCATCGGAAACATTGACCGTGAAGGATACTGTATGCGCTCCGTCAAGCGTTGTCGCCGTAATAATAGCCGTTCCTGTTGACATAGCTGAGAGCTTGCCGTTTTCAACCCTTACTATATCCGGCTCTGATGATACAAGATACGTATAAGGAACCTGACAGTCGGCAGGCGTGAGCTTTAGCGCGGGGATTACATCATCTGCAAGGCTTATATTCAGAACGGGATCGTCCACAGATACCGAACTTACCTTCTTTTCCCCTGTATAAACGGTCTCAATATAAGGAATACCGCTTGCCTTTGCATATTTCAAAGCGTCTGATGTGCAATACAGTGTCGCGCCTGTTCCGACGAATGCATCAGCTCCCACCGTTGCCGCTTGCGGTATAAGGACCGCAGTAAGCGCGTTACAGCCTGCAAATGCATACGCGCCGATGCTCAACGTATCAGATGATAAAACTGCATTTTTTATGCCCTTGCAGTTCATAAGCATACCGTCAGGTATATTTTTTAACGATGTAAGATACACACTTGAAGAAAAAGATAAACAGTTATAAAATGCGTATTCGCCAATGCTTTCAACCGAATCAAGCGGAAAATATTCAAGCTCTGTGCAGTTATAAAATGCATAACTGCCTATTTGTGTTATATTGTTATCTGTAAAAACGAGCTTTTCAAGGTTATACATACCGTAAAAGGCATGATCTGCGATCTTCGTTACGGTATTCGGCACAGTAAAGCTTTGACAGCTCATATCAAAAAGCCTTACAAGCTCAGTTTTATCACTGTTATAGATCGCACCGTTTTCCGATACAAAGAAGGCATTTTCGTAAAGCATTACATTTTTCAAGGACACACAGCCGTTAAAGGCAGAGCCGCTGATGGACTTAACCGTGCTCGGTAAAGATATTTCATAAACCGAAACACAGTCCTTGAACGCTTCATCTGCGATAGCTATGACGGGCTTTCCGTCTATCATCGAAGGCACTTCGATCACATATTCTGCATTTTTATTCCAGCTTGTTACCGTTACACCGTCTGCACCTACACTATACTGAATATCTGATGCAAAAACTGACAATGATGCCAGCAGCATAGACACAGTAAGGAACGTACAGATCATTCTCTTGATCATATCAAAGCACCTTTCTATAAAATATTTACACTTATAATATATCATATCATAAATAATATCAAATTTCAACATAAAACCCGTCAAACGAAAAAATTTCACAATTAGACCTTTGAAATATCTGACACTCATATATGCAAAAAGGAAATGACGGCGGAAAGCCCATAGTAAAGAAATTTTCAAAGTGAAAAACTGAAGCTTGAAATAGATTTTGATTTTCTGCATTTTTTAAACCGGTGGTTTAATTGATTAGAAATATATCTAAACACTCTTGACAAAAGGTGGGCGGATGCATATAATGTCAGTATAGACAACATCAAAAGAAAGGTTGATATACCATAATGGATAAACAAGAAATATTTAACGGCTTGTGGACGATTACAAAAGAAAAGTATGACGCTTATAAAGCTGATGCATCATCAATAGACAAAAGCCGTCCCACCGAGCGTGGAGCATTGCAGTTACAGGCGGGTATTTATAATGTCGCTGTTACGGCGGGGCTTCTTTCGGGATCTGATAGCGCAATCGAGCTGATGAGTAAAAGATTTAAAAATCTGATAAAGCATTTTCCCGATCTTGCTGACTTTTATAACACGTTGTCGGAGGAGCAAAAGGAGCTTATGGAGGTTTCACTCTATCCCGAGGTTTTTATGAGAGTGAACTTTTATAATACCTATAAAACCGATATTGAGCAAGCTGAAAGCGATGGAGACCCGCAGAAGATTTTTAAATCAAGAATTAAAAAGGAAGTGTTAGCGGACATCTTGAATATGTGGCGTAAATTCAGAGTAGAAAACGGATTATTTGCTTTCGCCTTTGACGAGAAGGAGAAATAAGCTATGGAATCGAAGCTTAAGCTCTTGAAGCTCCTTGCTGACGAAACACGTCTTGAGATCCTCAACATCCTTTTAAAAGAGGATTCCTACGTGGAAAAGATTGCCTGCGAGCTGTCTTTAACACCTGCGACGATTTGTTATCATCTCAAAAAAATGGAAGCAGCAGGCGTGGTAAATTGCTCTCGATCACAGTTTTATATTATCTATTCCCTGAATCGCAAAGTATTTGATAAACCACTGTTTGAGTTAATAAAAAAAGATGAAGAAATCGTCAACACCGAAGAAAAATACAAAAAAGAAGTCTTATCGACCTTTTTCAAATACGGACGACTGATACATATACCAACGCAAAGAAAAAAACGCGAGATCGTGCTTTCACATATACTTGAAAAATTCGATTTTAACCGCGAGTATTCGGAAAAAGAGGCCAACGGGATCATTTTGTGCTTTCACGAGGATTTTTGTACCATCAGACGTGAAATGATTGCATTTGGTATGATGACACGCGATCACGAAATATATAAACGAATTAAATGAAAAGCAAAATCTGTATAGGAGAATGTATATTAAATTACCGAAAGCAGCAAGGGCTTACACAAGGTGAGCTTGGAAAGCTGCTTAAGGTCAGCACACAAGCCGTATCAAAATGGGAGCGCGAGCTTTGTTATCCCGACATCTTTTTGCTTGGTGATATTTCTGATCTCATAGGCGTTTCCATTGATGAAATGATGGGAAAAAAGTAGAGCTTTTATATTTTAAGATCAGCAGCCGATCAAAAACAGAAACCGCAAGTTAAATCTCTCTTTTCGCAATATCGGATATAATAGTATGAATACTCCACCGTCAAGTCTTCAATGCCGTTTTTAACGCAAGGCGATGCTGCATCTGCTGCAAGATATTACACCTTAAATACTAAACACGCAACATACAAAAAGGAGATGCGATCAAAGCATCTCCTTTTGTTAAGGCTTTATCAGCCGTGCATTTCGTCAAACCATGTGTTGTAAATATATACAACGCTGTTTTCATCCTCAGCATTCAGGAATTGAGCGTAATGCTCATTCTTTCTTACCTCAGCGTTAAGCGCCTTGAAGAAATCGGAATAAAGCTGAAGAATGACTGCATCGTATTCTTCGGATGTTGTGTACTGCAATGTACCTATAAGCTTCGTATAAGCAACTACTGTATCTTCTGCTGCCTTAATTGCTGCAACATTTTCATCAAGAGCTGTTTTTTCTGCTTCGCACTTTGCTTTTTCGGTCTTGAGCTTTTCATCAACGGGAGCAAGCTCCGCTTTGATATCGTCTACCACCTTCTGTGTGGGTGCGATAGCCGTCTTAGCCGCCTCAAGCTCTGTCTGTGCAGTTGCCAAAGCTGCTTCAGCAGCCGTTTTAGCCGCAGTAGCCTCTTCAATTCTGCCTGTATAATAATCTACCTGCTCCTGATCCACGGGAGTCTGTGCCTTATATTCGTCGATCTTTGCCTGGTGAGATGCGATCTCCTCTGTCTTTGCTGTTATGATAGCTGTCTGCTTATCAACCTCACCCTGCTTCTTGTTCAATTCATCCAGGAAGGGCTTGTTATCGGCATTTGCTGCATCAAGTCTTACCTGAATTGCATCTCTCTGCGCCTGGATGGGATCGATTATCTGACGGAAGGGCTCGTAAGCAGCGGCAAGAGTTATATTATCCTCACGGAGCTTAACAAGCGATGCGTTCGCATCATCAACCGCCTTCTGATACTCAGCGATCTTTGCAACTCTGTCATTTTCGGGGTTATAATCGTTAAGACGCTTCAGAAGATCGTCCGAAAGAGCCTTTACATTTTTTATAAGCTCTGCATTTTCTTCCGTTTCGAACACAAATCCGAGATAGGGAGAAACGAGTGCCGTCTTGTTTGATTCCTTTGCCTGCTCCCAGATATCAAGGGGCATACCCTCTTCGGGATAAGCAATAAACGCGTTGCCCGTGGTATATATATCCATTATATAATCACGGTTGAGTCTTTGCAAAGCACCTGTTTCCTCGTCTATCTTATAGTTAACACCGGGAATACCGTACTGCAAAAGATTTCTGAACTGGGAGTTTGTATTGAGGAATGTGATTATTTCCATACATCTTTCAGCATCCTCAGCATACTTACTGATACCGAGCATATACTCACCCGTCGTTTCGCTTGTAGCTATGGGCTTTGCAACTGTTTTTACGATGTATTTATTGGGATCGAGCGTTGAAGGATACGAAGCATCGCCCTTTACTATTGCAAGACCGTACTTTGTATCAGCAGTGGGATTCTCGCAGAAATATCCGTTGCGCTCAAACTGCTTCATATAAGAATAGTGGTCGGTGAACTGCCACTGCGTGAGAATGTTCTTAGGAGTGGACTTCAAGCCGGATGTAGCAGCGTTCGAAAGATACGTTCCGAACATTGTAAGCTCACCGGGGAACAATCCTACGATACCGGGGGCATCTGCAAGGCTTATGGGCTGTATATACGCATCGTCATCCGCCTTATCGTAAATGCCGATAAGTGAGTTAAGAATAGGAGTTACATCATCTCCCTCGCCCTCTTTTACAGCCTTAAGGTACTTAACAGTCTCAGCATCGGTCAATGTACCGATCTTATCGCTGTTAACGCCGTACTTTTCAACGAGCTCCTTATTAAGAACCATATATGTGGATTCGTATGCGATCTGTCTGTTTGTAGGAATTGCATATGTCGCGCCGCCTACCTTACCGCCGTAAAGGACATTGGGGTTTATGTAGTGGTACAGCTCGCTTGCGTTAGCTGCCAGCATCTCGTCAAGCTCAACGAGGAACGAGTCACCGTTTGTGGCGTACGTTTCGTCATTTACATATTTCAGAAGATTATCCGTACCGCAAATGAGGAATACATCCATCTGTGTTGATGTAGCGGTAGGATACTTTTCAACAGACGAGCCAAGAATATTGAGCTCTGTTTCGTAGAATTCAGCGGTTTCCGATTCCTCTGCATTTTCTTCTACATACCATTTGCTCTTACCGCCTGCATCCTTGTCTGCGGCGATGAGCTTATCTATAGCAGCATGACGCTTCGATTCCTTTGCAGAAGCATCTGCCGCACTTTCCTGCTCTTCCTTAAGAGTTTCTTCTTCAGCTATATCAGCGACGATCTGGTCGATCTTCTGCTCGTATTCGCTTTCCTTGAAGTAACGGAGAATTACCTGCGTTTTGAAGCGCGATGTCGTTATTTCGTTTATTGCATCCTGAACGGCTTTTATAGCCTCATCGGTCGTTTCGTCGCCCGTCATAAGCGTGAGAACCACCGTTTTGGGTTTTCTTGTTGCCGTTTCCTCTTGTTCGATTACCTCATCGGCAGTTTTTGAGGATGTGCAACCCGTCATAATAACGGAAAATGCCGTTACCGCGACAAGAAAAAATGCTAATAACCTCTTTTTCATTTGTTGTGTGACCATGCCTTTCTCCGACGCTTAAGAACATGCGCCGTAATATCGTTATAAACATACATGCTATATGTTACACTAAAAAAGTTTTACAGTCAAGTCATTTTTTTAAATAAAATATAAACTGTGATATATGATATTGAAAAAACGTATCAATCAAGGTAATCCTTCAATCTTTTCGAGCGGCTCGGATGTCTGAGCTTACGCAAAGCCTTTGCCTCTATCTGTCTTATACGCTCGCGCGTGATATTGAATACCTTTCCGACCTCCTCAAGAGTTCTCGTTCTTCCGTCCTCAAGACCGAAGCGAAGGCGAAGAACCTGCGCTTCTCTGGGTGTCAGAGTATTGAGCACTTCATTAAGCTGCTCGCGAAGCAGGGTATAGAATGCGGCGTCGGCGGGAGCGGGTGAATCGTCATCGGGAATAAAGTCACCTAAATGACTGTCCTCCTCCTCACCGATGGGTGTTTCAAGCGATACAGGGTCCTGCGCGATCTTCATTATTTCGCGCACCTTTTCAACGCTCATATTCAGCTCTGCGGCGATCTCCTCGGCATTTGCATCTCTGCCGTACTGCTGGGAAAGCTGTCTGCTGGTCTTTGATACCTTGTGTATCGTTTCAACCATATGAACGGGTATTCTTATGGTTCTCGCCTGATCTGCGATAGCGCGTGTTATCGCCTGTCTTATCCACCACGTAGCATATGTTGAAAATTTATATCCCTTTGTATGATCGAATTTTTCGACCGCCTTCATAAGTCCGAGATTTCCCTCCTGAATAAGATCAAGAAAGAACATTCCCTTACTTACATATCTTTTTGCTATACTTACGACAAGACGCAGGTTAGCTGTTACAAGCTCACGCTTTGCTTTTTCATCGCCGTCAGCCATACGCTGCGCAAGATACAGCTCCCTTTCGCCGTCAAGCAAGGGAAACTGACCTATTTCCTTAAGATACATACGCACAGGGTCGTCTATCGGCAAGCCCTCCTGTGTAAGCATCTTCTCCATATCCTCGGCGCTTTCGTATTTTTCGACCTCGCTCTCGATCTCTATAACCTCACCGTCGTTATCAAGATAGCCGACGACCTCAATACCCATGCTTTGCAGCGTATCGTAGAATTTTTCGGTTTGGTCAAGATCAAGATCAAGCTCCTCCAGAGCTTCCATGATCTCGTTATTGGTAAGAGTTCCCTTCTGCTTACCCTTTTCAACGAGAGACTTCATGACTGCTTTTTTGTTCTGTTCCATATATAAACTTCCTTTCAGATTTGTGAGCCGTTTATTTGCGTTTTTTATCTATCAGAGCCTGCAGAGCGCTGAGCGTACCGTCATCGTCGTCTGCGGCATTTTTTTCCTCCTCAAGCACTCTTGCGCTTTCGGTAAATACCGTATATGTATTGTTCGACAGTGCCTGGCGGTCGATACACAGCTTCGTTATCCTTCCTATCTCCTCAGGCGAAAAATCGCCGGCTATAAAAGAAATATCAAACCGTCTTTCGCTGCTGAACACCCTGCAAATAGCCTCATATACCCTTTTGCCGAATGACGTACAGAACATATCAGGCGTCAGCACGCCGTCAATAGCTGCCTTTTCGGTGTATTCTGGGTTTATCTGCGCTATTCCGAGTATAGTTTCCTCCGCCCTTGATGCGCGTATGTTTCTTGCTGCTTCCGGATTGACCTTATCGCCGTATCCCATACTTGCTCTGCGCACGTCCTCGCCGAGCTTTTTGTACGCATTTTTCCTCAGCGATGAACGCTTGCGTTTAACGTCGAGCTTCATGCTCTGCTCGGAAACATCAAGCAGCTTTGATGCCCTTGAGGTAAAAATATCACGCTCGACATCAGATGAAATGCGCGCAAGAACCTCGCACACTTCCTTTGATGCTTTTGCCTTTTCCTCAGGCAAGGCGATATTATACTTTGCCATTATATCGTCGAATTTAAACTGAAATTCGCCCTTTGAATCATCTATCAGCTTTTTAAAGCGCTCTTTGCCGTATTTTTTCAAAAACTCATCAGGATCGACTCCGGGCGGAAGCGACAGCGCCTTTACCTCGATAGATGCCGCAGTTAACACAGGGATCGCCCTTCGTGTCGCCTTTCTGCCCGCTTCATCTCCGTCATAGCAGATAATGACCTTCTCCTTATATTTTTTAAGGAGATTTGCCTGCTCCGGCGTGAACGCCGTACCGAGTCCCGCCACGGCATTTGTGAAGCCTGCGCCGTGCAGGGCAATAACGTCAGTATACCCCTCGCAAAGTATGAAATGATCCTCCTTGGAATTTTTCGCAAAATTCAAGGCAAAAATATTTCTTCCTTTTCTGAATGCGTCCGTATCGTTCGTATTGAGGTATTTCGGCTTTTCGTCACCGAGCGCTCTGCCGCCAAAGGCTACTACGTTTCCCGCAGGATCTATAATAGGAAATATAAGTCTGCCGCGATAGTAATCAAACAGCCTTTGATTTTTCCCCTCTGCGCACAAAAACGCCGCCTTCATTTCATCTGCAGTATATCCGCACTGGCGCAAATGATTTGCCAACGCGCCGTATTCATCAGGGCAGTAGCCTATACCGAAATGTGTACCGAGCGGCCCGTCAAGCTCTCTTTTTGCCGCATACTGCATTGCCTTCGGATATTTTCCGCTTTTAAATGCTTTACGGAAAAAAACAGCCGCTTCCTTATTCATTTCCAATATACGCTTACGCATATTGATCTCTTTTTCAGCGTTTGCGCCAACAGGCATTGAAAGTCCCGCGCGCTTTGCCAGATGCTCTATTGCAGACATATAATCGAGATTTTCAACACGCATTATAAACGTTATCACATCTCCGCCTGCTCCGCATCCGAAGCAATAAAAGCTGTCGCTTTTTGAAAAAACCGTAAACGAAGGGGATTTTTCATTATGAAACGGACACAGCCCCTGATGGTTTGAGCCTGCACGCTTCAGCGTGACGTAGCTTCCGATAACGTCGATTATATCATTTCTCGCCTTTAGCTCTTCTATAAAGCCACTGTCAAAACGCACTCTTCTTTCCCCCTTTTTTTATCCTAATATACGCAAAAAACACCTTTTTTTCTCCATCTATTTGCAGTATTTATTGTAAATAAAGTATTAACCGCAAAATACGATGCCTCTCGACTGCTTATTGTTTACATTTTTTATATTGAAATATTGCCCGACATATACTAAAATCCATAATATAATACGTTAAAAACGGAGTATTTGCATTATGAAAAAAATAACTGCGCTTTTGCTTATAATATGCTGCGTAATGTGCGTTGCCTGCTCGTCGGAAAAGCCGAGATCGGAAATGGATCCTGACGAACGGCTCACCGCATCGCTTGACGATATTTTCAATTCAGGTGCTTATGACATAAATGTAGAGATAAAATACGATGTGATAGACGGTGACAGATCAACTACTTTGCGTTCGCGTATTATAAAAAACACCGTTGACGGTGTTGCAACCGTTCATTTACAGCGTATAAACGATGATGCAACAACAGACGAATATTACATAGGCAATAAGTTTTATAAAGCTGACGGAAAGCTGTCACACGCAAATTATACCTTTGACCTTTCAAAAGAAACACTTTTTCACGATCTTGACAAGAGCTTTATGGGAGATTATCAGTACGTGGACGGGGCAGAATACAAAACGTATGAGTTCGATGTTCCGAGCAAAAAGCTGTCAGATCTTATGTCCGACGGCTCCGGTATGATACCGAAAAAGGCATCGGGAAGCGTCATCCTCAGTCTTGACGGTTATCCCAAGGGATACCGTATAAACGCGACAACTGAGTACTGGATGAGTGAAAATATGTTTTACGAATATGATCTTACTCTTACTGTAACTGTAAATGCTGTCGGCTCTGCCGTACAGAAGATCTCCGTTCCGTTTGAGGTATGAAATTTAATATAAAAAGTTGACAGATGTTTCTTCTGTCAACTTTTTTCTTTTATGTTCATTACGCTACAAAAACTCTTATATCGGAAAGATCACCGTTTTCAAATGCCTTGCGGCTTATGAGAAAATACAGGCACGTTCCGTTTTCAAAATTGAACGATACATTTTCATCCTCAAATTCGCTGAATGCGGCAAGAACTATACTGTCATCATCAGGTGACATTGCATCACTTTCTTCATCTCCGTATTCACCGTCATACTCCCCATACAGCTCCTCATCCTCAAATTCCTCATCGTCGGGCGGCAGTATGCTTACGATTCCCTGCTCTGCGGGCAGCATCATATATGCATCGGGAGAAACATCGTTTCCGTTCTCATCCACAAGACGCATCTGCGACAGCGACGATCTGTCACCTGTATAAAGAATAACCTTTGCACCGTCCTTGATATTCGGTGTTGACGGACAATTCAAGGCATCATAAAAGAAATACAAAATTCCATCGTCTGGAAGATATTCGCTTTCAATGCTGCTGCAGCTCACCTGGCACAGAAACATCATATCGCTTTCGTTGCCGTATTTATCCGTTGCAACCGGCCAAACAAAATCATCACAGACGTTAGGTGAGCCAAACATGCGGTCCGCACCGCAGTCGTCAGTTTCTTTTGCTTTTTTCAAAATAAATTCCGCCATATCTTTTCTCCGTTAAATGAATTCAGAAATGCAGTGATCTGTTGCATACTGTATATCACAGTCAGTATGCATTTACTTTATTGTATCTATCATTCGAGCACTGTTTTTCAGCATTATATCATACCGTTTTGTACGTGTCAACAAATAATTTTTATATTATTGTTGCAAAATTTATTTTTGGGATATAAAATTATACTATTAACGACCCAAACGGTCAGAAAGGATAATTGATTATGGCATTACCAAATTTCAAGGACAAAACAATTCCGACAAAGGCAATAAAGATCGCCGTTTCAGCAATCATCATCGTATTTGTATTGGGATCATTGATCTTAACCTCCCTTTACACAGTTGACGATAAGCAGCAGGCGGTCATCACCACATTCGGCAAGGTGACGGAGGTCACTGACGCGGGCATACATTTCAAGCTCCCGTTCGGCATTCAGGAAGCACACATTGTAGACGTTAACATTTCCCGCAAGCTCGAGATAGGATACAGAAGCGATGCAGCAGATGCAACGCAGTTTGAAACCGTCGAAAGAGAAAGCAAGATGATAACAGGCGATATGAACATCGTAAACGTCGATTTCTTCGTCGAATACAAGATCTCCGATCCCGTTAAATATCTGTTCAATTCAAAGGACCCCGAAAGCATATTGAAAAATCTCGTTCAGAGCCAGATACGCAACGTCATAGGCTCTGCAAAGGCTGATGA
Organism: Eubacteriales bacterium; assembly: GCA_045544195.1. Classification (GTDB taxonomy): domain Bacteria; phylum Bacillota; class Clostridia; order Oscillospirales; family CAG-272; genus RGIG7213. Next base: position 75,953 of record JAZPYO010000022.1, read on the forward strand.
TGTACTTACATCAAGCAAAGCATCATTACAGCAGGAAATAAAGACACTTACAATATCCGAGCTTGAAGCGTACGATATAGGTCTTATAGTAACGGACGTGCGTATTCAGGACGCAGAGCTGCCGACAGATGCGGTAAATGAAGCGTATAAGGAGGTCGTTAACGCATATCAGGGAATGGAAGCGGCGATCAACCTTGCCGAAGCATACAAAAACTCTGAAATTCCAAAGATGGAAGCACAGGTCGATAAAATACTGAAGGATGCTGAGGTACAGAAGCAGGAGCGCATAAACGAAGCCAATATGCAGGTTTCAATGTTCAACGCTATGTATGAGCAATACGCGCTTAATCCTCAGGCAACATTGACGAGAATGTATTACGAGGCAATACAGCAGGCTCTGCCCGATGTAAAGCTATACATTGATATGTCAGACGGTGACACCCAGAAGCTCCTCCCTCTTGAAAACTTCGTAACACAAGGAGATAAACAATGAAAAAAACATTAAAGATACTTATTCCTGCCGCAATTCTTTTTATACTCATTATCATAGGCTCACAAAGCTATTTTGTAGTTCAGGAAAATGAATACGTATGCACAGTACGCTTTTCCAAAATAATAGATACGAAATCAGAGCCCGGTATATATATCAAGGTTCCCTTTATTGATACTGTAAAGGTATTCCCCAATACCACTCTGTTTTACGATATTCCTCCGTCCGAGGTGCTTACTCTTGACAAAAAGAGTATGACCGTTGACAGCTATATAACATGGGAAATCACAGATCCGCTTTTGTTTTACCAGACGGTAAGCACAACGACTTCGGCTGAAAACCGTCTTTATGACACGACATACAATGCATTCAAAACAAAAATGGGCGTTCTCAACCAGGATGATATAATTAACGATCTGCCCGCAGATGACAGGAATGCAATTTATGAGGAGATAAAGCAAGAGGTTCAGGAAAAATCAAAGGACTACGGTATAAACGTTGTCGATGTCAAAATGAAGCGTCTTGATCTTCCTGCCGAAAATGAAGAGGCTGTGTATGCAAGAATGATCTCCGAGCGCACAAGAGATGCAGAGCAATACAGAGCAGAGGGAGAAAAGCAAGCGACTCAGCTTCGCACACAAGTAGATCAGCAGGTGAGCCTTGCGCTTACAAATGCAGAGGCTCAGGCAAAGCAGATCGTAGCAAGCGGCGAGGGCGAATATATGCGAATTCTTTCCGAAGCATTCAACACAACCGAAAAGCAGTCATTCTATGAATTCACCCTTTCTCTTGATGCATTAAAGGCATCGCTTGACGGCGATAACAAAACTGTAATACTTGACAAAAACAGCCCCTTGGCAAAGGCTCTTCTGAACGAATCAATAACAAAACTCCCCGTTTTACAGCCTGATAACAGTACGGAGCCGCAGCAGTAATAAAGCATACGGGTATAAACAAAGAACATTTCGGAATTTCAACCGAAATGTTCTTTTTTTGCTTTGCTCTTTTGTAAATGGCAGAGAAAAAGAGGCGGAAATGCTCCCGCCCCTGAATTATTTTTATTTTAGCGAACACTTATTCTCAGCTTTTGTTGATCTCGGCGATAAGCATATCCTTAAGAAGCTGAGGATTGCAGTTTCCGCCGAGCTGTTTCATCGCTTTTCCGAACAAAGCCATAATAGCCTTTTCCTTACCGCCCTTGTAGTCCGCAACTGCCTTGGGGTCAGCGGCGATAACCTCTTTTATGACCTGCTCCACCTTACCTGTATCATTTGATACGATAAGTCCGTTTTCTTCAGCATACTTCGCAGGATCAATATCCTCCTCGAACATTGCCGCAAGCACACGCTTTGCATTTGCGAGAGTTATCTTGCCGTCGGATATGAGAAGGATAAGCTCGCCGAGTGATGTGCCGTTGATATTGAGCGCATCCATCGTCTGCTGCTTTTTATTAAGGATAGTCATACAGTCGGTGATAAGGCGGTTTGCTACCTCCTTAGCCATCTTGCACCTTTCATAAGCCGCATCGAACACATCGCTGAATGCTCTTGAAGAAACGAGCTGCTCTGCATCATAATCGGAAAGTCCGAGCGAAACGTATTTTGCTTTTTTAACCTTGGGAAACTCAGGAAGGCTTTCCTTTATCGAGCCATACCATTCATCGTCAATAACGACGGGCATAATGTTAGGGTCGGGGAAATATCTGTAATCTCCTGCGGTCTCCTTGTTACGCATAGCAAAGCTCTTGCCCTTGACATCATCCCAACGGCGTGTTTCCTGAACAAGCTCCTCTGTTCCGTTTTCAAGCGCATCAATATGTCTTGACGTTTCGTATTCGATAGCTCTTACGATAGCGGAAAGAGAGTTCATATTTTTCATTTCTGTTCTTACACCGAGAACGTCGCTTCCCTCAGGACGAACGGAAAGGTTTACATCGCAACGCATCGAGCCCTGCTCCCAGCGGCACTGAGAGACCTTTGCAAATCTTAAAAGCGAGCGAAGCTCCTCAAGATATGCAACTACCTCATCTGCGCTTGAAAGGTCGGGGCGGCTTACTATTTCTATAAGCGGCACGCTCGTTCTGTTGAAATCCACGAGCGATGTATCCGTCCAATCATCGTGAACGAGCTTTCCCGCATCCTCCTCCATGTGTATCTGCTTTATACCTATCTTCTTTTCGCCATTCGGTGTATCTATCGCAACGTATCCGTCAACGCAGATAGGCGCAAACCACTGTGTCGTCTGGTAAGAGCACGGCAGATCGGGATAATAATAGCTTTTTTTATCGAATGTAGTCGTTCTGTTTATCTTGCAGTTGAGCATCATACCGGCAGTCATTCCCAGGTCCACAACGTGCTTATTGACGATGGGAAGCATACCCGGCATACCGCAGCAAGCGGGGCATACATGCTCGTTCTGCTCTCCGCCGAATTTGGCGCTGCAAGAGCAGAATATTTTTGATTCGGTAGCTAACTCAACGTGTACCTCAAGACCTATTACTGTTTCATAACGCATTTTTCCGCACCTCCTTAAATGTCCTGAACAAGCTTCAGAAGGCTTGCGTCGGAAAGAGCCTTACCGATGATCTGAACGCCGCCTGCAACAACAGCGGGAAGGCCTGTCACGGACGCTATGGATGTATAAAGACTCTCGTTGTAAGAGGTCATTTCATCTGTGCATGCAGGGCAGAATGCTGTTTTTGAGCACGCGGGAAGCAAAACTGCATCATACTCGGCAAATATCTTTTCAAGGCTTTCGCAGATAACTCTGCGCATCCTGAGCGCCTTGTCATACTTTTTCATATAGTTTTCCGTAGAAAGCACGTATGATCCGTAAAGGACCGTGCGCTTTGTGTTAAAGCTGAATGCTTCCGTGCGGCTGTTTGTATACAGCTCATCAATCGTTTTATAATTTGGCGTACGGTAACCGAATTTTACACCGTCATATCTTGAAACATTGTTACAAAGCTCAGCAGACATAAGAGTGTTCCATACGCTTTTTGCGCAAAGCAGCGTATCACAGGTTATTTCAACTGTTTCCGCATTGCACTTTTCCTTGAAGGCTTCTATCAGCTTTTTCGTTTCTTCATCTGCGGAATTTACAAGATCCTTCAACACTGCGATCTTCTTTATGGGCTGTACCGTCTTTGCCTGATCGCATTTTTCCTCAGTAAGACTCGTACCGTCCTTATCATCGTGTCCCGATATTGCAAAAAGCACCTCGGCACACTTTTCAGCGCTCGCGGCAGTAACGCTCACACATTCACCCGAGCAAGCTGTGGGAATCGTGCCGTATCTTGAAACGATACCGTATGTCGGCTTTATGCAGACCATACCCGAAACTGCTGCGCCTCTTCTTTGCGCTCCGTTTACATCAAGGCCTATACAAGATTCGGCAGTACCATCCGAAATGGCAAGACAGCCTGCGGAAGCATATCTTCCGTCCTGCATCTTTTCAGCTCCGTAATATGACGTTTCACCCATTATATCAAGTGAAAACTCACCTACATTTACCTTACCTGCTATTGAATAGCCTGCATTTTTCAGTTTTGTAACTGCCTGCGCTTCAAAAAGGCTCATATAACCGTCAAGCATTTTACTGCCTGCTGATGTCGGCATATCGACAGTCAGAAGCATATCCTCAAGAGCAACAGCCTTTCCGCTTGCGTCCTTGGCTTTGGATATATATATACTCATTTCAGACCTACCCTTCCGTCAATCTACAAGACGGGGTACCTGCCAGTATCCGTCAACCGTTTCGGGCGCACCCTTTTGCAGATCTTCTCTTTGGAATTTTTTGATTTCTACGTCTTGTCTTATTATGTTTGTCATCGGCATAACGTGAACCATTCTTTCAACGCTTGACGTATCAAAGCCGTCAAGGGCATCAGCATCGCTTTGGCACTGCGCAAAAAACGACATAAGCTGTTCCTTTTCCTGCTCGGTCAGCGAAAGCTGGTTCAGCTTTTCAAGCCTTTCGAGTTCTTTTTCGTTCATATATACCTCCGTATACTATCAATCTCTGATTTTAATGTTCGCTTCTCTGAGCTGCTGCTCTGTAACCTCGCCCGGCGCACCCATAAGCAGATCCTGCGCATTGCCGTTCAAAGGGAATGCGATAACATCTCTTATAGTCTCCTCACCTGCAATAAGCATTATCATTCTGTCAACACCCGGAGCCATACCTGCATGAGGGGGAGCACCATAAGAAAATGCATTGTAAAGAGCGCCGAATTTTGCCTTGAGATCCTCCTCGCCGTAGCCTGCGATCTCAAATGCCTTACGCATTATCTCGGGATTGTGGTTTCTTACCGCGCCGGATGAAAGCTCAACACCGTTGCAAACGATATCGTACTGATAAGCGAATATTTCAAGCGGATCCTTGTTGAGCAAGGCATCCATACCGCCCTGAGGCATTGAGAAGGGGTTATGAGTGAAGTCTATCTTATTTGTTTCCTCGTTCAGCTCATACATCGGGAAATCAACGATAAAGCAAAATTCGTATGCATCCTTGTTGATAATATCAAGCGTTTCACCGAGCCATGTTCTGATCTCGCCGGAAAGACGGTCAACGACTGCAGGTGCATCGCATATAAAGAACAGCGTTTCACCCTCTTTTATACCTACAAGCTCTGTAAGAGTGCTTCTCTGCTCGTCAGAAAGGAATTTTGCTATCGGACCCTTGTATTCGCCGTTATTAAGAGTAAGATATCCAAGTCCCTTCATCCCTATACTCATAGCAAACTTTAAGGAGTCCTCGAAGAATTTCTTCGATCTTCCCGCGCAGTCCGCAACGATACCTCTTACAGGCTTGCCCTTAAACAAAGGAAATTCGACCGTTGAGAAGAACTCTGTAAGATCGCATATTATCAAAGGATTGCGCAGATCGGGCTTATCCGTACCGTAGTGAAGCATAGAATCTGCAAACGTGATCCTCTTGAAAGGAGGTGTTGAAACCTTTTTATCGGTAAATTCCTTGAACGTATTGAAAACAACCTTTTCGGCAACCTCAAAAACATCCTCCTGTGTTGCAAAGGACATTTCAAAATCGAGCTGATAGAACTCGCCGGGAGAACGGTCCTGTCTTGCATCTTCATCGCGGAAGCAGGGTGCTATCTGGAAATACTTATCGAAGCCCGATGTCATCAGAAGCTGCTTGAACTGCTGAGGAGCCTGAGGCAAGGCGTAAAATTTGCCCTTGTGCTTTCTGCTGGGAACGAGATAGTCACGCGCGCCCTCCGGAGACGATGCTGTGAGGATAGGTGTCTGTATTTCCAAAAATCCCATTTCCTCCATCTGACGCCTCAAAAAGCTGATGACCTTTGAGCGAAGCACGATATTTGAATGTATTTTGGGATTTCGCAGGTCAAGATAGCGGTGTTTTAATCTTATATCCTCTCTTGTCTGTGTCGATGCGGATATTTCAAAGGGCAGACCCGATTTACAAGGGCCTAACACCTCCAGCTCGTTTGCACGAAGCTCTACCATGCCCGTCTGGAGCTTTTCGTTTACAGTCTCCTCGTCTCTTTTGGTAACTGTTCCCTTCACCATTACAACAGTTTCCTTTGGAATACCGTTTATAAGGTTTTCATCAGAAAGGACTACCTGTGTTATACCGTAATGGTCACGCAGGTCAACGAAGATAACTCCGCCGTGATCGCGGATAGTATCTACCCATCCTGTAAGCACTGCGCTCTTGCCGATGTCATCGACTCTCAATTCATTACATGTGTGTGTTCTTAACATTAAATGCTCCTCCTGAAAGGTTTATTATACTTTTTTCGGACTCAGAGAAATAAAAAATGCCCTTCATCCCAAATGGGACGAAAGACATAACTTCCGCGGTACCACCCAAATTGACTGTTTCCAGCCCTCTTATAGATATGTGCGGTTCTACTGACAGATATCTGCGTTCTTCCGCAGGCTACAAAGTGTTTTTCATCAAGAGCCGTTTACCGTCTTGCACCCACCGACAGCTCTCTGAAAACGGACTGCAGGATTACTCCCTTTATCATCGCCTTTTTATTCGAGATAAATATATCACAATTTTTTCTGCTTGTCAATAGATAATTGCAATTTTTTTTGCGTTTTTATCACGGTATATTTCCGAAAGCATCAACACAATCACATGCCGAATTTGAAAAACGGCGGCGCTTCAAGATCAAAGCACCGCCGTTTATTTATATCAAGCTGTCAATTTGCCGTTATCGTTACAGGCTGAGAATATACGTACGCAACAGCACCGTTATTCAGAGTGAATGAATGTCTGAACAGTACGGTAGTTACTCCGTCTGCATATGCGTGTATGCTGCTGCCGTCGAAATAAATATTTCCGTCGCCTGACAGTATTACCATTTCCGCATGCTTAGACACCGTCCTTGAGCCTGCATACGTTTCCTTATATACGTTCAACTGAGTTTTTCTGCCCGTTTCGACAGTATAAGAGGACTTTTCTGTTTCAAGGAATTTCAGATATCCGCTCGAAAAATCCGCATAATTCGTCGTTATACCGTTTGTACCCATAAGGAAATATGTATCAAATACTGACGAGCTGTTCAGTGTCCACGGCCAGAATGTTATACCTCTGTACGAGCCATCAAGCATAAATTCCTCTGTAAGTGCAGCCGTTTGCTGCGGGTTAAACGTACAGTTGAAGGTAGAAGTATATTCCATGACCTTTGACAGATCTGTCATTGCTGTCAAAAATCCGTTGGATATACTCGGCATCTGCTTATGGAATTCATTCATTATCGCCATATGGAACGTTATGATACAGCACTGATCGAGAATATCGTATTTTTCGATAAGCGCCTTTATCTTGGGAACAATCGCCGTATTCTGCGATTTGACTTCGATGAACAAATTAATGTCCTTGCCCTTTATCGCTTTGAAATATTCTTCAAGCGTCGGAATCTTTTCTGAATATCCGGGGTAATAGTCAACAACATATTTCTGAAGCTGTGCATATGTCATTGACTCGACGTTACCTGAGCCGTTAGTCGTGCGATCTATCGTCGGGTCATGCATTACAACAACTACGCCGTCGCTTGTAAGATATACATCATTTTCGATAATATTCGCTCCGTTCTGCGCTGCAAGCAACGTACCTGTTACCGTATTTTCAGGAGCTTTACTCGGAATACCTCTGTGACCTATGATATTTACAGGTCTTATGATGGAGTTTTCAAGGAATATGTCAGTATTTCCGAGACATTCTTTAAGACGCGCAGGCTCGGATGTTACAATACCCTGAGCGCCTGAAGTTATAAGATCATAAAGCTCTGTTTCCGTATCGCTGTCTGCCATATACCATACCGTTGTAGCAAGCTCTGACAGATATGCGGAATTTTCCTGTGTTGCGCGACTTGCGGGAAGCAGGCATATGCGGCTCGATGCCTTATTGCAGTTTTCACGAAGCGTAGCAAGATCGAGATTACTGCTTGTAGCATCAAGGATACCCTTTGCAGCAGTGCATGATGAGCGCAATGACGACAGCTGTGCAACGCTTTTCGATACAACAAGCACATCCTTGATTCCGTTTGAATTGATAAAATTGCTTATAGCGGTAGCTTCAGCAGAAGAATCTATCCTGAACGCAGGAACTGTTTTGCCCTCAAGAGCATTCAAGCCATCGGCTATACTGCATATATATCCGCCGTTTTCATCGATTATCTGCAATGCAGAATTTATACTGAATATCGCAACAGCAGGACGCGATAGCTTGATCTTATCAAGGTCATCCGCTTTCTTTACCTCTGTTGCAACCGTAGCAGCCAGTGCGATATTTGTATCGGTATGCTGAACATCGGCGATGCCGGGAGTATATCCTGAGGATACATAATTACTGAATTCAACCGTTATTTTTATGTCATCATAAGCTGTAGTTGAGCCGCAATTCTGCAGGCCCACCCTACCTTTTACCTGTGTAAGCGAATCCGTAGAAATGACCTTAGTGCCGTTGATGTAGCCTGTTGCGCTGTTTCCTATCGCTGTCATACGGAATTTGTATGAGGTCGCGGAATTAAGCGCCGTTGAGTAGGAGCCTTTTGCATGATAGCTCCAGTCAGTAGAGGAAGCAGAGGTATATGCAAGCTCAACACCGTTATTGTTCGAATTAGCGGCATTCTGTCGGATACAGAATTGCTCATACGGATAATTATTGTTGCATACTCTGTACATCAAAGCCATCCATCTGCTGTCGTTTGCGCTTTGTGTCATTGTGGCGTTGGCTACGATAGTATAATCTCCGAAATCTCCTATATACGCAGGCAAAAGAACACGTGTAAACGATGAATTTGATGTCGGCGCAGCAACAACGAGCTTACCGTTCTCTATTTTTACAGAGCCGTCTGTTGTTTTCTGAATGATCTGGAGATCCGTCATATCGTTTTTAGAAAAGTCGTTATAATAAAGAACATATTCAGAATCACTCGGCGCTTTTGCTACGATATATATCGTTTTACTGTATCCGGCGCTTGATGCTGTTACCTTATAAACACCGCTTTTCGTAATACTTACCGTGTTGCCTTTATTTATAGTGACATCGCTCGAAGACCAGGTTATATCATCCTTGTCAGAGCAGAATGACTGTGTAAACTCAACATTGTACATTGAAAGTCTTACATCTGTTGAGGTATTTGCAGGTATAGCCGGGCAGGTGTATGTTGCCGTGCCGTAAGCGTTCGGAGCGCGGAATACTACCGTGATCTTGATGTCATCGTATACCGCCTTGCAGCAGTTCGCCTGCAGACCTACTCTACCGATAGGATAATCGGTCTGTTTTGAGGTGGAAATAAGCTGCTCGCCATTCATATACGCTGCAACATTCGCGCCGTTGGCATCGATCACAAATTCATAATTTGATGATGCTTTCAAAGCCTCAAGACCTGCGGTCTGTCCGTAATAAGCCCATTTTGCCTCAGTTGTCCTATATGCAAGCTCAACGCCGTTTGATGCAGCGGCATTCTTTCTTACACACAGCTGATAATACGGATAATCCGAATTCTGCACACGGTACATGACGGATGTCCATCTCTGATCGTTTATCGCAGAATCGATTGTAGCATTTGCTGTAATGGTATAGTCGCCGAAATCGCCGATATACTCAGGCAAAAGCAGACATGAGCTCGAAGAAGCGGACGATGATGAATCAAGCACGAGCTTTCCGTTTGAAATACTGATATTACTTGAGTTTTTAAACAGAACAGTCATATCAGACATATCGTTTGAAGAAAAATCGTTCTGATAAAGCACGTATTCTGTTTCATTCTTTTCTTTTACGATAAGATATATCGTCTTAGAAATACCTCCGGATGCGGCTTTAAGCGTATAAACGCCCTTGGAAGAAGGCGCGGTTACCTTTTTATTCTTTATTGTAAGATCGCTTGATGACCATGTTATTTTTGTACTGTCCGTCGTCACATCAAGCTCAAGCTGAACATCATACAGTGAAAGATCGACCGTTTCTCCCGCATTTGCAGGCAGCGCCGGAGTCGTATAGTAAATGATATTGTCATTCTGCACCACTATATCGCCCTCTGCTGCCTCCTTGACGGTAACAGCTACACGTACAGACATACCCGAATAGACAAGATCGGCATAAGTGTCTCCTGCTTTGAAGCAGGTTCCCGACGGATAGATCACATCAAATCCATCTGCATATGCGTACGATGTGCCGTCATCATACGTTACCTTCAAAAACATTCCGTCAGATCTGAATTTTTCACCTGCGTAATACACGGTCTTATCAGGCTCGCCGAATGCTTTAACAGATATTGCGCTCGATGTTAAAAATGCACTTAATGCCTCAACATCTTTATATGTAACAGAGCCGTCGCCGTTGATATCTGCCGCGCGTTTTTCAATAGAAGCATCCGGATCTTCAAGATACGTTTTTAATCTTACGACATCCTTTGAATTTACGTGTCCGTCAATATGCAGATCGCCTTTTATGATGATACGTGCCTTATCAACCGCGTTGCCGTTGACATATCTGGTTACGGTATCACCCGTTTTCACATTACCGCTTCCGCTTACTATACAGTCTCCCTCAAGCAGATTAACAACGCTTTTTGCAGTTGACAGCGGCGGTACGCCGTAAAGATAATTGCCGTTTGAGGTTCTTTCCACGTACAAGCCCGAATTTTCCAACGGAGTTATCGTATTCTCACTGCCCGCCGCCAGAGTAAAGCTGCTTGCCATCGAAAGCATGAAGGACAAGGCGCATATCCAGGCAACGATTCTTTTAAAATTTTTCATATGGTGTTTTCCAGTCCTATCTGAGTGATATAATTATTTTTTTCCGGAAGCAAGGAATTTGTAAACGAGAGCTGCCAAAGCTCCGCCTGCCAGAGGAGCTACTATAAATACCCATACGCATGAAAGGCTCTCACCGCCTGCCAGAAGCGCAGGACCGAAGCTTCTTGCGGGATTCACAGATGTTCCTGTGAAATGGATACCCAGAATATGAACGAGCGTCAGTGAAAGACCTATAACTATACCTGCAACAGAGCCGTTTTCAGTCTTGGATGTAACACCGAGAATAGCAAGAACGAATACGAACGTCAGAACGACCTCGATTATCAGGGATGCTATTATATCGTTGTTATACAAAGCGTTTGAGCCGAGATTGCTTTCGCTGCCGAACAGTGCCAGAAGCCCTGCTGCACCCGCAATAGCACCCGCAAACTGAGCTACGATATATCCGATAAAATCAATTGCGGTCATCTTGCCGCTTATCAACATTGCTATTGATACAGCGGGGTTGATATGGCAGCCTGAGATGTTGCCTATCGAATATGCCATAGCGACTATAACAAGACCGAATGAAAGAGCCGTGAGCAGATATCCGCCCGTAACATCACATCCTACGGCGCACGCCGTTCCGCAAGCAAAAAATACAAGCACGAATGTGCCTATAAATTCCGCAACGTATTTCTTCAAAGATAACATTGTAAAGACCTCCTTTTAATCAAAAACTTACGGCAGATACACATTGCCGCATTAGTAAATAAGATTTTACCACATTTAAAACGAATTTGCAATACATATCGCATAAAAAAATCAAAAAATTATTATTCTTTTTAGTGATTGTGCATCAAGCTATCCTTTTTTGATTTCCATAAAAGATTTTATTCATATAAAATCCATTGACTTTTTTGCTTTCCTGTGATAAAATAAAGCAGAAATTTCAAAGCCTTCGACGCAAACGGATGAGGCTGAACGGAGATGGGTAATTATGGATAACAAATACATACTTTCATGCGAATCAACGGCTGATATTCCCTATTCACATATGGTGGAAAGGGACATTCCCGTAATATTCTATACATACACGATAGACGAAACAGAATACGTTGACAATATGAGCAGAGATCCTAAGGCGCTTGATGATTTCTACGGCTTTATCGCTGACGGAAAACTCCCTACCACCTCGCAGATCAACTACCACAAGTATTACGATTATTTTGACGCGCTTTTGCAAAAGGGCGACGTATTGCATATTAACTTCAGCTCAGGTCTTACTCCGTCTGTGAACAATGCGATCCAGGCGGCAAAGGCTCTTAAAGAAAAGTACCCCGAAAGAAAAATATCGGTAATAGATTCCTATTGCGCATGCTCAGGCTACGGTCTTTTGGTCGATGAGGCAGCTGACAGACGCGATGCGGGTATGAGCTTTGAGGAGCTTGAAAAATGGGTGCTTGACAACCGTTCAAAAATGCATCACCAATTTTTCTCAACAGACCTTACGATGTTCCGCAGAGGCGGCAGGGTTTCAGGTCCTGCGGCAGCAGTCGGAACACTTCTCGGAATATGCCCTATTATGCACCTTAACGAGCTTGGACGCATAATAGCTTACGACAAGGTAAAAGGAAAGAAAAAGGCCATTGCAAAGACCGTAAACGATATATTATCCCACGCGGACGGCGGCAGCAGCTACAGCGGAAAATTCTACATTGCACACTCAAACTGCATTGAAATGGCTGAGGCGACAAAGGAAGCCATAAAGCAGGCTATGCCGAACATTGACGGCGACATTAAAATATTTGACATCGGAACGATAATTGCCTCTCATACAGGCGTCGGAACCGTTGCCTGCTTCTTCTTCGGTGAAGACAGAAACGAATGCGCAAAAAAAGGCAAATAATACTATCGGGGCTGTACTTTGGTGCAGCCCCTTGTAAACGGTAAAAATATGCAAACAAATCAGATCATTCACGGAAAGGTATTTCCGACGCTTGTAAAATTCGCCTTACCCGTAATGCTCGCCCTTTTTCTTCAGGCTCTTTACGGAGCTGTCGATATGTGGGTAGTCGGAAGGTACGCAGAGACATCGGACGTTTCGGGCGTTTCAACGGGCAGTATGCTGATACAGACTGTAACGATGATAATAAGCGGTCTTTCAGTAGGTGTCACAGTCCTTGTAGGCCGCAGGATAGGTCAAGAGGAATACGATCTTGCCGCAAGAGCAATAGGCGGCGGAATATTCATATTTTCAATTCTCGCCATTATATTTACATCAGTATCATTACTGCTGCCGCAACAGCTTGCAACGCTTATGAACGCTCCGAGTGAAGCGTTCGATCAGACAGTTCAATATATAATGATATGCGGCGGAGGCTTCGTTTTTATAATCGCATATAACCTTCTGGGCAGTATATTCAGAGGCATCGGCGACTCAAAAACTCCGCTTATAACCGTGGCAATAGCCTGCCTTATCAACATTCCCGCAGATATACTTTTCGTAAAGGTGCTGCATATGGGCGCAGCGGGTGCATCGTGCGCTACGGTAATGGCGCAGGCAGTAAGCGTCCTTATTTCCCTTATCGTAATAAAGAAAAAGGATCTGCCGTTCAAGTTCAGAATACAGATGATAAAGCCTCAGAAAAGCATAATACTCACCGAGCTTGGTTTAGGCGTGCCGATAGCGTTTCAGGAGCTTCTTGTCGGTATATCGTTTCTTGTAATAATGGCAATAGTCAACAGCATCGATGTCGCTTCTTCTGCGGGTGTCGGGGTCGCTGAAAAGGTATGTGCATTCATTATGCTCGTTCCGTCTGCGTTTTCACAATCAATGTCGGCATTCGTTGCGCAGAATATGGGCGCTCAGAAAACAAAGCGCGCGCAAAACGCCCTGATCTGCGGAATACTCACATCGTTTGCCTGCGGGCTTGTAATGTTTTACCTTGCTTTTTTCCACGGCGATATTCTGTGCGGTATATTTTCGAAGGAGTCAGACGTAATTCTGCGCGGACACAGCTATCTTAAGGCATACGCAATAGACTGCCTTCTGACTCCGTTTTTATTCTGCTTTATAGGGTATTTCAGCGGCCTTGGCAGAACGACATTCGTTATGCTTCAGGGAATAGTCGGCGCATTTTTCGTAAGAATACCGGTAGTTTATCTCATCAGCCGAATAAAAGACTGTACACTTTTTCAGATCGGACTTGCAACTCCCTGCTCTACAACAGTTCAGATAATTCTGTGTCTTATTATGCTGATATTCGTCACGAAAACGATGAAAAACAAAAAAAGTAATCTTCGGATATAACGGTCGCGACGGTGTTGTAACCGATGATAACGGACTTATCTACATGAGGGCGCGTTATTACTCGCCTGAAATGAAGCGATTCATCAATGCTGATATTGTTGCGGGAGAAATTTCCAATGCAATCACACTGAACCGCTTTGCCTATGCAAACGGAAACCCTGTTTCCTTCGTTGATCCGTTTGGATCGAGTGCGTTTGATTTTATCAGGGATGCAGTTGCAAAAGGCAAAAAATTCTCAAAACCGGTTGGGAGGCTACAAAAGAAATTGCCTCAGCAATATATCACAATACTGACGAAGCGGCAGAAGCAATAAAAAATGGTAATTTTATTGATCGGGGAAATAAATAAGAAATTCAAGGAGAAAAGCCATGAAAGCGTATCTAAAGAAAATTATCAGTTGTGTAGTAGCAGCACTTATATCGTTCAGTTTGTTCAGCTGCAATTCCAATCAGATGGATGAAGAAAAAATAGCTACGGATATGGAGGGGGTTTTGACCCGACTGTTTAATGCCGTGCAGCTTCAGGATAAAGAGACGTTTAAAACTTTTTTTGCCGATGATGTCATCGAATTGCCGGATTTTGAAACCGGATGCGATGATGTCTTTGATCGGTACCGAGGAGAATTGGTCAGTGTGAAATTTCGCGGTTTGGGTTCTACAGGAAAACGTATTGTACCGGAAGAAGAGATCTGTTATGCACATATGACATTTAACGTTATTACAAGCGAAGCTGAGTATAAGGCAGTCGTAGAATGTTATACCCAATATGAATCCAAATACCCCAATGATCCATACAAGATCAAAAAGTTTGCCGTTTTAGACGAGGAAAACGATGATGATTTTGATCATGGATACGGTTTTTCTCAAAGACAGGGTATTTTCTATCCCGGTTGGCTTGATGAGTAACGCAAGAAATGAAAATCGGTTGATCTTTCATACGTTGTGTGTGCTTTAATAATACACAGGGCGGTTACTTGTGTTATAAAAACCAAATGAATATATAAATATCCCGCAGACAAGAGCTTTAATGCTTCGTCTGCGGGATATATTTTACTGTTCGTCAAAAACCATTTTTTTTGATGCTGCTATTGCATATGTAATATTCGGAAGGAAGGCATCGCCGCCTGCCTTAGATGCAAGACCTGATTTTTTCATTGCCTTCATCGGCTGAGCGTTTACGTGCGAGAAAAGCACCTTTACTCCGCTTTCACTGCATTTATCAAATAATGCTTCAAGAGCGTTCATTCCCGTTGCATCAATGCTTAAAACGCTTTCCATGCCGAGAATTATGCATCGCGTATCATCTCTTACAGTTATTCTCGCTATGATGTCGGAAGCGCCGAAGAACAAGGGGCCGTTTACCTCATACACCTTGACACCGAAAGGCACATTTACAGCAGCCTCTTCGTTTTCATCATCGCCAAAGGCGCGCACGCTCGCCACATCGCTCATACGCTTCATAAAAAGAATACACGCAAGAACGATGCCGACTACGATCGCTACCACAAGGTCAAACACAACAGTAAGAACAAATGTCAAAACAAGAACGAATATATCGCTTTTGGGAGCAGTTTTCACAAGACGTACAAACGGTCTCCACTGGCACATATTGTAAGCTACTCCGAACAGCACAGCTGCAATTACAGGCATAGGAATGAGCGATGCGTAAGGCATAAGCAAAACGAGAACGAGAAGCAGAACGACTGCGTGTACCATACCTGCTATCGGTGTTTTTCCGCCGTTTTTGATATTTGCCGCAGTTCTCGCAATAGCGCCTGTCGCAGGAATACCGCCAAACAGAGCCGAGCCGATATTACCTATTCCCTGCGCAACCAATTCTGCGTTGGAATTATGCTTCGTATTAGTCATACCGTCGGCTACAACACAGGACAAAAGCGACTCTATCGCCGCCAGCACCGCAATGGTGAATGCATCGGGCAAAACGCTTCTGGCAAGTGAAAGATCAAAGCTCGGAGCTTGGAATTTCGGAATTTCTCCGCTTACTGTATACAGATCGCCTATCGTATTGACATTAAGATTGCAAAGTCCGACGATCAGTGATCCGACGAGTACTGCAACGAGCGATGCGGGAACCTTGTTCAGATACTTGATCTTCGGCCACAGAAATACGATAATAAGGCTTATTATACCGATCATAACGGCGTAATAATTCACCGTGCCGAAATTATCAATGAGCGCACGGAGCTTTTCTACCGTTTCTATCGGCTTTTCACCGTTCTGATACGTTACGCCGAAAAAGTCCTTAAGCTGTCCTATAAGTATCGTAACTGCTATACCTGCGGTAAAACCCGTCGTTATGGTATACGGTATAAATTTTATCAGTGCGCCGAGCTTGCACACACCCATAAGTATAAGTATGATACCTGCCATAACGGTTGCAAGCATAAGTCCGCTCATGCCGTTTTTCGCAACTATTCCTGCGACGATAGTGGCAAACGCCGCTGTCGGACCTGCGATCTGCACGCGGCTTCCGCCGAAAAATGAGATGAGAAATCCCGCAACGATCGCCGTATACAAGCCCTGCTCGGGCTCTACTCCCGATGCCAGAGCCAACGCAATTGAAAGCGGCAAAGCGATGATCGCAACAATAATACCCGCTATAATGTCGGACACAAGCTGCTTTTTTGTATAGCCCTTGAAGCAGGAAAACAGGGCGGGCTTCAAATAATTCATAAAAGACTCCGAAAATAATTATAATTTACACATCTACCAAACTCGGTATTGTATCACAATTCGTCACCACATTCAAGTCTTTCGTGAATTTTTTTCAATATTTTTTATTTTTGCTATTGCAAACGGAAATGAGTTGTAGTATAATGTAATGTTGAAAAAACTATACTGAAACAGGAACGGTCACAAGTATGAAAAAATACACAGAAATGTCACCTGAAGAATTGAAGAAGGAGTACGCATACGTACTTGACGAATACACAAGGATCAAGGCGCAGAAGCTGTCGCTTGATATGTCAAGAGGTAAGCCCAATACAGAGCAGCTCAACATAACAGAATCGCTTCTCGGTATATTGCACAGCAGCGAGCAATGCACAGCAAGCGACGGAACGGACTGCAGAAACTACGGTCTGCTTTTCGGATTGCCCGAGGCGCGCGATCTGTTTTCCGAGCTTCTGGGAATACCCGCTGACAACATAATACTCGGCGGAAACTCCAGCCTTAATATGATGTACGATACAGTTGCAAGAGCGATGCTTTACGGTGTTTACGGCTCGGATACCCCCTGGTGCCGCTTGCCTGAGGTAAAATTCCTTTGCCCTGTACCCGGCTATGACAGACACTTCGGTATATGCCAATCTCTCGGCATAAAGATGATAAATATCGATATGACACCGACAGGTCCTGATATGGATAAGATCGAGGCTCTTGTAGCTGAAGACCCATCAATAAAAGGAATATGGTGCGTTCCGAAATATTCAAATCCGGACGGCATTACATATTCCGATGAAACGGTACGCCGCTTTGCAAATTTAAAAACTGCCGCAAAGGATTTCAGAATATTCTGGGACAACGCTTACGCAGTACACGATATTGAAGAGGACGGCGACAAGCTCCTTAATCTCTTCCAGCTCGTTCAGGGAACGGAAAACGAGGATAAGCTGTTTTACTTCTTCTCCACATCAAAGATCTCTTTCCCCGGAAGCGGTGTTGCTTTGATGGCGGTAAGCGCAAACAACCGTGAGCAGATAAAGAGCGTAATGCAGGTACAGACTATCGGCTCAGACAAGATCAATCAGCTTCGCCACGTAAGATATTTCACAAACGCCGAGGGTATTATGGACCATATGCGTTTACACGCGCGTCACATCAAGCCCAAATTCGAGATCGTTCTCAACGCTCTTGAAGAAGAGCTCGGAGAAACTGGCATAGCATCCTGGTTCAGCCCGAAAGGCGGATATTTCATAAGCCTTAACACGCTTGACGGACTTGCAAAGGAAACGTACCGTCTTGCAAAGGAAGCAGGCGTAACTCTTACGGGCGCAGGCGCAACGTTCCCCTACGGAATAGACCCGAAGGACAGAAATCTCCGACTTGCCCCGACGTATCCGTCAAATGAGGAGCTTGCTATTGCAATAAAGATAGTATGCCTTTGTGTAAAGCTCGCTTATTTCAATGTTTATAAAAGCGATTTGAAATAATAAATAGTAAACAAAAAGTAAAATAATACTTTTTTCATTGACAAAACGCATACAGTATGATACAATTACAAAAAACTTAAATGATTGTGTGAGGATTTTTACCTACTATGGATTCAGTCGAAGGCGATTGTAACAGTATTAATACAATTTAATATACAGGCATCCCTGCGGTAATTCCGAAATTGCGGTTTTATTGGCAGGTATGCCTTTTTGCGTTTGCTCCACACACAAAATAAATACAAAAAAAGAAAGGTCCGGTCTTTTATTTATGCCTGATGGTGTCTTACCTAAAATTATCGTAATAGTGATACTGATATTTATGTCAGCCTATTTTTCCGCTACTGAAACAGCTTTTTCGTCCTTGAATAAAACAAGGATAAAAAGCATGGCAGAAAAGGGGGACAAAAAAGCCGCTTTGGTTTATAAGCTGTCTGAAAAATATGATAAGCTGATATCAACGATTCTTATAGGTAACAATATTGTTAATATACTTTCCGCTTCCTTGGGTACTTTGATCTGCATTGATATTTTGAAGGATGAAAGCCTTGGAACAACGGTTTCGACATTTGCTCTCACGATTATCGTTCTCATTTTCGGTGAAATATCGCCAAAAACTCTTGCGAAAAATTCTCCCGAAAAATTCGCCATTATATCTGCCCCGATAATAAACGCGCTTATCATTCTGCTCACGCCGATCAATTTTATTTTTTCCTTGTGGCAGAGCCTTTTGCTGAAGATATTCAAGGTTGAAGAAACACAGAAAATATCGCAGGAAGAGCTTTTGATGATAGTTGACGAGGTACAGCAGGAAGGAAGTATTGATGATGACGACAGCGAGCTTATAAGAAGCGCTATTGAATTCAGAGATCTTCGCGCTGAGGATATTCTTACTCACCGTATGGACCTTGAAGCCGTTTCGCTTGATTGCGACAAGCAGCTTATAGCCGAAACATTTTCCACAACAAAGTTTTCAAGACTTCTGATATACGACGAAAGCATTGACAATATTGTCGGCGTAATACACCAGAAGGATTTCTATATAAACGGAAGTATAACAGACAAGGAAATATCCGAAATAATGACCAAGCCCATTTTCGTTCAGAAAACGGAAATGATAAACGATCTGTTAAAGCAGCTCCAGAAGGAAAAATCGCACGTTGCCGTCGTTCTTGACGAATACTGCGGCACGCTCGGTATCGTTACGATGGAGGATATTCTTGAAGAGCTTGTCGGCGAAATATGGGATGAGCACGACGAGGTCGTTGAGAGCTTTGCGGAAACGCCCGACAAAAACGTATACAAGGTAGACTGCCTTGTTACAACAGATGAATTTTTCGAATTCTTCGGTCTCGAATCGGATACCGAAAGCACATCTCTTAACGGCTGGATAATGGAGCAGCTCGGAGATGTACCTGAAACAAACGATTCATTCTCGTACGAAAATCTTGATATCACCGTGCTTGAAACGGACATACACAGAGCCGTTTACATAACCGTTAAGGTCAACGAAAAACTCGATGATGCAAAAGAAAATGACGATGAATAAAGCTGCAATTAAGCTGCGTTTCAAATCCGAAAGAGCGTTTGTGATACAGTAGAATAAAAAAACACGGTATACCTGCTGCAAGGTACACCGTGTTTTTATACTGTTTATCACAAATCCTTTTTCAATGATATTTCAATGCCGACGACCCCGTATTTTCTTTCATCTTCCACAGAGTAGTATTCATACATATCAGTATAGCTTGCGTTTTTTGCATCACATTCGGAATAACCGAGATCTATTGCGGAAAATGCACCGTACATCTGCATAAAGCTGTCAAAAACGTGCAAGGCCTTTATTTCGGCTGTTATCTGCCCGCCGTTTTCCGCGCTTGTGAAAACTACCGTATCATTCACAGACAGCTTTCGTCTTTTTTCGTCATACAGACGCATCTCAATTTTTTTATTTCCAGACCTTACTGCTATAAACGGCTTTTCGCCGAGCTTCATATAGTGTACCATAAATATCTCCGTATCATCGAACATCGCCCGCAGCGACACTGCGGGCGATACTTTTTATTCTATACTGTTTATTATATTCAAAGCGGCAGATTTGAATTTTTCTATCTTCGCGTCTGCTCCCTGTTCGGTATCCGAATTTACAAGGTAATACAGCTTTATCTTAGGCTCTGTACCCGACGGGCGAATAACTATAACATCATCGCCGCACTTGAAGTATACGGTATTTGTCGTACCGCCCTCAATGACCGTCTTCTCACCTGTTTTCATATCATACTGACACGGAACGTTGTAGTCTATAAAGGTATCTACTGCAACGTCTGCAAGCATTTTCGGCGGATCATTGCGGAGCGTGGTCATAATACGCTTCATTTTATCAATTCCGTCAAGGCCCTTCATTGCAAGATTGTCTACGCCGTCACGGTAATAGCCGTATTTTTGATATATCGCCTGCATAGCATCATACAGCGTCATTCCCTGCTTTTTATAGTAAGCTGCAACCTCGCATATGAGCATCGTGCCGACAACAGCATCCTTATCACGCGCATATGTTCCGCGAAGATAGCCGTAGCTTTCCTCAAATCCGAACAAAAACTCCGAGAATCCGGGCTTTTCGTTGTTTTTTATGACCTCTCCTATATACTTGAAGCCTGTGAAAACGTTATACATTTTCACGTTATTGACCTTTGCTATTTTGGAAACGAGCTCAGTTGTTACAAAGCTCTTTACAGTATATGCGCCGTTGGGCATTTTTCCTGTTCTTTTCAATGCATTTATAATGTAGTCAAGCAATATTGCTCCTACCTGATTTCCCGTCATCGTAACGAAATCGTCGCCGCATTTTACCGCTATACCTACTCTGTCAGCATCGGGGTCGGTCGCAATTATAAGGTCTGAGCCGATTTTTTTTGCAAGAGCTATACCCGGCGTAAATACGTCCTTATATTCGGGATTGGGAAAGGGCGTTGTCGGAAAATCGCCGTCCGGTGTTGACTGCTCGGGAACCATATAAAGCTTCTTGATGCCGAGCATTTCAATAACACGGGGAACGAGCTTATAGCCTGCGCCGTGCAAGGGAGTGTATACGATCTTTATATCGTCTGCCATCTGCCTTACTGTATCAAGGTCTATCGCCTGTGCATATACGTTTTCAAGGTACGCCTTGTCTACATCCTCGCCTATTATCTCGATAATGCCGCTTTTCACGCCGTCATCAAACGGCATAGAAAGCACACCGTCGAAAATATCGGTCCTTGCAATAATATCAGATACAGTCTGTGCGTGTTCGGGAGGAAGCTGTGCGCCGTCTTCCCAATACGCCTTATATCCGTTATATTCCTTAGGATTGTGCGATGCTGTAATATTGATACCCGCAATACAGTTAAGATGGCGTATTGCAAATGAAAGCACAGGGGTAGGTCTGAGATCCTCAAATATATACACCTTTATACCGTTCGCCGCCAGCACCTGCGCCGCGCTCTTTGAAAACAGCTCTGAATTGTTGCGTGAATCGCAAGCTATCGCAACGCCTCTTTGTTCAGCCTTCTGATCCTTTATCAAGGTTGCTATTGCCTGAGTTGCCTGGCAGACTGTAAACACATTCATTGCATTTGTGCCTGCATTCATTGTACCTCTCAAGCCCGCCGTACCGAACTGCAACGACTGATAAAAGCGTAATTTTATCTCATCGTCATTATCCTTTATCGCTATAAGCTCCGCTTTTGTCTGTTCGTCTACCTTATCTGACGACAACCAGCGTTCATAGCTTTCAATGTAACTCATATGTTCCATCCTTTCTTACTGTTCCAATGCCTTTTTCAATGCACATGCAAGCTGATCGGGGCATGATGTGTTTTTAAAGCCGCATTTAGTTCCCTGTAAAAGCGATATTACCTTATGCGCATCCATTCCCTGCACCAGCTTTGATATACCTTGCAGATTTCCATGGCATCCGCCTGAAAAGCTTACGCTTTTTATTATATCACCGTCAAGATCAAGCTCTATCATAGAAGAGCACGTGCCCTTTGTTTTATATCTGTACGTCATATTTTCCTTTCAAAAACCGATCTATATTTTCTGGAGCTTGGCATATGTTGCCATGAGCTTTTTTGTACCAACATTATCAAATACCACCTCATAAAGCATATCAGCGCCCATCTGTGTAACGGACAGGATCGTACCGTTTCCGAATACCATATGCTTCACACGGTCACCTGCAACAAATCTTTCATATCCTGTGGATCTTCCGACCGACGTTATTTTCTCCGTTGACTTCATAAGCTCCGATGAAAGAATATTGCGCCGCCTCGGATATGCAGATGCTTCATGTGCATTTGCAGCAGCCTGCACACGCTTTGCTGCGTCGGTTTCTACATACGAATCGGGGATCTCGCCTATGAACATACTCTTTGGATTACGCTGTGTCTTACCGTAAAGCATTCGCTCGTCGGTATGTATCATATACAAAAGCTTTTCTGCGCGCGTCATTGCAACGTATGCAAGTCTTCTTTCCTCCTCAAGCTCCGTTGCATCTGTAAGAGAAGACATACCGGGGAAAATACCGTCCTCCATTCCGGGCAGGAAAACAACGGGAAATTCAAGTCCCTTTGCGCTGTGTATCGTCATCATAACGACCGCATCAGCCTGCGTATCGTAGTTGTCTACATCGGTAAACAGCGATATTTCCTGCAAAAAGCCTTCAAGCGATGGGGTGTCGTTTTCTTCGCAATACGTTCTTATATTCGAGAAAAGCTCCTGAATATTCTTTATTCTGTCCTTGTCCTCTTCAAGACCCGTGGACATAAGCATTTCTCTGTAACCTGTAAGCTCCATAAGCGGATCGTAAAGATCATAAAGCGGCTTTTCCTCAACTATGGCGCGAAGCTGAATTATCATACTTGTAAAAGCGGAGAGCTTTGCTGATACCTTAGCAAGCGCGGGAAACTCGTCGCATCTTGCCATAATATCGAATATCGATGTTGAGTGGTCGGTAGCTATCGCCTCTACTGCGGCAATAGTCGAATCGCCTATTTTACGTTTAGGCTCGTTTATTATTCTCTTAAGGCGAAGATCATCCTTTGGGTTGTTTATCACCGTCAGATAAGCCAGAATGTCCTTGATCTCTTTTCTTTCATAGAAACGCAGGCCGCCGAGTATTCTGTACGGTATGCCGCTTTTTGCAAAAACGCTTTCAAGCGAGTTAGACTGCGAGTTCATTCTGTAAAGTATAGCACAATCGGCGAATTTCACACCCTTTTTATTGACAAGATCGCGTATCGTATTTACGATAAATCTGCCCTCATCTATCTGTGTGGGCACACGCTTTATACGTACCTTATCACCGTCGGCGGCATCAGTCCACAGCTCTTTTCCCCTGCGTGCAACATTATTGCGTATAACAGAGTTTGCCGCCGCAAGAATATTTGCTGTTGAACGGTAGTTCTGCTCTAACTTTATTATGCTTGCATTTTCAAATGCATGATCGAATTGCAGAATATTTTTGATCGTTGCCCCGCGGAATTTATATATGCTCTGATCGTCATCGCCTACTGCCATTATGTTGAAATATTTGCTTGAAAGCAGATACGTCAGCTTGAACTGTGCGATGTTCGTATCCTGATATTCATCAACTGAAACATATTTGAATCTGTTTGTGTAATATCTGCGTACCTCAGGCTCCTCTGACAATAGCTTGACCGTGTTGAATATAAGATCATCGAAATCCATAGCGTTGTTTTCACGCATTTTGTGCTGATAAAGCTCGTATATGATCGCAACGCTCGCCAATCTGGGATCCTTCGAGCCCGATATCTCCGAGGTGAATTTTTCAGGGTCCTTAAGCTCGTCTTTGGCGCGGCTTATTACATTTTGCACAAACTTCGGCACAATGACCTTTTCGTCGATATTGAGCTGCTTCATGCACTGCACGATCAGCTTTTTACTGTCATCGCTGTCGTATATGGTAAACGACGGGGAATATCCCATTTTTCCTGCGTGAGCGCGGAGAATACGGACACATATGGAGTGGAACGTGCCTACCCACATACCGTCTGCAACATCCTGACCGAGTATTTTCGCAAGTCTTTCCTTCATCTCGTTTGCGGCTTTATTCGTAAACGTTATGGCAAGTATATTATAGCCGGGACACGGATCTACCGCAAATCTGCCAAGAACAGAACGAAGCTCTTCCTTATCTAAAATCGCGTAGCTTCTCAATTTTTCAATATCCTCTGCGGTAATACCGTTCGGAATATCATCGGTCTCACAAGCGCATCCAAATGACATTATATGAGCTATTCTGTTCACAAGCACGGTCGTTTTACCCGTACCGGCTCCTGCAAGCACAAGCAACGGACCGCTCGTTGTGCAGACCGCCTTTTTCTGCATATCATTCAGATTTGAATACAGCTTTGCGAAAGCCTTTTGCTTTAAGGCAGACACATCCTGTCTGCTCACGGTAGAATTCATCATTACCTCCAAAATTAAATGTGCCACTGATAATAACAATAGCCAATAATTGTACAGTATATCAAAATAATTATATCATATTATAATTAAAATTTCAATAGGTAATATTTATTTTAAAAGATAGAATTTTTTTCACAAAAGGATAACTGTTCGATAGAAATGACCTGATGCAGTATTTTGCATCAGGTCATTCAAAGCTGAATTATTTCAGAATGTATCTTGTGTATACAGGGTGGTGGTCAGACGGGAAATCGCCGTTTATTTTCTCGTTGCATACCTTGTAATATTTAAGATTGTAATCCCCTGCGGAGAAAAATGCATAGTCAAGAACTCTGCTGTCTGCGCCGTAGTTTGTAAAGGTTGATGCCTCATATCTCGTTGACGCATTCTTAGCACTGTCCAAAAATCCGCTTCCAACTACCGAATTGTACACCTGTGTGCCCGGCGTATCGTTGAAATCTCCCGTTAACAATGTGGGGTAATCGCCGTATGTGTTTACAAAGCTCTGTATTACTCTGTACTGCTTTGCGCGCAGAGCCGAAGCACCGTTGGGATGGTCAAGGTGTGTATTGATAACGAGTATACGTCTGCCGTCATCCTTTCTTTCGAGCAATGCATAGGTGAATATTCTGTTATACGAAGACTCAGAATATTTTGAAACTGAGTCAGGGGTATCCGAGAGCCATTTCGTTCCGCTGTCGATAAGGTTGAATATGTGCTTATTATACATAATGGCACTGTACTCACCATTTGTTCCGCCGTCTCTTCCGCATCCGACTATTGCATATACGTTTCCGACATTGCTGTTGAGCAGATTTATCCATTGATTCGTAGCTTCCTGTATACCGATAGTATCAGGGGTGTACTTACGCATCATCGTAATAACTCTATCAATACGCGTTGAATTCATATTATTGCAGAAAATGTTGAATGACATGGCCTTCATTTCGCCTTTCGTGATCGTGAAAAGCTGTGTGGGGCTATATGTAAGGGTCCAAAGGCTGATGTTTGCAAGATTTGTGTCTGCACCGTCATGAGCATCCATTACCGCGTTATTTGAAAGCGCTGAACGGAATATGAATTTATCCTCTTTGTTATAGATGAACCATCTCTGTGCATTTGAATTGTTGGCAGTATATATCTGGATATTTGTATTGTCCGCAGATGATGCACCTGCCACATCAAGAGCCTTGTCAAACCTGTTGTTCATAAGAACATAGCTTCCGTCGCTCTGACGCTCAAATCTCCATATCTGGTCAGCTTCCTCAGATACGCTGTATACTATCGCATTCGGGTCAGATATTGCAAGACACTTGCTTCCTACCTTTACAGTTGCATTGAACGATGTTCCGATATTTGCGGGCTTAACGTAGCTTACATAATCCTGTGTGAGCTTTTTTACGGTAAATTGCTGAGATGACACCTTACCCGTATATTCTCCTGTATGAATGCTTGCTCCGTCAAGCGTCGAGCCGTTTTCTATTTCAAGAACGTATTTATACGAGCATTTCGGCACGAATATGTAACCGCTCTTACCCTGAAGAATAAACCAACGCTGACTTGACGAAGAAACATTTGAATACACATGAACATTTGCATTTGACGATGCCTTTCCGCCCTGCACATCAAGATGCTTGCCCGATGCCTGACTTATTATCGAATAGCTTCCGTCGCTTTGACGGCTGAAACGCCAAAGCTGTGAGGAAACATTCGTTTCCGATCTCAAAAGCACGTTATCTGATGAAATATCAAGGTTTTTGCCCGACGATGTACCGCTTATAGAAGCGATCATATCATTACCTATATCAAGAGCATCATCTTCCACTCTTTTTTCAAGCTCGGAAATAAGCTCAATATCAAATAGCTGCGCCGGCGTTCCGTTTGCATTATACAGCCAGATATTTGCTCCGTCTGTCAGCTCGCCCGAACATACGTCAAGAGCGAAATTGCCTTTCTTTGAGTACAGTGCATACGCACCGTCATCGGTCTTTGAAATTATCCAGCGTTGCTCATCTGCATTTGTATCCGCGCTGACCTTTACATTTGCCTGTGAGGCGGCTGTGCCGTCAACTGTCAAAAGTAAGCCGGATGAAATGTGCTTTATCTCATAGCTTCCGTCGCTTTGCTTTATGAACTGCCATTTCTGCTCCGATTTCAAAGCAGTTGATTCAAGCTGTACGTTTGCATTTTCAACACCGACAGAATACTCGGAATTGCCCATTGTAATACGGGCTTCAAATGCGGTTGTTTCATTTACGGAAACATTTAATCTTTCGCTTTTTCCGTTGAATATAACATCAACATAAGTGTCGCCCGCGCTGAAGGCATTACCGTTTTTATAAGAGAAGGATATTCCGTCAGCATAGGAGATCACCTTGCCGTTTGTATACGTTGCATTTATAAATATTCCTTTTGAGGAGAACTGCTCGCCCTCATAATAAGATGTTTTTTCAGGCGTTCCCATAATGGATATGCTTTCAACTGACGATGTTATGAAGTCAGACAAGGCGCTGACATCCGCACTTGTAAAGCTGCCGTTTGCATCGATATCATAGCTTTTAAGAAGAACACTGTCTGTAATTTGAGTGTCGAGAGCCTTTTTAAGATGTATTACATCCTTTGCATTTACTGTTCCGTCGCCGTTCACATCACCGAAAATAATGACGGTTGCTGTTTCTGACATTTTACCGTCAGAATAAAGAGTTACCTTATCTCCGGTTGAAAGCGTACCGCTTTTGGAAAATTCACATTGTCCGTTAAGCAAGGATTCGATTTTCTCGGCAGTAGAGCCAACGGGGACACCGCAAAGAAACGTTCCGCTTGAATCTCTGTCAACGAACATTGCGCAAGAATCAACGACGGTTATTTTGCCGCTTTCTTCCGTAGCGATAGCCAGCGTTCCCGCAATTGACAAAATGCACGAAACGGCGCACATCAGGGCGATCGCCCTTTTTAATATCTTCATATACTTCTCCTCTTTTTGTATTGCTTATTAAGTATAACATTTTCAAAAACGCAAGTGTAGATATTTATTGTAAAAAATGCATTTTCAGCATTATAACAAAACAAAATGCGAAAGAATTATGCAAACTACACAATAAAAATGTGCGTGCCTTGCAAAATCCGCAAAGCACGCATATTTTAATTGTATACCGTTTATCATATGCCCGCTGTGGCATATATCACTCATCTCTGCATCAACACCGCCTGCGGTGTTACAACTCTCTGCCCCTTTTCACTTGCCGAAGGCAAACATCACTGTACCGTCCGGGCATACATCACTGCACGAAGTGCAACATCACTGCATCAACACCGTTTGCGGTGTTACGCTCCGCCCACGTGGGATGTCGTGGGGCGGGCGTTTTTCTGCATAGTCCTTGATCTTACAAGCTCCCCGCGCACTCATTCATCACTTGATATAAGGCGCATCTCCTCATTTCTTCGAAAAATCTTTTTTATCTTTTACTAACATTTTTATCCAATTTCATTGTATCATATATTATCTCTTTTGTCAAGATTTTTTGTTATTTTATGACAAAATATCTATTTAAAAATAATTGTTCCGATTTTTATTCGTATACACAAAAACGCCCGAGCATATGCGTGATGTCCTTAACGGACAAATCACGCATCGAGATAAACCCTGATGGGATTTTCGATATGTTGCCATCGCAACTCGATATGCCTGCGGCTCGATATGTTTGCTCCGCAAACGAGGGATTTATCTCATATCGAATTGGCGCGAAGCGACAATATATCGAGCTTGAACGAAGTGAAAGCATATCGAGTCAACGAAGTTGACATATCGACAGAAAGAAAAAACAGAGCAAGAATAGAAGGTTTTATATCCTTTTATCCTTGCTCTTTTCTGCTTGTATAAGGGTTTGGGCTTAGCCCATTTGCGTGTGACTACGTTGACGGAAGATAAAACGGATAATAAACGAAAAAGCCTTCCTTATTATGCGTGATGTCCTTAACGGACAAATCACGCATCGAGATAAATCCCTAACGGGATTTTCGATATGTTGCCAGCGCAACTCGATATGCCTACGGCTCGATATGTTTGCTCCG
>JAZPYO010000023.1:0-2343 GCA_045544195.1 Eubacteriales bacterium
TTTCGGTGAAGGCGACGTGAGCGTAACGATGAATCTCGAATGGAGCGAGTGATGACTTTCACAGAAGCGTTGAAAAGCGGAAGTTTAGACAATATCAGAACATTCCCGAAAGCGGATCTGCACAACCATTTTGTGCTCGGCGGCAGCAGGGAGTATATTTTCGGGAAAACGGGATATGAAATAAAGCCAATCACAAAACCGCTGGATTCTATGCGCAAGATGGACGCTTGGAGCGGCAAATACATCGGTGATCACTTTAACAGCCCGGAAGGCAGAAGACTGCTGATTGAAGCGACATTCGCGCAGGCAAAAGCGGACGGCGTCACTGTTTTGGAGATCGGTGAGGATGTTTGGGGGCTCGGTATGTTCTTTCACAATGATATAGGTGAATTGATCGCCGTGTTTCAGGAAGCGAATGAAACAATCGCGCCTGAAATAGAACTGCGCCTGCAAATCGGGTTGTCGCGGCATTGCCCCGTCGATTATTTAGAGGACTGCCTGAAACACTTTTGGGGACACAGAGAGTTTTATTCGATCGATTTGTACGGCGACGAGCTGACGCAGCCGATCGAAAGCTTCATCCCGTTTTACGAAAAAGCCGCGGAAAACGGATTGGTTTTAAAGGCGCACGTCGGCGAATGGGGTACGGCGCGGGATATCGTTACCGCCGTCAAGGCGCTGCACCTCGATGAAGTACAGCACGGCATCGCCGCCGTTTGGGATGAAAGCGTCATTGACTTTCTCAGAGAAAACAAGATAAGGCTGAACATCACCCCGTCGAGCAACGTGCTGTTAGGGCGTGTCACCGATATGGAGCACCACCCGATCGCGCAGCTTTACCGCAACGGCGTGGACGTCACCGTCAATTCCGACGACGTGCTGATCTTTGACTCCGACGTGTCGAAGGAATATTTGCGCCTGTATCAATCGGGATGCCTGACAGCGGAGGAGCTGGACGATATTCGCGTGAAGGGATTGAAACATCAATGAAAATCGAACACATAGCGATGTATGTCAACGATTTGGAAACGGCAAAAGATTTCTTCGTCACTTATTTTGACGGCAAAGCTAACGAGCTGTATCACAATAAAAACACGGGTTTTCGCTCATACTTTATTTCCTTTGATGACGGAGCGAGGCTGGAGATCATGACCAAGCCGGAGATGTCAAACCCGGCAAAGGACGCTGACCGCACTGGATACGCTCACGTTGCTTTCAGCGTGGGAAGCGCGGAGAAGGTTGATGAATTAACAGCCTTGCTGAAAACCGACGGCTACGAAGTGCTGAGCGGTCCCCGCACGACCGGCGACGAATATTATGAGAGCTGTATCGTCGCGGTCGAGGGAAATCAAATAGAGATCACAGTTTGATTTTCTGACTTGTTAAGTGATAAAATAAATTATCCGTGTTCGGGTACAGACAGATAACCGGCAGCACGATTCGTAATTTACTGAGGTAGTTATGAAAATAGATTTTTATGAATATCAGGAAATAAAAATGCCGTGTATGAATGACGGTACAGGTATGATGACTGTGAAGATGTACAACGATGATAACTATCGCATTATACCGACCAGAATTCATAAAGGCGGCAGTATCGGTTTGCATACTCAGAATTCAGGCGATGACCTAAATTATATAATTAGCGGAACAGGAAAAGCTATTTGTAATGGTATTGAAGAAGAACTGAAAGCAGGTGTTATGCACATCTGTCCGAAAGGTTCAAATCACACTATAATCAATACCGGTAACGATGATCTCGTTATGATGACGATAGTAGTTGCAAAATAAATCCCGATTTTGCGAGGTGTAAAATGGTAAAAGTATTAATACACGACCCATTCTTCTTGGGAATAAAATCAAAGCCCGCAACTAAAGATGATGCTTCCGTCGCGCGTGATCTGATCGATACTCTGAATGCTCACCGCGAGACCTGCGTGGGTATGGCGGCTAATATGATAGGCAAGACGGTTCGTATCATTGCCTTTATCGACGGCGTAAAACCTACCGTGATGTACAACCCCGAAATCATCTCTAAAGCCGCGCCGTATGAAACAGAGGAAGGCTGCTTGTCACTTCTCGGTGCACCGCGCAAGACGACCAGATACAAAACAATCAGGGTAAAATATCAGGACGATAAATTCCAATGGAAAACCAAGTCATATTCAGGCTTCACAGCACAGATAATCCAGCATGAAATCGACCACTGCAACGGCATTTTGATTTGAAAAGGGTAAAGTGTATTATGAAACATTATCATTACGAAAATCCCGATGCGCAGATGGTTTTGATACAGCTCGTTGGTGAACACGACCTGCTTTTAATGGAGCAGGAGATCGGGAT
>JAZPYO010000024.1:0-94719 GCA_045544195.1 Eubacteriales bacterium
ATTTATCTCATATCGAATTGGCGCGAAGCGACAATATATCGAGCTTGAACGAAGTGAAAGCATATCGAGTCAACGAAGTTGACATATCGACAGAAAGAAAAAACAGAGCAAGAACAGAAGGTTTTATATCCTTTTATCCTTGCTCTTTTCTGCTTGTATAAGGGTTTGGGCTTATCCCATTTGCGCTTGCCCCGACAAACGCGATG
This sequence comes from Eubacteriales bacterium, assembly GCA_045544195.1. Taxonomy (GTDB): domain Bacteria; phylum Bacillota; class Clostridia; order Oscillospirales; family CAG-272; genus RGIG7213. The sequence continues at coordinate 207 of JAZPYO010000024.1, forward strand.
CTCGTACTTAGCGACATTTTTTAAATTCTCCGCTAAGAGTATCACCCATATCAATGTCAGTTTTTTATATTATTTCAGCTTTATGATGCGCTTCGAGGAGATATCGTTTTGATGTATGCTTACGCTCATAACTATACCCACACACATGTAAAGGCTTACGATGGACGAGCCGCCGTAGCTCATAAACGGCAGGGTTATTCCGATAACGGGCAAAAGTCCAAGACACATACCGATGTTTTCGACGGTCTGGAATATGAATACGCACGCAACTCCCGCACACATATATATGCCGTAGTTTTCTCTGTTTCTTCTTGCTATTACAAGTATTCTGAAAACGAGCGCGATTATAAGAATGAAATATACTATCGCTCCTATAAATCCGAATTCCTCGCACATAACGGCAAATATCATATCAGTGTGTCTTGCGGGCAGTATGGATTCTATGGGATTTTGCGATATAGTGCCGCCCTTATAACCCATTCCCGTAATGCCGCCGTTTGCTATGGCGCGCATACTTTGGATGACCTGATAGCCGTACCCCTCAGGGTCCTGCATAGGATCGAAGCCGACGAGTATACGCATTTTCTGATATTCGTCCAAAAAACGCCAGATTATCGGGAATGATACAACGAGCGCTCCCAACGCGCCGATGAGATACCAGATGCTCACGCCTGCACAAAAGCACATACCGACGAAAATGATACCGAATGAGATCATAGCGCCAAGATCCTTTTCAAGCATAACGCAAAGCATTATTATACCGCCGTGGGCACACATAAGAAAAAGGCTTTTCGGAGTATTTATATTCTTTTCACGAAGTATGCCGAGATGGTATCCGAATGTCAGTATAAACAGTGCCTTTACGACCTCTGACGGCTGCAGGTTTACTCCGATGTACGGAATGGCTATCCAGCTGTCATTGTTTCCGAATGAACCGCGAAGCATGCTTGGAATATCCTCTGCTATCGGCAAGATCAGCAGAATGCACGCTGCTATAAATACAGGAATGACAAATCTTTTCAGCAATCGGTCATAGTTGAAAACGGAAAGCGCCACCATGCCGAAAAAGCCGAGAGTCGATGCTATTATCTGTACTGTAACAAGATTGTTTCCCTCGCCTATGTATCCTGAGGCTGACGAAATAACAACAATTCCGTATATGGTAAGCAACAGCGTGGGGATAAGAAGATAAGGGTCAAGTCTTTTTAATTTGTCAAACAGAAAGTTTTCTTTATTTCTCATTTATTGATAAGATATTCCTTTGCAAGCTGTGATGCAGTTGCAGCATCCGGCGTGTACGCATCAGCGCCGATCTCGTCAGCAAAGCTCTGTGTCAACGGAGCACCGCCGACCATTACCTTTACGCTGTCACGCAGACCTGCATCCTCGAGAGCTTTTATGACCGTTCTCATTTCTCCCATCGTTGTTGTCAGAAGGGAAGAAAGGCATACTATGTCTGCATTGGTTCTTTGTACTGCCTGAACTACCTTTTCTGCGGAAACGTCAACGCCGAGATCTTCGCAGGTTATGCCCATGCCCTCTATCATCATTTTTACAAGATTTTTGCCTATATCGTGCTTGTCGCCCTTGACAGTGCAGATAACTGCCTTGCCTATCGGCTCAACTCCGCTTGATGACAGCTTCGGCTTCAGCACGCTGACGCCGGTATCCATGGTTCTTGCCGCCATCATTACCTCGGGCAGATACAATTCGCCGTTTTTGAATTTTTCTCCAACCACGGACATACCGGCGATAAGACCGCCGTTAAGTATATCCTCTGCACTTATTCCCTCATTGAGAGCCTGTTCGATCAAAGCGCCTATTTCACGGGCTCTGCCCATCTGGAGCTTTTCGGATATATCGTTAAGTATGCTCATTTCAACATTTCCTTTCTTACTTTGAAAAATTGACGGTTATGGAAGTGTAATCAGAGTCGCCCTTGCACAAATTCCATTGCTCTTGAGTGCCGCCGAAATTAATTGTCGTCATTGCTGACTCCTTGAAAACATCTTTGCCTATAAATGTCACAGATTCGGGAATACTCAGCGTGTTAAGCGAACGGCAATTGTAAAATAAGTCGTCGTTAAGCCTTGTCACACCGTTTGGAATGTTAACGGTCTTAAGGTCTGCGCAGTTGAAAAATGCGCTTTTTCCTATTTTATTTACGGATGCGGGGATCTGTGCCTGCTTCAAGGCAAGGCAGGAAAAGAATGCTCTTTCACCGATCTCCGTCAATGATGAGGGAAGCGTCACCTGCGATAATACAGAGCATTCGTAAAATGCCATATCGGGAATTACCGTTATTTTACCATTCAATGTGACATTCGTCAGCTTGTCGCAGTTTGAAAATACCGCATAACCGAGCTTTTCGACATTTTCACCGCATATAAATTCGGTTATAGGGCACGATGCAAATGCTCTCGGTTCAATTACCGATATTGTTTGCGGCAATGATATGCTTGCGAGCGAAGTGCATTTTTCAAACAGAGAATGTGTAACCGATGTCATACCCTCGGGTAAAGAGATGCTTTTTAATGATTGGCAGGAATTGAACGCCATACCGCCTATTGAACGAACGCCGGCGGGAATAGCGATGTCGGAGAGCTTTGCGCAGGAATGAAATGCACTGAAGCCTATTTCCTTAAGCGTGTCGGGAAGCGATACAGCTTGAAGCGATCTGCAATCTGCAAAAGCTGAAGGACCGATGGCAGTGTATCCGCTCGGAATTACTACGGATGTTATGCTTTCATTACCCTTGAATGCCCCGTCTGCTATCGCAGTTACCGTGTATTCTCCGACGGCTGTGGGAAGCGTGATATGTGTTTCCTCGCCCTTGTACGATGTTATATATACATCATTTCCAAAAACCTCGTATGTGTAATCACCGTCCTGACCCTTGTAGTCAGGCTCAGGCTGAGTTTCTGCAGGATCTGTTGCGGGCGGTTCGGTCTCGTTTACATCAGGCGCTTTTGTCTGTGCCTGTGTTTGCTTATCACCGTTTGTTTGCGACGGCGTATCATCGCCGCTGCATGCACAAAAATTTAATAATGCTGAAACTATTAATGCGATAACTATGGTTTTGAAAATGGCTTTTGATGTGTGTTTTATCATTTTTGTATTTTATACCTCTTAATTGTTACATAATCGTTAAAAAAACACTCGATTTTCACGCAAAGTTCACATTGAGGATTTTTAATGACTATGTGAATTATAATCGGTTTTATGTGAATAAATCTACATTCACAAGTAATATTTTATAAGAGAGGAAAAAAACATGTCATTTGCAAAAAGATTTGCCGCGCTTGGCTTGACTGTGAGCTGTATTGCAAGCACTTTGTGCTTTTCAACTGCCGCTTCAGAATCAGCAATTACACCTGTTGCTGACTGCGGTGTTACCGTGATCGCCGGATCAGACGGAACGTATGTATACGGTATACCGCAAAGGACGACGCCGAACAGAGCTGAAAGCCTGTTTGAAAGCACCGTAAGCATTACATCTGAAAATGAATGGGTATCAACGGGAGATACGCTTACCTTATACGAAAACGGAGTATCCGTTGAAAAAGCGCAGATAATCGTTAAGGGCGATGCGAACGGCGACGGAATTGTAAACACAAAGGACATTATAAGAATAAAGAAATTTCTTTCGGACAGCAGTGCTGCAAATGAAAAAGCGTGCGATATCAACGGCGACGGTGCTGTAACAAGCGATGATCTTACGCGCCTTGGCACATTGCTCGGTGCAAGCATAACGAACGTGACGCTTTTAAAAGGGCCTGATAAGACGTCGTATTACTACGGTACGTCATTTTCTGACAAGGGTATAATTCTTATATCAGAGTATTCTGACGGTACGATAAGCCCTGTATGCGAGGGATTTTCCGTTGAGTATCAGTCCGGTGCGTGTATTTCAGAGGGCGATACGTACGTTACGCTGAATTACGCAGGCTATTCGTTTAAAATTGATATACTTGCCGAAGAGCCTACGAACACATATGTTTTGTCACAATATGAAAATGAAATAATAACAATAACAGATGAGGGTGAATATACATTCCTTGAAAAATCCGACAATACACAGATAGTCGTTGATGCAACAGGCTCCGTTACGCTTATGTTCGTTGATGCAAGCTGCACGTATACGGGTGCTGATGCAACGGTAAGCATACTGAATGCCGATGACGTAACGATAACGGCAGACGGAAGCTGTTATATTGCGGACACCTCAGAAAACCTTACTGAATCAGCCGTATATTCAGATTCAGTTCCGCTTACTCTTGACTGCACAGGTACGCTCAGCATTGACGGTAACAGTAAAGAGGGAATTACGGTATCAAAGGCGGCGTTTGTTATTGAAAAAGGCGATTATATACTCAACACAGTCGGAAACGGCTTACAGCCCAAGGGAAAGGGAACGAGCCTTGTCATAAACGGCGGTACGTTTGATATCACATCAGGCGGTGACGGTATTAAGAACAGTAAGACCGACATTACGATAAACGGCGGTGATTTTACGATAAATGCAGGCGGAGACGGTATTTCAGCAGATACGACGCTTACCGTCAACGGCGGTACGTTCGATATAACAACGAGCGGCGGATATGAGTCTGACAGCGGCAACACAACGTCATCTGCGTGGGTATATGAAGTGCTTGCAGAGGCTGATATGCCAACGACGCAGGAGGAATATTACGGCTTGTATGTTCTTTCCTCATCGACATACATTGAAATAGATGAAAGCAATTATTCAACGTATTCATCGTACACAACGCTTTATGACCGTAATTCATCAAAGGGTATCAAATCGAACGATACGATGACGCTGTCAAACGCAACGATGGTATTAAACTGTCTTGATGACGGTATTAAGAGTGACACATCTTTAACTGTAAACAGCGGTAATTATACAATATATTCAGCTTGTGACGGTATGCAGGCTGATACGGTGCTGACGGTAAACGACGGTACTGTTGATATTACCCTGAACGGAGCATTCTACAAAAACAGTACATCCGGCAAGTTTAAATATTCAAATGGCGAATATGTCCGTACATCAAGCGATACGGGCGGCTTCGGCGGCGGATTTGGCGGCTCAAGCTCGACAACGCTGTACGCACTGTTCAACAGCGGCAAGGGCTTGAAGGCTGAAAGCGAGCTTTATATAAACGGCGGCAGTGTGACTGTTGACGGAATTGACGATGCGATACATTGCGACGGCTCGGTATATATCACAAACGGCGATGTTAACGTAACAACGAAGGACGACGGCGTGCACGCAGAGCTGGCAGTTGCAATAGGCAGCACGACCGTTCAGGGCAGTGCGCCGAAGGTTATTGTCAACGGCTCGTATGAGGGAGTTGAGGGTATATATATCGACTTTTACAGCGGTACTACCGTTATCACCTCATCCGATGACGGCGTGAACGCCGCAGGCGATCTTGAAGCGTCCTCGAAGTATTATCTGAGCGTTGACGGTGAGGCACGAGTAATAGTAAATGCTGAAGGCGACGGACTCGATGCAAACGGATATATGTATATTTACGGCGGTGAAACGTATGTATTCGGCCCTGTAAGCGGAGGTAACGGTATAATTGACTACGATTCAAAATTTGAAATATACGGCGGTAAGTTCATAGCGCTCGGAAATAAGGATATGGCGCAAACGGCTACGAAGGCAACGCAGTATGTGCTTGGCTTTACGATGTCATCAGGCTCGTTCAGCACAGGAAAATATCTGAATGTAACGGGTACGGATATAACAGTAATGCTGCCGAAATCGTATAGCTCATCAATGCTCGTTCTCGTTTCATCCCCCGACTTTACAAGCGGTAAAACGTACAGCGTTTCCTACGGCGGTACGTATACGGGCGGTACTGTTGAATATAACGTATGCGCGGGCGGTACATACTCAGGCGGCAGTACGGGCGCAAGCATCACGACATCTTCAACATATATAACAAGCAACGGAAATTTCTCCTCAGGCGGCTCTAACAGACCGTTCTGACAATAACAAAATGATAACACTCCTCATATAATGAAGTATCGTTATATGGGGAGTTTTTTATGAACATACATGATATGAAGATAGCCGTCGTGGGCGGTGATATAAGATATATACATCTTGCGCAGACACTTTCGGAAAAGGGTTTCGAATGCGCAGTATACGGATTTGATACGGAGCTTTCAGAATCGTTCGGGGCAGTCAGATGCATCAGCGCATATGATGCTGTAACAGGCGCAGACTGCCTGATACTGCCAATGCCGTGCACGCGTGACGGTCAGCACGTTTCAGCACCGTTGTGTAATGAAAAGATAGATATTTTAAGCCTCGTTGAAAAGGCACAATGCCCGATATTTGCAGGTATGATACCGTCGCAGGTAGAGGCGTACTGCGAAAAGCATAAAAGAACGGTATTTGATTATTCGCAAAGCGAGAGCCTTGCCTTGATGAATGCAATACCGACAGCGGAAGGAGCTATTATGGCGGCTATGAGCAATACCGATGAAATGCTCCACGGCAAAAGGGCGCTTATAACGGGGTACGGACGGATAGGAAAAATACTTGCGCAAAAGCTCTGCGGTATCGGTATGAAGGTTACCGTGTGCGCAAGAAAAAAGCAGTCAATAGCGCTTGCATACGCTATGAATTGCGATACTGTGAGTATGGAGCATCTTGCAGACTGTATCGGCAAATACGATATAATATTCAATACTGTGCCTGAAATAATAATGACACCCGATGTGCTTGATAATGTTCGGAAAAATGCCTTGATAATTGATTTAGCCTCGCTTCCGGGCGGACTTGATGCATCGTATGCATCAAATCTCGGCTTGAAGGCAATATCCGCTCTGGCGCTTCCGGGAAGATATGCGCCTGTAAGCGCATCATATATGCTTGCGGAGTGTATTACTGATATGTTGGGGGAGTATTATAATGAGCAATAGACTTAAATTAGGCTTCGGCATTTGCGGCTCGTTCTGTACACACGGGCAAATGCTGCGCGTTATGGAGCAGCTTGCAGAAAAATATGATCTTTATCCTGTGCTGAGTGAAATATCGTCATCTACCGACACAAGATTCGGAAGCAAGGAGAGCCTGAAAAAAAGAATACAGGAGCTTACAGGACGAGATATTATAACAAGCATAAAGGATGCTGAGCCGTTAGGACCTGACACAAGGCTTGATGCAATGCTTATATGCCCCTGCACAGGTAATACGCTTGCAAAATTCGCGCACGGCATAACTGATTCTGCGGTAACAATGGCATCAAAGGCAACCGCGAGATGCGGAAAGCCCGTGATACTGTCGCTTGCAAGTAATGATGCACTTGGGGCAAATTTGCAGAATATCGGTCTTTTATATAACAAAAAGAATGTGTATTTCGTTCCCGTATCGCAGGATGACAGCGTAAAAAAGCCGTATTCACTCGTTTGTGATTTTTCAAAGGTAGAAGAAACGGTTGCCCTTGCCCTGCAAGGCGAGCAGATCCAGCCGTTTTTGAAATAGTTGTTTAATGATAAAATATGCTCTCTTGTTTGACAACACAGACAATTCCAATGATTAAAAATAAAACAGGGTTTATTTGTGCTTTTTATTAATTAAAAATTTACTTTATATATATCTATGTATATGTATAATATGGTACAATTTGTCTGCAAACAGCAAAAAACGTAAAAAAAGGAGGACAATCAATGAAAAAGAACTTATTGAAAACGATGTGTGTGACATTATGTGTATGTTTGCTGATATTGTCATCACCTACAACCGCTTTATCGTATTTGTCTGAAATACAATTGCCAAAGGCTGAAACTTTTAGTGCACAATCTGCAGCTACAGCAGCTACATCAGGAAAATGTGGTGCTAATGTAACATATACCATTAGCGACGATGGAATTCTCACCTTAAAAGGCACGGGCAGTACGTATGATTACTCAATCACAGGCAAAAATGATATGCCGACGTATCCATGGTACAATAAAGGGGTGGAATCTATCGTTATAGGAGATGGTATAACCGTAATTGGAGAGTATTTATTCACGCAGCTTTCGATAACATCTTTAACGGTGCCAGATGGAGTTATTGAGATTAAGAGAGGAGCGTTTGCAGAATGCAATTCGCTTACAACGATTTCGCTTCCTAATAGTTTGGAAGATATAGGGGCATATGCATTTGCTGCTTGCCCTGCGTTGAAAACGGTGACGATTCCTGGAAGTGTTAAGAATATTGGCGAATATGCATTTTATGCAAATGATTTTGAATCTGTAATTATCGGAAATGGTGTTTCCGTTATACCAGAATACACGTTTGCATTTTGCTCTAATCTTAAATTTATAACTATTCCTAATAGCATACTTTCAATAAAAGATAATGCTTTTAATTTGTTTAACGATGTTACAACTGTATATTATGACGGAACGGAGCACGAATGGTCAAATATAGAAATCGGTGCCGATAATGAGCGTCTTACTAATGCTAATATAACGTTTAGACCGGTGAATAACAGCATTTCTGGTTTGATTTCTGGTGTTGGAAATATTGAGGACATTTTGATACAGATTGTTGACGAAAATGGTAATGTTATCGGAACAGCAAATATTGAAAACGGAAAGTATTCGTTTGATGATATTGAAAAAGGTGCATACATCTTAAAAATCAGCAAACAAAACTACACAAATCGTAGCTATAAATTTAATTCTGAAGAAAATATGATACTTGATGTGCAGCTTAACCTCACAGGTGACATAAATGGCGATGGTAAGATTAATGCAAAGGACAAAAAAATGATGTTTAATCATATTGACGGTAATGAAATTCTTATCGATTATCCCTTTGATGTCGGAGATATTAACGGTGATGGTGAAATAAACACCAAAGATAAAAAGCTTATATACAATTACATTTCAAATGGTATATTTGCTACATAAGTTGAAAATGGGAGAATGTTTATTATGAAAAGCAAAACTATATCTGTTTTAGCGGTACTTTCGGTGTTGCTTTCGTTACTTTCAATATCTGTATCGGCGGTTGACGATGTTACATTTTATGTAACATCCAACAAAGACATTTGTCATCCAGGGGAAACGGTGGACATATCCGTGGAGCTAGGCCATGTTGAGAATATGGGAGGGCTTGAGTTTTACGTAAAGGTTCCCGAGGGTTTAACAGTTATACAGTCGACTGTGAGCATTCCCGACGGACTTACCGAAATTATTGATTCTGATGGCGAAATAGTGATTCCCCAAAGTGCTAATTCTTTCAAGTGGTCATATAGTGCAAAAAATGATGGATATACGGGTACAGATCGGATTACAATACTTAGTTTTACGTGCAAACTTGCAGACGATATATCATTTGGCGAGAAGACTATAACATTGATGGTTGAAACCTATTTTGATAATGACAGTCTTGATGAGATACCGTATATCGTAGAGTCGTGTACGATATCAATACAAAAACAACATATATGTGTTTATGATCAGAAGATTGCTAACGAAAAATATATAAAAACAGCAGGAACTTGCAAGGAAGGAGCAGTGTATTTTTATAGCTGTAAATGCGGTGAAATAGGCGAGGAAACATTTAACGGTGAAATGTCTCCAGAAAAGCATACTGGAGGTACACGTATTGAAAATGCCGTGCCAAACGATTGCAAAAAAGACGGATATACCGGTGATATATATTGTAACGGATGCGATAAAAAACTTTCAAATGGTGAGATATTAAATGTTACTGGTGAGCACAAAGATGCAGACAATGATGGTCTCTGCGATGTATGTACTGTATCCATAAAATTTACTGAACCCAGTAATAATGTGTTAATTTTTGTGTTGATTCTAATGGCAGTAGCATTATCTTGTGGCGTAATAATATATTTTCGCGTTTTTAAACATTAAAATTGCAATCCAAATCGAATAAAAGAACAAAATCGGCTTTTGCATTCAATGTAAGAGCCGATTTTGTTGTTGCTATATAGTTTTACTAAATTATATTATTCGCTTACCTTTTTGACAAGTGCTTCGTATTCTCCGATTGAAATAGCACCGTTTTCGTCTGTGTCTATCGCCGCTTTTCTAAGATCATCGGTGTGAACGCCGTTCATTATCTTCTTTGCTCTGATGATGTCCTTTGCGTTTACAAAGCCGTCGCCGTTAACATCGTTTTCAACGATGAGGTAAACGCTCGGTGCATCGCCCGTGCTGAAATACCGTGTGATCTTGCTTCCCGAGACTACGCCGTCTGACAGCTTTACGTTTCCGTCAAACATTGAAAGCAGCTCCTGCTCGTTCATATTTTCGGGAACCTTTATAACGGAATATCCGTTTTGCGTTTCAACCTGATATTCGGCGTTATTTTTGCTCGTCGTTCTGAATTCGGACGGCTTACCTGCAGTAAAATCAATAAACGAAGGGAAGTGGTCGCACATTATCGATGTTGTGCTGTTCATCGGAACCTTGAATCGTGCTATGCGCACAAGATCATTTACATGGAATATGTCAAGTGCCTTCGTCATTGAGCCGGAAGCAGGGGATGAGGTCGTTGTCGGGTGCGAGGTTCGGAGCAGGAAAAGATCTCTTTCGGTGATAAATCTGCAATCGCGGAGCACGCCTGTTTGTGAAAATACGGGGTATCCTACGTCGGTTGAATACGTGTTGTAGTCACCCATATTTACAACGGCACAGTCGTACTGTGATGTGAGTCTGGTCGTAAGATCAACGATTTCCTGAGCGTTTATGGCACGTATCGGGTCAGCCTTCGTTCTGTCGCTCAGATGGAAGAAGTGCGTTGTTGATATGGCGAATTTCTCTCCCGTCGTCTTATCCTGCAAAACTGCCCACGTTACGTTGTGACCGGGATACGCGCTTTCGCCCGACAGCTTGAACCAGCCCTTTGCTATGCAGTTGAATCTCGCCGTTTTGTATGCAAGAGGGGTGAAGTTCTGTGTTCCCGTCGTTATCATTTCGTTACCGAGCACCGTATATCCGAGGGATTGGAGCTTCGGCGTGAGATTTGCCGTAAACGTAGCACAGTATTCCTGAAATCCTATAACGTCAGGCTGATAATATTTGAACGTATTTACAAAGTTCGTTATTCTCGTAAGATCCTGATAAAGCTCGTAACGCAGTACGTTACACGTCATTGCTCTGAACGAGGCACCGTCTGCAAGCGGAAGATGATTTACAGATTCATCAAACGTTTTTACTGTGTTGGAGCAAAGTGTAGTCAGATCGACAACGCTCGTTGTCGCCTTGGCTGCATCAATTACCGTCTGCACGGCATATTCTGCCGCCAGAGCGTTACCGCCTATTATGAATATGTTTCCGTATCTTCCCAATATAGCGTATTTGCCCGTGCCTATGCTCATTCCGGAGGGCATATATGCCGCTGCACTTTCAGGACTTCCAACAACTATCTGTCTGTAGGCTGCGTGCTTGTCAAAGGGAACTAACGTTACGTCCTTACCTGTGTAGTATTGCAGATCGTCAGCCAGAAGTCTCGCCGCTTCGTAATATCCCATATAGTCCGTTGATTCTTCTGCAAAGTATGCTACACGCAATTTTGAAGCATCGTCGTTATACAAAGAAACGGATCTTTCGGGATACGTTATTCTTTTTTGTGTGCTTGTGAATACCTTTCCGCTTCCGTCCTTTACATAAGGATCAATGCAGATTATATCGCCTTTGCTTATAGGAAAGCTGTTTGCTGTCACGGTGAATGCTCCGTTTGAAGCAATGCTGCCTGCAGGCAGGAACACTCTTGAATTCTTTATAGTGCCGTCGCCCTTTACCGTATATACGGCAAAGCCGAGCTCGGAATAAGCTGAATTGGGAGCGTAGCCCTTGAGTGTCAGCTTGTTAGTGCCGACGGTGTATGAATCCAAATGTACGTTTATGAACTGACCGCTGTAAAGCTTTCCGGGAGATGACGTTGTCATTTCAGTTCCGCCCGCAAAGTAAGGGGAGCTTGCTATTGACGTATCGGTTACGTTCAGATAGCTGTACATCGGGGGCAGACCGTCAGCATCCGGCTCGCCCGTAAGCAACGTGGGGAAAACGGCTGTGAACGGGTAAGTTGACGCTATTTCCTTAATAATGTCGGGCAAAAACTTCGCAAGTGCCTTGCGGTACGTTTCCTCGTCTGCAAAATCGTAGTAGTTAAAGGAGTAGTTTTTATTTACTGTTTCCTGAGTAAAATGGATAGCGTACGAATCGGAATAATTGATTATAAGATTGACGTCGTCCTTTGTTACGGGAATCGCAGCAGAGCCGTTTGCAGCGCCTAATGTCGATCCGTTTGAAAGACGTATGTTTGCGTTTGAGGGCTTCACAAGTGATACTGCGAAAGCCGCGTGTCTGTCAGGCAAAAATCCTACACCGCACTTTGAATGTATCTTCGTTGCAGGGTGAATGTCGCCAAGATCGTTATAATTTACAACACGGGCAACGGTTACGTTGCTCATATCACAGCCCTGACTTTGCCAATAGGATCTGAAATCGTCTACCGTCTTATCCTTGCCGTTGCTGGATGCAAACCAGATGACAGCTACCGCATTGGGCTTCAGCACTATGCCTGTATCAGACACGGTCAATGCGTTAACGGCAGAGGGAACAAGTGAATCGGATATACCGATCAGACGCTGAATTGAGTTTCTTTCAGCCTTTCCCGAGTTAACGTATGCGCTTCTGATAACGGTGTAACCGTCAAGTGATACGTTTGATCTTGATGTGTTTACTATCTCGATAAATTCGTATATGCCGTTTGAAGGGCAGGGGGATACCTCACTTACCGCAAGAGCGCCCCTTTCTCCCTTTGTGTTTGTCTTCTGACATTCCTCTGTAAGATTTACCAGATCCTCATTAAAGCTTGTCATATTGTATTTTACCCGTGACCGTACGCCTGCTGCTGAAAGATGCGAGGTTTTTGCAGATGCCCATTCCGTTGCTGTACCTCCTACGGTTATAACGGGTGTTATGCCGGATGTTATGTCTATTTTTTCTGAAAGCTTCACGTCGGATATGCCCCAGACGAAGCAATCGGTGAACGATGCAGTCTGCGATGCGTCCGTTATCTGAACGTATGATGCAATTTGTGAAGAATTTGCACCTGTACAGCTTATTTCACCGCAATATACGAAGTTGGAAACGCTGATAACGTCACCTCTGAATATAGAGGCAAGACCGCCTGCGTAGTTGGCTGACGAAAGATGTGCAAACGTAACTGCATTAGTTAACGTAAATGCGACGTTTACGTTGTAGCCGAGAATACCGCCGACGTACGACGTGCTTGCTGTATAATCGCCTGCTGTAACTACGTTCGTAAGAGTTATTTTCGGATAAGTTGAAGGGTCGGCTGCTGTTGAAGATGAATATCCGTCACCGCCTACTATACCGCCGACATGTTGATTTGCGTTGATGGTTGCGTTTACCGCAACGTTGTTGCATTCTATAAGCTTGCAGTTCATTCTTCCGAGAATACCGCCGACGTAATTGCCGCCTGAGGTAAGAGCTACGCCGTATACCGTGCAGTTGCTTGCGTTGACAGTGCCACTTGAAAGGCCGATAAGACCGCCGACGTTATTGCCTGTTGCACCGACGGTGCTGCTCAGTACCTCACAGTCATTGAACGTTGCCTGCTTTGACGAAGAGCCGATAAAGCCGCCTGCACTTGCACCGCTTGATGTTACGTTTACGGCGCTTGAGCAGTTTGTGAAGGACGCCTTTGCGGAGTTAAGCCCTATGTATCCGCCGATCACACCAGCACCCGATACCGTGCCCGAAATACTGCAGTTTTCAAACGTCACACCCGAAATATTCTGAGCAACGAAGCCTGCAATATTTGATCCTGTTCCCGCAGCCATTGAAACGGTGACGGTCAGATCTTTTACTGTCGCACCGCCGCTGTATCCGATAAGCGCCTGATTTGACGTGTCTGCTGATGCAGTCAGAGAAGAAAGGATATAGCCGTTTCCGTCTATCGTTCCGCTGTACGGGGTGCTTTTATTTGTTGCTATACAGATAGGTGACGTAACGGCAATATCACTTGCCAATGTGATATTGTAGCTGTAATTACCGCCGTTGATATATCCTATGGCAGTCTGCAAGCCTGTAAAGTTGTAGACCGTGTAGGTATTTGTTGATGAATCAAACTTATAATCGTCCGTTACCTCTTCTGCAATAACGGTGCTGAGCGTTGAGATCATCATAACGGCAATAAGAAAAATGCTGACGAGCCTTTTCTTCATTTGTTTTTCCTCATTTCATATGTTTTCAATGCGTGTAATAACGCAAATGTTTATATATTTACTTATATCATAATATATAAAAAAAGTCAATATAATTTGTTCGAATTAGTGATTTTGACGGTAAAATATCGTAGGGCGGATCACTGATGCCGAAAGTCAAACGGTATGTGAAAATGAAACGGCGCTTGTGTCAAACACTATATGTTGTGTTGGCACACTCGCGCTCGTTATTAAATCGTTAACATTTCGTTTTTTTTTTTTTTTTTTTACATATTAAGACTTTATTAACGTCTTGTTTTTGGCATATCTTGTGGTATACTGTTTTTTATCACTGATAAAATATTATTACTAAAAAGGAGAGTCAAATATGAAAAAAGCATTTATTTCAACTGTTTCATTAGCACTTGTTTTCTCAATGGCGTTATCATTTGCTTCATGTGACGGCGATGATGATGTAACGAAAGAAAACACAAGCACGGCAACTGAGGCAACACAGACAAATGCACCCCAAGCAACCGAAAAGCAGACGGAAAAGCAGACGGAAAAGGCTACCGATGCTCAAACAGACACGCCCGATGCGACAGAGCCTGCAGAGGATCCTGCAACGGATGCTACCGTTACAGATGCACCCGTAACCGACGCACCTGTAACGAATGCGCCTGTAACGACGATACCTGAAACGAAAGCTCCCGAAACGTCAGCGCCTGCAGAGGATACAACTAAAGCACCCGAAACTGAAGCACCCGTTGAAGATACGACATCCCCTGTAACAACAAAGCCTGAAGAGGACACAACAGCCCCCGCGACCACCGCCCCGGGACAAGACCCGAACGTAGACTATTCAGAGTGGGGCAAGCACGGATTTGAAAACCTGCTCCCCATACCTTTGCCTTTCAGCGATGAGAAAGCGGATTGGAAAAGTAAAAAAACGAGTTCAACTTATTTTCAAGTCAAAAATTATAAAATGATATACTTTGAAGATAATGACGATTTTGTAAGTGCTATAAAAGAATATGCAGAAAAATATGTAGCACTCGGATATACTCCTGAATTTGAAGAATACGTTTTTATGGTATATTCCGAAACGGAACTCTTTAAATTCACGTGCAGTGCCCACGGTTATGTCTCCATTGACATGACAATTCTCTGATAATTATGTCCGCACGCAATATCAAGATAAGTTAATTTAACAACACCGAAGGTGTTACGCCTCGCCCCGTGGGGGGGCGGGGACGAGGCGTTTGCTACGTTATGCGAACGCTATCGTGTCCGTCAATCAGGTGTAAAAAATAACACCATAAGGCGTTACGTCTGCTCCTGCTGCGGTATGTGAACGAAGCGTTTAACTGAATACATTTATAATGTCAAAAAAACAGGAATAAAGGAGTCAGATCCTTTATTCCTGCTTTTTTGTATCAGCAATTATTTTACTGCATTCTTAAGATAATCGGCAACGTCGCCAACCGTTACGAAGTTCTTGATGTCATCGTCATCTATTTCAATGTTGTACTTATCCTCGCAAAGAAGAACGAGGTCTGCAAGCTCTATTGAATTGATGCCGAGATCGTTTATAAGCTCAGATTCGGGCTTGATCGTATCGGGGTCTATTTCCAGCTGCTTTACAAGTGTTACTTTAAGTTCTTCAAACATAATAATCTCCTTAACTATTTAACAAGAAATCTCTTGATCTTTTTTGTTGTTGTTTTTTCAAATTCAGTTCCGCGAAGCTCAACGTCACGTATCTGCTTATATACAGGCAGCGTCTTGTTTATTACGTTTATATCCGCTTTAAGATCTGCCAATATCTCCTCGTTGTTTTTACCTGCGTAAATGTCATAATTCGGGTAGATGATAGCCGTTATCGTTATTCCGCTGTCGTTCTGTCTGCCTATGACGACTGCCTCTGCTACCTTTTCGTTTTTGAGAATATGCTCCTCAAGCTCCTCTGGGTATACGTTTTTACCGTTGCTTGCGATGATGATATTCTTTTTTCTGCCCGTTATATATATGAAGCCTTCCTGATCTATATGACCGATGTCTCCCGTGCGGAACCATCCGTCTTCGGTAAATGCGTCCTGCGTTGCCTCTTCGTTTTCAAAATATCCCATGAAAACGTTTTTGCCTTTTGCAAGTATTTCTCCGTCCTCTCCGTTAGGCGCGTCGATCTTTACCTCAACGCCTGTTGCCGCAATACCGACCGAGCCGAATTTACGCCAGTGGAACGGGTTTACCGATATCAAGGGAGCGCATTCGGTTATTCCGTAGCCCTCTGAGATCGTTATGCCGAAATCGTCAAAGTCCTTTATCAATTTAGGGTCTATGGGAGCGCCGCCGCATACTATCTTTTCAATATTTCCGCCGAGCGCGTTGAGTATTTCCGCAAAAAGCTCACGTCTGCGGTCGATCCCCATTTTTCTCAGACCGTTGCTTACCTTGATAAGCGCCTTGACCTGCTTTTCCTTACCTTTTTTACGGATGTTATCCCATATCTTTTTATGGATAGTCTCAATATACAGGGGGACTACAACGAGCGTATTCGGCTTGAACTCAACGAAATTACGAAGCGCGTGCTTTACGCTGTCATTCATAAACGTTGTAGCGCCGAGATTTCCTGCGGCAAGATGGTTGCACGTCATAGCGAACGTATGGTGGATAGGCAACACTGCAACGAGTGTCGTTGTATTATCAAGATCCATCATTTTACAGCAGGTGATCGTTGCGCAAACGAGGTTTTCCTCTGAAAGCATTACGCCCTTGCTCGTTCCCGTTGTGCCCGATGTGAACAGCACCGCCGCAAGATCTGTCGGCTGGCGTCTGTACGTAAGGAACGTATTCACACCCTCGGACAAAGCCTTCTGTCCCTGAGCTATAAGATCGTCGAATATTCTGATCCTGCTGTCATCAATGAGTGACTGTCTGTCAGGCTCAGGACCGATGATGATGAAATATTCAACAAAATCAAGCTCGTTCAAATGGTTGAGAATACGTGAAAAAATCTTTTCTGTAATGAATACGGCACGGCAGCGTGTCTGCTTTATAAAGCCTGTGAGCTGATCGCACGAAAGCTCCTTATCAAGAGGAACTATCACACCGCCCGCGGTTATCGTGGCAAGATATGCAGTCATCCAGTCAGGATGCTGATCGCCAACTACCGCAACGAAGCTGTTCATAAGTCCCATTTGTGCCATAGCCGTTCCGAGAGCATCGAAATGACGCTTGTTATCGTTATAGGTGAATGTTACCTTTTCACCTTTTTCAAGGTGGATATACTGGGCTTTATCGCCCCAATTTTCTGCACTGATATACACAAGGTCGCGAATACAGCGGAATTCCTGCACCTTGTGAGTAGGGTATCCTTTTTTCATTGAAATCTCTGCTTTCCTGTGAATTATTGTTCGGATGCACAGTGGTCAGTGTATCCTTTCAAACAAGTTAATACCGAAAAATCTGAAAAGGTTTCAAATTTTCAAAAGCCAAAGGACATTATAATTCAATTTTATTGTTTTGTCAAGCAAAAGCGGACACAAATGCGGTAAATAAAATGAAAATTGTGATAATTCAATAAAATTTTTTTTGAAAATAACAAAAAATATGTAGTTTGGGTATTGCATAATTGAAAATAATGTAGTAAAATAGTAAAGTGTATAGTAATACATAAGATTTAACTTGAAAGAACGGAAAAGAAATGGCGGTATATTACAAAAGATTCGTCAACGAGGTATTCGATGAAAATGGCACGCTGTCCGAATACTCGGTTAAGGATGATATCGAATTTAACTTCGGCTACGATTTCGTTGACGTTGTTGCGCAGGCGGAGCCTGACAGGCTTGCCGTACTGTACGTAAACGATAAAGGCGAAGAAAGACATATTACGTACGGTGAATGGAAGACAGAAAGCGACAAGCTCGCATCATATCTGCTCAGTAAGGGTATAAGAAAGGGCGATGCCGTGATGCTCGTAATGAAAAGAAATTACGAGTTCTGGTACAGCTATGTTGCTCTGCACAAGATAGGAGCTATCTGTATTCCCGCAACCTATCAGCTTCAGGAAAAGGACTATGTTTACCGCTTTTCTGCGGCAAGCGTAAAGGCACTTATAGCAAACAGCGATCCGCAGATAATCGCTCACGTTGAGGATGCGATAAAGGAAACGGGCGATCTTTCGCTGAAGCTGCTTACAAGATGTGATGATCCGCCGAAGGGCTGGCTCAGCTATAACAAGGAGGTTGCAAACGCTCCTGCATTTGTTAAGCCCTGCGAGGATGATCTGCCGAAGAATGATGATACGATGCTGATATTCTTCACATCAGGCACATCAGGAATGCCCAAAATGGTAGCGCATAATTTTGTGTATCCGCTGGCGCACATATTCACAGGCGTTTACTGGCACAGAGTTCTTGACGGCGGCTTACACATAACGGTTGCAGATACAGGCTGGGCTAAAACAGCTTGGGGTAAGATGTACGGTCAGCATATGGGCGGCTCTGCGCAGCTTGTTTACGATCACGAGAAGTTCAACGCAGCAGATATGCTCGATATAATAACCAAATATAAGGTAACGAGCTTTTGCGCTCCTCCTACCATATACCGATTCTTTATTAAGGAGGATCTTACAAAATACGATTTTTCTTCCATAAAGAATGCAAATATCGCAGGCGAGGCGCTTAACCCTGAGGTGTTTAACAGGTTCAAGTCTTTGACGGGGCTGAAGCTCATGGAGGGCTTTGGTCAAAGCGAGTCATCCGTTATCGTATGTACACCGTATTATGCAGAGCCGAAGCCAGGCTCTATGGGGCTTCCCGTACCGTATCTCGATGTTGACATAGTAAGAGATGACGGCACAAGCGTAAATCCCGGTGAAAACGGCGAAATAGTCGTGAAGAAGAAAAACGGCAAGCACCCTACGGGCATACTTAAAGAGTATTACCGCAACGAAGATGCGACGGCAAAGGTATGGCAAGGCGGCTACTACCATACAGGTGACATAGCGTGGCGGGATGAGGACGGATATTATTGGTATGTCGGACGTAAGGATGACGTTATCAAATCCTCAGGCTACCGCATAGGTCCGTTTGAGGTCGAAAGCGTAATAATGGAGCATCCGTCGGTCCTTGAATGCGCCGTAACGGGTGTGCCTCACGAGGTAAGAGGTCAGGTAGTCAAGGCAACGGTAGTGCTTACAAAGGGCTATGAGCCGTCAGAGGAGCTCAAAAAAGAGATCCAGGATTATGTAAAGACTCACACAGCGCCGTACAAGTATCCGAGAATAGTGGAATTTGTTGAAGAATTGCCGAAGACGGCAAGCGGTAAGATACGCCGTGTGGAAATCAGAAATTCCGATTTTAAAAACGGTGACAAATGATCGCCGCTGTAATAATTTAGGTAATAATAAATAAAAATATATTACACATTATTTTAAAGGAGATTTTAAAATGAAAACAAAAGCAGTACGCCTTTACGGCAAAAATGACCTTCGTCTTGAAGAGTTTGATCTTCCTGAGATAAAGGATGACGAGATCCTTGCTCACGTTATTTCAGACAGTATCTGCATGTCCACACATAAAGCGGCTCTGCAGGGTGCTGACCACAAGAGAGTTCCTGCTGATATCGCTGAAAACCCTGTTATCACAGGTCACGAATTCTGCGGTGTTATCGAAAAGGTAGGCAAGAAGTGGCAGGATCAGTTCAAGCCCGGCGACAAATTTGTTGTTCAGGCTGCTCTTAACTATAAGGGTACACTTGATGCTCCCGGCTATTCCTTCCCTTACATGGGCGGCGATGCTACATATATCATTCTTGATAATTGCGTTATGGAGATGAACTGCCTGCTTCCTTACGGCGGTGAAGCATTCTACTACGGCTCGCTTGCAGAGCCTATGTCATGCATAGTTGGCGGTTACCATGCAAACTATCACACAAAGGGTGGATGCTATGTTCACTCTATGGGTATAGTTGAAGGCGGCTGCACAGCTATCCTTGCAGGTGCAGGTCCTATGGGTCTCGGCGCTATCGACTATGCTATCCACTGCGACAGAAAGCCCTCCTTGCTCGTTGTTACAGATATTGACGATGCACGTCTTGAAAGAGCTGCTCAGGTTATAACAGTTGAAGAAGCTGCAAAGAACGGCGTAAAGATGATGTACGTTAACACAGCTAAGCTCGACGATCCTGTTGCATATCTCAGAGAGCTTACAGGCGGTAAGGGCTATAACGATGTATTTGTATATGCTCCCGTAAGAGCCGTTGTTGAACAGGCAGACAGAATCCTCGCTCACGACGGATGCCTCAACTTCTTTGCAGGTCCTACAAATACTGCTTTCTCTGCTGAATTCAACTTCTATGATGTTCACTATGCGGCTCACCACGTTGTTGGTACGAGCGGCGGTAACACAGACGATATGAGAGAAGCTCTTGCAATGATGCAGGACGGCAGACTCAATCCCTCTGCTATGATAACACACTTCGGCGGTCTTAACGCTGTTATCGACACAACTCTCAATCTTCCCAAGATCCCCGGCGGCAAGAAGCTGATATACACAAATATCGAATTCCCCCTGACTGCTATTGCAGATCTTGAGGAAAAAGGCAAGGAATGCCCCATTTGCGCTGAGCTTGATAAGATAGTGAAGGCTAACAATAATCTGTGGTGCGCAGAGGCTGAAAAATACCTCCTTGCTAACGCAGGTAAATAAGTTTATTACTGTTGTGACTTGCCACCCTTGGTGGCAGGTCACAAACGGCGATATGCCGAAGTATATTTTAACAAACGGCAGTTTCCTTGATTATTAATGTAATATATAATAAAAGAAAGGTATGTTCAGAAATGCTTACAGAAGGACTTAACAACCTTGTTGCCATGTCACATAAGTACGGCGCAGATGCAGCTTTTGTACTTGCGGGCGGCGGCAACACCTCATTCAAAACAGATGATGAGCTCTATGTAAAGGGCTCAGGCTCATCCTTGGCTACGATCAAGGCAGAGCAGTTCGTAAAAATGAACAGAGCAGCTCTTTCCGCAATGCTTGAAAAGAAGTATTCGGATGACGAGGCTACAAGAGAAGCAGAAGTGCTTGAGGATATGATGGATGCGCGCTGTAAGGGCGAATACACAAAGCGTCCCAGCGTCGAAACACCCTTGCACAATCTTTTTACACAGAAATATGTTTTGCACGTTCATCCCGCTATGGTAAACGGTATTACATGCTCAAAGCAGGGTAAGGCAACTGTTAAGGAGCTTTTCCCCGATGCAGTGTGGGTACCCTCATCACGCCCCGGCTACATCCTTGCGGCATACTGCAAAAAGGCTATAGATAAATATAAGAAAGCAAATGACGGCAAATGCCCTGATGTGCTTTTCCTTGAAAACCACGGTATATTCTTTGCCGCTGATACGATCGAAGGCATCGATGCTGTCGTTGCAGACGTTATGGGCAAGATCGAAGCAAAGATCGTAAGAAAGCCCGATTTTTCCGCAGTTGAGTTTGATAAGAAGCTCGCTGCGCAGATCGCGCCTGCGATAAGAATGCTTTATTCCGATGAAATGACGACAGTCACATTCACAACGAATAAGGAAATAATGAATTTTGCAAAGGATACAAAGTCATTTGCGCCTTTGGCAAAGAGCTATTCTCCCGACCACATCGTTTACTGCAAGGCATATCCCCTGTTTGTGAAGGAGTATAAGACGGTAGAGCAGACATATGCGGCTATTGAAAAGGGAATAGCTGATTCAAGATCAAAGTACGGCTATGCGCCGAAGATCATATTCGTTCAGAACCTCGGTATGTTCAGCATCGGTACAACAAAGAAGAATGCTGATACTACTGCTGAGGTATTTACAGATATGATGAAGATCGCTGTATACGCTGAATCCTTCGGCGGATACAAGGCTCTTTCAACAGAGCTTATCGACTTCATTACGAACTGGGAGGTTGAATCCTATCGTTCAAAGGTTTCCATGGCGGGCGCAGGCACAAAGAGACTTGCTGAAAAGATCGCTATCGTTACAGGCTCTGCACAGGGCTTCGGTAAGGGTATAGCAGATGCTATGGTAGCAGAGGGCGCATACGTTGTTATCGCTGATATGAACTACGACGGCGCGAAGGCTTGCGCTGAGGAGCTTTGCGCAAAATACGGTGCAGGTAAGGCTATTCCGCTGGCTGCTAACGTTGCTGACGAGGAGAGCGTTGAGGCGCTTGTAAATGATACGGTAGTAACATACGGCGGCCTTGATATCTTCGTTGCAAACGCAGGTATCGCTATTGCGGGCAATGTAGAGGAAATGCAGAAAAAGACATTTGAGCTTGTTACATCTGTAAACTACACAGGCTACTTCCTTTGCACAAAGTATGCAAGCCGTCCTATGAAGATACAGAACAAATTCAATCCTTCCTATATGATGGACATCATTACAGTTAACTCTAAGTCAGGTCTTGCAGGCTCTAACAAGAACTTTGCTTATGCCGGTTCAAAGTTTGGCGGCATCGGTCTTACACAGAGCTTTGCCCTTGAGCTTGTTGACTACAACATCAAGGTAAATGCGGTTTGCCCCGGTAACTATCTCGACGGCCCGTTGTGGAGCGATCCTGTTAAGGGCTTGTTTGTTCAGTACCTCAAGGCAGGTAAGGTTCCCGGCGCTAAAACTGTTGAGGACGTAAGAAGATCATACGAAAGCAAGACACCTATTCACAGAGGCTGCTTGCCTATCGATGTTGCAAGAGCAATATTCTATATAGTTGAACAGGACTATGAAACAGGTCAGGCTGTTCCCGTAACCGGCGGCCAGGAAATGCTTAACTGATAGGTGTAAAATGGATACTAATAAACTGATCGAACAACTTAACGATAACGATATGCAAGTGCGTCTTAACGCACTTGCACAGATAAAAAAGCTGACGGATGAGGGGGCTTTGCCTTCTGTTCCCGACACGCTTTATGTAAATAATCACATACATACGACATACTCGTTCTCGCCCTATTCTCCTACGAAGGCTCTTTATATGGCTTGGCAGGCAGGACTTAAGACGGCGGGAATAATGGACCACGATTCCGTTTCGGGTATAAAGGAATTTATCGAAGCGGGAAAGATCATCGGTATGCCTGTCACATGCGGCTTTGAATGCCGTGTAAGTATGAAGAATACGCGCCTTAACGGCAAGAAGATCAACAATCCTGACCAGGAGTCAGTGGCATATGTTGCTATCCACGGCATTCCTCATCAGTACGTTGATATGCTTGACGAGTTTTTAGCACCGTATAGAGCGAAAAGAAACGAGAGAAACAAGAAAATGTGTGAGAATATCACACGTCTTGTTGCTCCGTACGGTCTTTCTCTCGATTTTGAAAAGGATGTTATGCCCCTTTCAAAATGTTCAGAGGGCGGCTCTATAACAGAGCGTCACGTTCTTTACGGTCTGGCTAAAAAGGTTACTGCGAAGTATCCCACGCCTGCTCAGGTAGTGGATTTCTTCAAAAACGAAATGAAGATAGAGATTTCTCCTAAGGTGGAGGCACAGATACTCAACGGCGACAAAACACCCGATTTTTACGAATACGATATTCTTGGTGCTTTGAAGAGCAATATGGTTGAAAAGATCTATATTGACGCTGATGAGGAGTGTCCCGACGTTCGCGATTATATTGCGCTTGCTAAGAAATGCAAGGGTATTTCTGCCTATGCATATCTCGGTGACGTGGGCGACTCAGTAACAGGCGACAAAAAAGCACAGAAGTTTGAGGATGACTATCTTGATCTTTTGTTTGAGGAGTTAGTTGCTCTCGGATTCGATGCTGTTACATATATGCCTACAAGAAACACGGAAGCACAGCTTCGCCGTGTTATGTCCCTTTGCGATAAATATAACCTTTTCCAGATCAGCGGTGTTGACATCAACTCTCCCCGCCAGGAATTTATCTGCCGTGAGCTTGATAATCCCCTTTACGCTCATCTTGTTGACGCAACATATGCCCTTATCGGTGCAGAAAATGCGGCAACTGCCGATGAAAGCGATGCTATGTTTTGCGACGCTGTAAAGGCTGAATATCCCGATATTCACGACAGGATCAAGTATTTTAAGGACAAGGTTTGAGCTTTTAAAATTTCCGCTGTCAATACGTTTGACAGCGGAAATTTTGCGGATAATAACAAATTATAAGAAAGGATGAATAAAAAATGCGTCATTTGATAGATATAAAAGACCTTTCGGTTCAGGAAATTGACGGTCTTATACAGTGTGCAGAGGATATAATAAATGATCCTTCAAAATACTCACAGGTATGCCGTGGGAAAAAGCTCGCTACGCTTTTTTTTGAACCTTCGACCCGTACACGCCTTTCCTTTGAGGCAGCGATGCTCGACCTTGGCGGAAGCGTTCTCGGATTTTCCTCTGCTGAAACAAGCTCTGCCTCTAAGGGTGAAAGCGTTGCAGATACAACGAGAGTTGTGGGCTGTTATGCGGATATAATCGCTATGCGTCATCCGAAGGAGGGTGCTCCTCTTGCGGCTGCTATGAAATCTTATATCCCGATAATAAATGCCGGTGACGGCGGCCACAATCATCCCACGCAAACACTTACAGACCTGCTTACTATCAAGACCGAAAAGGGAAGGCTTGACAGCTTCACCATAGGCTTCTGCGGAGATTTGAAATTTGGCAGAACGGTTCACTCGCTTATCTCTGCATTAAGCAGATATAAAAATATCAAATACGTTTTCATCTCTCCCCCTGAGCTTAAGCTGCCCGACTATATCAAAACCGATGTGCTTGATGCTTTGGGACTTGAATATACGGAAATTGAGAGAATGGATGAGGTTTTACCTGACCTTGACATCCTTTATATGACGAGAGTACAAAAGGAAAGATTTTTCAACGAAGCCGATTATATACGACTCAAGGATACGTATATATTCAATGAGGAAAAATTGAAGCTCGCAAAGGACGATCTTTCAATATTGCATCCTTTGCCCAGAGTCAACGAAATATCACCATCAATAGACGATGATCCGAGGGCGTGTTATTTCAGACAGGCGCGTAACGGCAAATTTATCCGTATGGCGCTCATTATGAAGCTTTTGGAGGTGTCAGTATGAATATAGATTCCATCAATAACGGTTATGTGCTTGACCACATCAAAGCAGGTAATGCTATAAAAATATACAACTATCTTAAGCTCGATACGCAGGACTGCTGTATTGCTATGATACGTAATGTGAAAAGCAGTAAAATGGGCAAAAAGGACATTATCAAGATCGACTCGCTTATTGATATTGATCTTGAAGTGCTTGGATATATCGACCCGGATATAACGATCAACGTAGTTAAGGACGGAGAGATAGTTGACAAAAAGCATATACGCATTCCGCAGATGCTCACAAATGTTCTTCACTGCAAAAATCCCCGTTGTATAACGAACGCTGAGGATACTCTTGACCACGTTTTCAAGCTGACTGACGAAGCTAACAGAACGTACAGATGCATCTATTGCGAAATGAAAGCGAAAAATTCAAAAATCTGAATATTATACGATCAAAATAAATAATATATGAGGGAGGATACTCCCAAAACATATATTTGGAGAAGAATATGGCAAAGGTAACCTGGAAGGGCTCGACTCTTCTTGCGCCTGTACCGCCTGTGATGGTTTCGTGCGGTACAATGGAAAAATCAAATATTATAACGGTTGCGTGGTGCGGAATACTGTCCTCAACGCCTGCAAGGACATACGTTTCCATAAGGCCCGAAAGACATTCGTATAGCATCATAAAGGAAACAAAACAGCTTGTTATCAACCTTACGACGACTGAAACGGTGTATGCGTGCGATTGGTGCGGTATACGCTCAGGGCGTGACGTTGACAAGTTTGAAAAAATGCATCTGACAAAAGCTCCTGCATCTGAGGTATCTGCCCCGATGATCAAGGAATGCCCGTTAAATCTTGAATGTGTCGTAACTGATATATTACCTATGGGCTCACACGACGTATTCGTTTGCGATATAGTTGCTGTGAACGTTGAAGAGGAGCTTCTTGATGAAAACGGAAAGCTCCACCTTGAACGGTGCGGCCTTGTCGGATACAGTCACGGTCAGTATTTCAAGCTCGGAAAGGCACTTGGTAATTTCGGCTTTTCCCACGCAAAAAAGAAAAAGAAAAAATAAGAATTACGGTATCTTACTCTTTACGAGGAGATACCGTAATTTACATTTATTTCAGATATGCCACGCAGCGCTTGATGTTGATGCCTTGCTTTGAAAAGTTTGCTTCATATTCGGTCATAACGTTGTCGTTTGCGTAAGGCTCGCTGTGAAGATCGTATGTAATATCGCATACCTCAAAGCCGTTCTGCGCAAATTCCTCAAGTGAAAATTCAAACAGACCGTCATTGTCGGTTTTCAGAACGATGCTGCCGTTTTCAGTAAGCAGATTTTTATATATCTCAAGGAACAGTGCGTGTGTCAAGCGTCTTTTTTTGTGTCCTGCCTTGGGCCACGGATCAGAAAAATTGAGATATATACGTTCAACGGAGTGAGGGGGAATATGCTCTGCCAGAGATTTTGCATCTGCACAAAGGATACGCACATTTGGCACCTTTAGTTCCTTTATCTTTTCAGCGCAGCACACCATAACATCTGTTATTTTTTCTACGGCAATGAAATTTATACAAGGATGCTTTTGCGCCATTCCCTTTATGAACGAGCCCTTTCCGCATCCGATCTCAATATGTACGGGCGCTGACTGTTCAAACACCTGCGAAAAATCTGAAAACGATTCGGGTAAAAAGTATTCTTCGCACGCCAAAAGACGCTCAGCGCCGTGTTTTTTCTTCCTAACTCTCATAAAAATGGCCTTTCACGTTTAAATATTTTTTAAAAAGTTAAAAATTGTATATCATTTAATACAAAAATAATGGTATAATCTACCCGTGTATTATATCACATTGAAATTAAAAAATCAATAATTATTTCAATTATTGCCAAAAAGGAGGCTTTAATTTGGATAAAGAGTTATTTTTAACATCTCTGTCACTTCGCTTGAGCGAGGGTGATATGCCAAAAGATGAGATCAACAAAAGGATCAAATATTTTGATTCGCATTTGTCAAAACTAAGTAAAGAGGATTGCGAAAGGAAGATAGCTGAGCTTGGCGGCGACGCTGCCGTTGCCGAAAAACTGATATCCGATTACAGAAAAGCAATGGAAAACGGTGCTGAAAAGCCGTCGGAAACGTTTGATTCTTCAAGTGACAAGCTGCCAACGGAAAAAAATGAAGTAAAAAAATCAAGCGTTGCGGAATTGCTTGATGAGGATGATGTAAAGAAATCTCACTCGGATAATAAAAAGAAGACATCAGACAAAGCCAATTCAACCAGCCGCGCACCTTCAAAGGTTCAGGGGGCACAGGCTCATCAAGGCAGCCACAGACCTGTAAAAAAGAATCAGAATAACAAGTCGTTTATAATAGGTATGGTAATTCTTTCACCCGTTATTCTCGCGTGTCTTCTGATAATTGCTGCTTTGCTTTTGTCACTGTTTGCCATAGTTGCATTCTCTGCCGTTGCCTGCGCTGTTCTGCTTGTGCTTATTGCGGCGGCGGGTACTGCATTTTCGCTTGTTTCGATAATCTACGGTATAACTCAGTTAGGCACTCTTGCTCCTGCGGGTATGTATGAGATCGGTATGGGTATCGTATGCGGCGGTATCACTATGCTGTCAGGTATCCTTCTTTACAACTTTATCATTCATCTCGTTCCGTTTTTATTCAAAAAGCTCGTAGTACTTGTTAAGTTCGTTATTAAACAGCTTAAAAGACTTTACGAGTATCTGAAAGGGGTGTTTGCAAAGATATGAAGCCTATTTCAATAGTATTTCTCATTATTTCGGTAATACTCATAGCGGCAGGTCTTCTCACCTGCTCCGTTGCAAAGGCAAATGCAAGCTCTCAGGGTATTCAGCTTTATGACGTCAAGGATGACAGAGGCGAAATAGAAAACACGTTTGATTTTTCAAACGAAAACGTAGGTAAGATCGAAATAAAGGTTGCTGACGCGGATGTTAAGATAGTATGCGGTGCTGACAGCAACAAAATAGTTATAAACAACTTTTCATCAACAGGGTACGTATGCCAGGTGGAAAACAAGGCACTTGTTATGGAAACGGGCTTTAATGTTCTTTCGCTGACTGATCTTGCACAGGGCGAAATACGCTTCAAGGGCTTCAG
This sequence comes from Eubacteriales bacterium, assembly GCA_045544195.1. GTDB lineage: Bacteria > Bacillota > Clostridia > Oscillospirales > CAG-272 > RGIG7213. Next base: position 28,661 of record JAZPYO010000024.1, read on the forward strand.
ATACTACATCAACGACTTCTTCAGCGGCGCAACTCTCGCTCCTAAAAGCGTTACGGTATACGTTTCAGATGCGTTTGACATAAAGGTAATAAGCGTATCGACAACTAACGGCGATGTTTCCGTTGAGGGTGCAAGCTACGATGCGGACATTATGCTTTCAGTAGAAAACGGAAGTATTTCATTTAAGGATATCAAGACCAATTCGTCAGTTAAAGGTACGGTAAAGGGAAGCGGTGACATTACGCTTGAAAATGTAAATGCGCACGTGTCTGAAATGGAGTGCGAGAATGGAACTGTCAAGGGAAGTCTTACAGCAGATGAGATCACCGTCAATGCTATGAGCGATGTTGAGCTCCTTTGTGGAAGCGATATGGAAAAATACAACTATGACCTTGTTGCTGCAAAAGGAAAAATTACGCTTACAGGCGTTGAACTGCAAAATCCCCACAAAACCCACAATCCCAATCTTGCTAACAAGCTCGATATCGAGGTCCAGCAGGGCAATATAACCATTACGGCGAACGCTGCTTCGGGTACACAGCCAAATAATTGAAACACGAATAATTGATTGAAAAGTGTATATAATAATGTTGCGGCAACAATAACTGCTGCCGTGCATTATTTCTGAAAGGGATTTTGGATAAAACAAGGATCAATACCGTGTTAGACAGAATAGCACTTATTCTCGTTATAATCGGCGCATTGAACTGGGGAAGCATCGGTGTATTCAACTTTGATATAGTTGGTTGGATATTCGGCGGCCAGTCTGCCATAGTAAGCCGTATAATATTTTCAGTTGTTGCGCTGGCAGGTCTTTGGTGCATTTCGCTCTTGTTCAGACGAAGCGATATGTTAGCTGAGGACAGAGATTAAAATTAAACCTGAAAATTGCCGCGTAAGCGGCAATTTTGGTTTGGAGTACATATAATGGAAAGAATAAAAGAATTGATAAATACGTGCGTACAAAACGGTACGCTTAAAAAGATCGTGCTGTCAAAGCCGAAAGCGGACGATGGCGGTAAGAAAATAAACAAATGCTCCTGCACGCTTGTAAAGATCAGATCGGACATTATGCTTCAGGTGCAAACTACATATGCAAACGGCGGAGCGAAGCACGAAAATATTTCGCAAAATCACGCAGCCGAATACGTGTGCGGATTGTTTGAAAGAATGTACGGTCAAATAAATATTGTTGATCTTGGCGGAAATGCTGAATCACGCTACACGAAAAGCGGAAAGCTCCTGTTTTATTCAAAAATCAAGGAAACGTGCGAAAGGGTAAACGTGACAGGGCAAAACCGAGCTAAAGATTATATCCTTTCAAATGACCAAAGATACGATTTTCTTGTTGCCCTCGGAATACAGGACGAAAGCGGCAGGATAAAGGATAAAAAGCAAAGCAAATTCAGACAGATAAATAAATTTCTTGAGATTATAAGCACAGTTACAAAGCATTTGCCGAATGATGATATAGTAATATGGGATCTGTGCTGCGGAAAAAGCTATCTGTCATTTGCAGCGTATTATTATTTTAACTATATACTCAACAGGCGTACTGTTATCTACGGTGTTGATCTTAAAAAGGATGTTATTGAATATTGCGATGCGTTAAGCAAGCAACTGCATTATGACGGACTTATATTTTTACACGGTGATATAAATAAAACGCCGCTTCCGGAAAAGCCCGATATGGTAATGTCACTTCACGCATGCGACATTGCAACGGATATAGTGCTTAATAACGCGGTCAGCAATTCCGCAGGCGTGATACTTTCAACGCCCTGCTGTCAGCACGAGCTTGCAGAACGGATAAAGAGCGACAAGCTCGATTTCATTCTCGATTATCCGATACTGAAGCAAAAGCTCGCCGCGCTTGTTACCGATGCAATACGGTGTAAGGCTTTGAGTGAGTTGGGCTATGACGTGACGTGCCTTGAGTTTATCGACCCTGAGGAAACACCGAAAAATACTATGATAAAGGCGATAAAGGTGTCAAGCTCATCAAATGGGGCGGGGTATAAGGCTCTTTGCGATGAATTTAACGCAGAACGCCATTTTGATAATTTGTTTTAAAATGAACGAACGGCAGATGCTTTAAGCATCTGCCGTTTTGATTATTTGTATATTGTGTCTATATATTCGCTTTTATATTCGACGTCAAGCTCATCAAGACGGTTTTTAGCATAATCCGAGAGCTTTTCGCCTCTTAAAGTGCCGTCTATCATATACTCATAATAAATCTCACCGTATGATGAAACGAATGTTATAAAGTATCCGCAAACAACTCCGTAGCTTGTATAATCAACGTAGCCGCAGTCATAAAGCTGACGCCCATCCTCGAAGAACCAGCTTACCATATTCTGAGGAAATGCAAGGCTTGAGGGCAAGAGGTTTTCAACAAGGCCGCCCGTTTTGTTTGTTACCGTATCGTCCGAATGCTTTTCAACAAGCTGCTTAAATAAAGCGTCCTTATCGTCTGCATTTTCGATCTGCTGTACTATATCCTTAGCGAGTGTCTCAGCAGTAGATGCGGTATATTTTTCAAGAGAAAGGTCTATATAGATGTATCTGATATTCGGTATCTTCCAGTCCATTTTATACGGAGCTTTGACAACCTGAATGACCTTGATCCTTCCCTGAGAATCTGTCAGCTTCGTGATCTCTCCGTTTGATCTTCCCTCTGTAAACAGCCATTTTGAAACTTCTGTCGTTACGTTTTCACCGTAGTAGTTCTGGGTGTAATATTCAGAACGCTCAACAAGATAGCTTTCATCAAACTGCTTGTATTCTTTTTCGGAAAGATCGGGATATACAAGCCTGTATGCCTCAGAAAACGTCTTTCCGAGATTGATATGCTCAATAAATGCATCAGCCTCGGCGGAAGCCTTTTCCTTTGCCTTCTTTTCTTCTTCTTCAGTACTTGTAGCGTCATATTCGGGCGTTATAATAAGAATGTTGTAATCTGCGGCGGTGTAAAGGTCCTTATGATCATTGAAATACTTTTCGATCTCATCACTGCCTATTTCAAATCCGTCATATAACTGCTGGGAATACTTTGTTGCAAGCTGGAATATATAATACGTTTCCTTCATGATCTCAACTGTTACGTCAGGTCCCATCATTTTAAAGGATTCCATATATTCCGAAAAAGTCAGATCATAGCTTTTTGCCTCTTCCTCAAGCTGTGCTATGTTGCTGTCTACCTCTGCCTTTTCTTCATCCGTCAAGGATATGCCGTTCTGCTTTGCGGCTGAAGCAAATGCAAGATAATATCCAAGCTCTTTTTTGGCTTCGCTCAGAAAATAATCGTACCACGTTTCATGATCGGTGTATCCCTCTGTCTTTGGTATCTGATCGTGAAGGGGAACATATGGATCAAAAAATGAATCGATATTTTCATAATTGGTGCTGTAAAAGCTCGAATAAGCATTTGCAAAGAAATATCTTAGCGCAAATACGGGAACGTCTATACCGCTGACATTTGTGATAATTTCGCCGGGAGAAGCAAGGATCATATCATCGTGCGGATACACGATCTTTTCCTGTGTATCTGCTGAAGCTGTATCGGTGCTGTCCTGTATATCGTTCATACAGGAAACGGATGAAATACACAAAAGCACGGCAAGAGCTGCTGTAATTATTTTTTTCATATAATTTTCCTTACTGATAGTTGGTTTTATACACATTGTATCATAATAGCAGCTTTTAAACAACTGTAATATGAAACGGCTTTGTAAAAAAGTTATTATGCTTTACACAAAAAGTCTGTTTATTATGTTCAGCACAAGCGGTACTGTAAGCACGGACAGAATAGTAGATATTCCGGTGAGTTTTGCGCCGAATTCAGGCGCTATACCGTACTTTTCTGCATACATTACCGTATTTGATGCACAGGGGAGAGCTGTCATAATACCGACGAAATATACATAAAAGCTGTCAACACCGAATAGCGAAACGATGAACGATGCACAAAGCGGTATTAAAATCAGCTTAATGATGAGCAAAATATATATTTTCCAATCGGAAAATACCTTTTTGAACGGTATTGTTGCGATAACTCCGCCGATTATGAACATAGAGCAGGGAATAGTTATATCGCCTACCATTTTAAATGCATCTGTTACGACCGTCGGCAGTTGCCACGGGAGCATATACAGAATTATGCCCAAAATGCACGGCACCGTACCGTAGTTGAGTATCATATTCAGCGGCTTTACCTTTACCGTTTCGGAGTTTTTTGATATAAGGTAAACGCCGTACGTCCATACAACAGTATTGAAGGCTATTATGTAAAACGAACCGTAGAAGGCACCCATTTCATCGCCGAAAAGTGCCTTAAGCACCGGAAAGCCCATAAAGCCCGTATTAGCAAATACAAGGGCAAATTCGCCTATGCCTTGCTGTGCCTTGTCCTTTATCATTCTCGTTGAAGCAAATGCAACGAGTGCTGAAAAAACGTATATACCAAAGCCGACAAGGATTATAAGCAAGCCGTCCTTCAACTTGCTTATGCTTTTGTCCTGCGTGCCGAGCAGACCGCCAAGGACAAGAAACGGAGTGCCGACGCATACGACGAAGTTTGATAGCTTTTTGGAAAAATCTCTGTCCATAAAGCCAAGCTTGTATGCACCGAATCCGACTACCATAATTATAAACAGCTTAATTACTGTGTTCAAAAGCTCTGCTGTATTCAGTTCCATTATATTTTCAAGCCGTGCTTTACGGCGTACTCCTTGATTTTTTCCATATCTTTAAGCATATCGTCCTTTTTCTTCGGATCGCGCAGAAGCGCCGACGGATGATATACCGCCGTCATAACGTACCTGCCCTTTTTGACAAATGTGCCATGCTCTGATGTGATCTTATAATCGGGCTTGATTATCCTCAACGCCGATATTCTGCCAAGACATACGATCAGCTTAGGGTCAATGATCCTTACCTGCTCACGCAGATACTGTATGCAGGCATCCTGCTCGTCGCTCTGCGGATCTCGGTTTTTCGGCGGTCTGCATTTTAAAATGTTGGCAATATATACGTTTGCGCGGCTAATGCCGAGGTATTCAAGGTATTTGTCAAAAAGCTGTCCTGCTCTTCCGACAAAGGGAACACCCGTAAGATCCTCGTTTTCACCGGGTGCTTCGCCTATGAACATAATGTCGGCATCCTGTGCGCCAACACCGAATACGGTGTTGGTTTTTGTTTTGCAAAGCGGACATTTTTGGCATTTTTCGCAAATTTCCTGTAATTCTTTAAGCTCCATAATCTAATAAAAAACGCTGAGAACCCCTGCGGCAGTATCCTTTCTCCAAGCAATGCATTTTTCTGTTATATACGATACGGTGCTGCTTTTCCGTTGCAGCTCGTGATCTGAATATTCGCCTATAACGCTTAACGGATAAACGTCTGAGCAAAACCCGTAAGCACCTATATAAATAAGCAGATAATACCTGGTTACCCCGTTTAATATTTCGTAGTAAACGGATGTTCGGCATTCGTGCTGTGAAGTGCTTATATATCTGCATGCGCCGAGCAACTGTGAAAGACTGTCAAACGAAAAAATATAAGGCAGACTGTCATCATCTGAATATACGGCAGCTTTTTCGCACGTGACGTAAATATCCGCCCCGTTATCTGTTGTGTACATTTTTACAGTGAGCTTGCCCGAGGTATCAAATCCTGTTTTTTTGTGTATCATCTCTAAAAACGGCTTCAGACTGCTTTGCTGCACAGATGAGCTGCTCAGATATTGTATGCCCGATTCGGACAATTCGCTGTTTGTCAGGGTCACTTTTATCTTGTTTTCGGAAATAAGATAGAATTCCATTATATTTCCCCTTACGATCATTATATCTGACAATATTATAATCGGTAAGGGGAATTTCGGTTACTTATTTTTTGTTAAGTCTTTCGCCGACAGCTCCGCCCGGATGAATAAGACCGAACTGTTCTTTTCTGTATCCCGTCAGCTCCATAACAGCGGCTAAAAGTGCATCAAAAATAGCTATCGTGGCAACATATGATGCAGTAGCCATCATATTGTATTTATCGCTTTCCTTTTCGATCTGCATTTTTATTATGAGATCTGCATTGTCAGCCAAAGGCGAATTAAGGTTTTCTGTAACGGCTATCAGCTTTGCGCCCTTTTTCTTCACAACGTCGATTATCGGAAGAAGCTCAACTGTCTTTCCGCCGCGTGATACCATAATAACGCAGTCCTCGTTCGTTACAACGCCAAGACCGCCGTGAACCGCCTCGGCAGGTGACATAAAGCAGGCAGGACGGTCGATGCAGCAAAGGCTGTGCTGAAATTTTTTTGCCGCAATTCCCGAAGATCCGCTGGCACACGTTATGATCTTTTTACATTCGCTCAATGCCTTTGCGACCTTGAGAAATTCATCCTTGTCAAGATATTCCGACGCCTGCTCAATAGCTTCCTTTTCGATCTTGAGCGACTGCCACGCCATTTCAAGTGCTTTTTGTGAAAGTGTATCCATTATCATCATTCTCCTGTAAAATTTATTTGTTATCAAACGCATATTATGCGTTGTATTCATCATCGCTTTTTCCGAATACTGATGTTACTCCGCTTGCTTTGGCTGTAAGACTGTCATTACTTTCGTGTACAGCTGATGATAAAGCGTCAAATGCGGAATTTATCTGCATTGAGCAAGACTCAAACAGTGCGATATATTCGCTTTTGAAAAGCTCTGTTTTGCGTATTGCCTCAGCATATATTGCCTCTGAACGCTTCGATGCGTTGTATACCGCCTCGCCCGCGCGCTTGTTTGCGTCCTCTATTATACTGTCCGCACATCGTCTTGCATCTGTCAGAATAGCGTCTGCGTTGCGGTTGGCATCTATAAGTATCTGACCGATCTTTGATGACATTTCATCATACAAGCGGGCTTTTTCAGCTATTTGCCCGTCCTCTTGAGCGTCGTCTTCCTTGATGCTTGAATTTTTCAGCGATTCATTTTCCTCGCACAAAGAATCAAGTGCGTCGTTCTGGGCGTTTATCAGCTCCTCGCTTTCAAAGAGTTTTTTTTCAAGTGATGCGATCTTTTGCTCTGCCTGATCGAGCAATTCCTGTAAACGCTCTGACTTGGCGGTATTGCGCGCATATTCTTTGACCTTTTCTTCGCTGTCCTTCAGCAACCGATCTTTTTCTGCTAATTGAACGTTCAGATGTTCTGTTTCCTTCTTGAAATCAAAATTCATTTTCTCTATGTAAGAGGTCACGTCGCTTTTGTTGAATCCGTTCATCGACGTTCTGAACAGTTTGGTGCTGTCTGCCATTCGGAAAGCCCCCTATTCTTATTTTAGTGCTTCTATTAATCAATAATACTATATTATCACAAATTCTTTCATATTTCAAGACAAACAGAGTAATATGTTTAAATTTTCTGTTACATCGCCAAGGGCAAGGAAAGAAATATTTTAAATGTTTTTATACCGACTTAATAAATGTAGTTTATAATACAACAAACAGTCGGAGGACAGTATGATAGAAGAAAAGAATGACTTATGGCATTATTTATCGCAAAGCGATAAGCCCATAACCGTATACGGAATGGGTGACGGAGCAGATAAGCTGATCTCCGCGCTTGAAAGAATAGGCAGACACGCAGACGATTTTTTCGCCTCTGACGGCTTTGTCAGAGGACAGAGCTTTCACGGAAAGACGGTGCTTTCGTTCAATGATGTCCGCAAAAAATATAAGGACGGCTTTATCGTGCTTGTTTCATTCGGCACGCAGCTTCCCGATGTAATACAGAACATACGCAATATCGACCGTGAGTATGAGCTGTATGCTCCCGATCTGCCCGTATGCCCCGATGAGCTTTTTACATACGGATATTACGCAGAGCATAAGGATGAGTTTGATTACGCCCGAAGCCTTTTGTGCGATGAAGAGTCGAAAAATGTGTTTGACGAAGTGCTTAATTTTAAACTGTCAGGTAAACTGAAATATATTGATTTTTCACAAAATTCTCAATTTGATGTTGCAAAACAGGAATTGAAGTGCTATAATTATATTTCCTATGTTGACGGCGGTGCGTATAATGGAGACAGCGTGAGATTTATGGCAGGTGTATGCCCTAATTTGCGCAAGGTATACGCATTTGAGCCTGACAGCAGAAGCTTCAGAAAGCTGACTTTGTCAGATCTGACGCCGAATGTGGAGCTGATCGCCGTAAATGCGGCACTCGGCAGCTTTGACGGTGTGGCAGATGTTTTTGAAAAGGGCAACAGAAACACCTCGCTTTTTGCAGAAGATGCAACGGGTGCAAAAACTAAGCAAGTGCGTGTGGCAACGGTGGATAAGATATTGAACGGGGAAAAAACGGATCTGATAAAGCTTGACGTTGAGGGCTCTGAGCTATCGGCTCTTGACGGCGCAGAAAAAACGATAAGCCGTTATGCTCCCGATCTTGCAGTATCTCTGTATCACCGTCCGAGCGATATGTTTACGCTTATTCCAAAGGCGCATTCGATGTACGATCGCCCTCGCATAAGGGTCAGACGACCGCTGTATATTCCCGCGTGGGACGTTAGTATGTATTTGACCAAATGATTTTTATAAGAGGTAAAGTATGAAAAAGAAATTAACAAGGCTTTTGACTTTTATCCTTGCGTTTGTGACTGTAGTTTCGGTTATGCAGATACCGACCTTTGCGGTAGCTGAAAAGGATAAGGCTCAGATAAAGGTATCAGTTTCAACTGCAAGCCCCCAAAAGGGTGACACGGTGCTTGTGACCGTGGAGCTTGGAAACTACGCTACTATGACACCGAAGGTGTCGGCTATGGAGCTGTCGGTGAAGTTTGATACGTCTGTATTCGAGCTGGTTCCTGACTCTATCGAAAGAAATACGCTGAAGATAAATTCAGGCGATATTTTGCGTATAGAGGCAAACGGCGACGATCAGATAGATATGAATTACTGCTATGCTAATGATGCAGGCGCTTATCTGCCCCGCGAAAATATAAGCAAATTCATTCTTTTCCGCTTCAAGCTCAAGGTAAGAGATGATCTTTCCCGCGATAAAAAGGCAGAATTTGAGATAACAAAATGTAATATTTACGATAGCCATACGAGAGATAAAACAAGTGAGGTAACGTGCAAGACACCGTTTACGCAGGATGTCAAGGCATACGTAGTACGCCCTGATATACTGTTTAACGAAAGCGGCACTAACGAGGCGGTATACGATAAGATGGTAAAGGTCGAATTCAATACCGCTACTGCACAGGTGACATATGAGGGCGGTGAGCCTTTTGCCGTTTTAAATCCGTTTTATGCAAAGGAAAACGGCACTTATGTTATGGTATTCAATGTAAACGGCGCTGAGGTAACACAGCAGTTTACAGTCAACCGCGAGATAAAGTCAATATCACTTAAAACAGGCTCGTATGTCAAAGAGTATGCGCTGAACGAAAACCTTAATCTTTCAAAGGGCGAGCTTATCGTACAGTATATGGACGAAAGCCCGTATGACGATGAAAACGGTATATCTTATATCCCCCTTACAGATTCCCACATCAGCGTTTCAGGCTATGATAAGGCTATGCCCGGGGAACAGGCGCTTATAGTTACCTATATGAATGACTATAACACAACGATGATGGTAAATGTTAAGAATGTTTCCATTCATACGGCTGTGATCAAGCCCGGCTCTGTCCCCACATACCCCAAAACTCCTGTCGGATATGCGGTAGATCCTGCAGGTATCGTTGTCACGGTAATGTATTCCGACGGTACTCAGGAGGACAGAACGGTAGACTCATCTATGCTCGGTGAGTATATGAAGGATGTTATCGGTACTGTCAACGTTGAGGTAAAGCTCGCAGATGAGGTAATAGGTACATTTGCCACTGAATATGTTTCCGCCGAAAACCTCAATGCGTTTAAAAACGAGGTAAACGCAATAGACCCGTATGCTCTTACTGCAAAGGATGCATCGACCGTATCGGATCTCAAGAGCAGATACGCGACGCTTTCCTCTCAGTTCAGCCCTATGGTATTTGCTGATATAACGAGTAAATATAACTCTATCGTACAGCGTATGTCCGAAATATCCGGCAGTATTGAAACAACACCTGCGACAACACCTGTTGAAACAGCACCTGCAACACAGACAGGCGATAAGAACAATGATGAAAACAACGGCGCAAGCACATTTAAGATCGTTGGATGGATAATTGCGGTCATTATTCTGGTTTCCGTTCTTGCAGGATGTACGTACTTCATAGTAGTATACATCAAACGCAAAAAGGAAGATGAAGACTATTACTATGATGACGATGACGATGATGACGATGATATGCAGCAGCCCACTGTTGCCGCATTCGACTATGATGACGATGACTTTATCAGTAATGATGACAGCAAGAAATAATGTCAGAGTGTTGAGGAAGGAGAGTTGTTTATGAACAGCACATTAAAGCATATATGCTCCGTTTTGCTTTCCCTGTGCATACTGTTTACGTTTGCATTTTCTGTGATCGCAGTAGGCGAGGATGATCCGAGCGGTAACACATCAGGCTCAGAGGCGAACGAAAGCAATACGGCAGAAAATACTACCAATGACGAAAATACTACTGACTCCGACAGCGAAAGCAGTACGGACGACACCACGGTATCTCCCCCCGAAAACCCGGGCCTTGACGGTATGTCATTCAAGAATGACACGTGTGAGATACTTTTAGGTAAAACGTATGCAACCGAGCTTATAGTGACGCCGGAGGAATTTGATATATCCCTGATCACTGTGATCTACACTACCAACAACGATTCCGTTGCAACGGTAGATGCAAACGGCGTAATAACGGCGATGGGTGTCGGAGAGGCTACGGTAACTGCGTCATACAGCGATATTGAATGTACTATTGAGGTTACTGTATACAAAACCATGCTCGACGTTGAAGAAGATGAAGAAACAGGTAAGAGCTTTGTCAAGGGAATAGAGCTTGGTACCAAAATATCGGATATCAGAAGTATGTTTGCAAGCTTTGCTGAAACAGATGTATCGCAGGTGACAGTATACCGTGACGGCGCTGCCGTTTCAGACGATCAGAATATAGCAACCGGAATGCGTGTGCAGGCAGGTGCAAGTGAGTTTTACATAGTAATATTCGGTGATGTTACAGGCGACGGTGATATAAACCGTGACGATGTGAAAAGAATAGTCGATGCGTGTGCAGGCGATGCCTTTGCGGATGCAGCGTATGAAAAAGCGGCGCGCTTTGGTGAATTTAAAAAGCTCGATATAAGACTTGCTCTTGAAATATCCAATTACGTAAGCAATCGCGCAGAATACAAAAAAGACGCATAATATTAAAAAAATGCTTTTCTGAAAACGAAAAGCATTTTTGTTTTGCAATAAAACTGACATGAGATGAAAATTTATTGTGATAAATGAAAATGTGCCCGTCTTCCTTGCTTTAAGAAAGACGGGCATAGTTTTTTTGTTCATTCAAGGCAGGCTGTTACATCAAGCTCGAAATTGTATGCGGTAACTGCACCTGCTCCGCCGTCATACCGTGAGTTTTTCATATAAACGGCGACTATTTCGTTTTGCGGATCGACCCAGAAATGCGTGCCGTATGCGCCGCTCCAGCCGTAGCAGCCCTGTCCTAAAGCCTTATAAGAGCCATCGCTTATAACTCTTACACCCAGCCCCCAGACGACAGGCGGCATCATAATTCGGCTTGGCAAAAGCGGTCTTGACATAAGGTCTACATATTCGCTCGGCAGTATTCTAACACCGTTAAGCTCCCCACAGCTTAACAGCATTTCCGCAAAGCTCGTATAATCGTCAAGCGTTGAGGCAAGACCTGCCCCGCCGCTGAAGGCAGACGGCGGAATACTTTCAAAAACGCAGCCGTCAACTGTCGGTGAAATGACGCTTTTTTCGTTAATTCTGTCGTGCATGGGAACGCATCTTTTCCACTGCTCTATGCTCGGAGAAAATGTCGTATCGTTCATTTTTAACGGCGTGAAAATTTCATCACTTAAAAATCTGTCATAGCTTTTTCCGCTCGTCAGCTCCACTATCCTTGCAAGCACGTCAAATGCTGCTCCGGGACTGTAATACTGCATCGTATACGGCTCAAAGTCGAGCAGCGTTTCAGAATAAAAATCGACAACGGAGCTTAAGGACAATGAGCGTTCGGGTGATATTTTACTGTGCTGCAATGCACCGACATCCATACATCCAAGTCCGCTCGTATGTGTCAGCAGATGAAATATTTTTATAGGCGTTTTCGCCTTGAAATCAAATACGGCAGAGCCGTTTTCCACCTTGCCGACCCCCATATCCTTAAATGAGGGAATGTATTTTGAAACATCATCGTAAATATCAATGATACCTTTTGATGCCTGTATAAGAACAGCTACGGCTGTTATCGGCTTTGTCATTGAAGCAAGACGGAAAACGGAGCATCCGTCAGCACCGTTGAAAAATTCGTATACCGTTTTACCGCTTTGCATAACACGCACAGCGCACGCGCCTACGCGGTGTGAATCTATATCGTCATTTATCCTTGAATCAACCGTTCTTTTCAGCTTTTCAGTGTTGAGCTTTTTCATTTTTATTTTTCTCTCCTTACAAGAAATAATAAACGAAAAAGGCTCACAGCGGTATGCCGTAAGCCTTTGGTGATCCATCGGAGAGTCGAACTCCGGACACCTTGATTAAAAGTCAAGTGCTCTACCTTCTGAGCTAATGGATCGTATGTGTGTCTGCAACAGGTGATATAATATCACAAATCGGGTTATTTGTCAACCCCTTTTTAAGAAAAAGTATAATTTTTTTTAGTTTTCTCACGTTTACACGAAAAAAATCAAAGTTTACTAAATCCACTAAAAATGTTCTTATTTTTTAACAAGTCATATGATAAAATTCTCAATGTAGAATTTAAACAAAGCAGGGTTACACTTATGTCACGTTTTGCGTTTACAGCTTCATATTTTTACTATTACTTTAACTTTTTTACCTTAAGTAATAGATTTTTGTGCTGCTGACAGATCAAAAACGGAGATAAAAGGCGTATTTTGGCGGCACTGAGGGTGTCGCTTTTTTGTTGATATAAGCTCTATACATACAGGAAGGAACGGTGACGGCAATGATTGCTGTAATTAAAAAGGGCACAACTAAAGAGCAGATGGACGTGCTTGTTCAATGGCTCGCAACACAGAATATCGAGGTGCATATTTCGCACGGACACGATTATACGGTTCTGGGACTTATCGGTGATACTACGAACGTTGATATGGATCTTATCGAAAGTCTTGATATCGTGGAAAGCGTTAAAAAGGTCAGTGAGCCTTTTAAGCAATGCAGTAAAAAATTTCATCCTGACGATACGGTTGTCGATGTCAACGGTATGAAGATCGGCGGCGGTAATTTTCAGCTTATCGCAGGTCCGTGCTCAGTCGAATCGGAAAGTCAGATAATATCCGTTGCCGAAAGCGTTAAGGCATCGGGCGCAGGCATTCTCAGAGGCGGCGCATTCAAGCCGCGTACATCGCCGTACGATTTCCAGGGCTTGAAATCCGCGGGACTTGATCTTTTGCTTGAGGCAAAGCGTGCAACGGGTATGCCCATTGTAACTGAAATAATGAATACAGAGCATCTTCCGCTTTTTGAGCAGGTGGATATGATACAGGTCGGTGCGCGTAATATGCAGAACTTTGAGCTTCTGAAGGCGCTCGGTCATACAAACAAGCCCATACTTCTCAAGCGCGGACTTGCAAACACCATGAAAGAGCTGTTGATGAGCGCAGAGTATATTATGGCATCTGGTAACCCGAATATCATTCTTTGCGAAAGAGGCATAAGAACGTATGAAACGTATACGCGAAATACGCTTGATCTTTCGGCAGTGCCGATGCTCAAGGAGCTTTCGCATCTTCCAGTCGTAGTCGATCCCAGCCACGCAACAGGAAGCTCAAAGCTCGTTAAGCCGATGGCCCTGGCGGCTGCTGCCGCAGGTGCTGACGGTCTTATGATAGAGGTTCACAACGATCCCTTACACGCATGGTGTGACGGCGCTCAGTCGCTTACGCCCGAGCAGTTTGCGGACGTTGCGGAAAAGGTCCGTAAGATAAGAGAAATTCTGTGATAGGAGTAAGTATGATGGATATAAAGGATCTGAGAGAACAGATAGATGAAATAGACGCAAAGCTCGTTGAGCTTTTCGGTCAGCGAATGGATACGGCAAAAAAGATTGCCGAATATAAAAAGGCAAACGGTCTGCCTGTGCTTGATGCTTGCCGCGAAAGAGAAAAGCTCTCACAGGTAAGCCGAATGAGCGAAGAGCAGATACGTGATTATACGAGAGTTCTTTATTCGCTTATATTTGAGCTGAGCCGCTCATACCAGGGAAGCATAGTGGATAAAACGAGCGAGCTGTATAACGATATAAAAAATGCAATAGACAGCACAGAAAAGCTTTTCCCAAAGTCAGCGATGATCGCGTGCCAGGGAACTGACGGTGCATATTCGCAGATCGCCTGCGATAAGATATTCCGCGATCCGCAGATAATGTTTTATTCCTCGTTTGAGCACGTGTTCACCGCAATAGAAAAGGGAATGTGCAAATACGGTATTCTGCCGATAGAAAACAGTACGGCAGGCTCTGTTAACAAGGTCTACGATCTTATGATAAACCGCAATTTTCATATCGTGCGCAGTACACGCATAAAGATCGATCACAGTCTTCTTGCAAAGCCGGGCGTTCGCCTTTACGATATAAAAGAGGTGTTTTCACAGGAGCAGGCGATAGCGCAGTGCTCTGAGTTTCTTAAATCTATGCCCGGTGTCAAGGTAACGCCGTGCGAAAATACAGCCATCGCCGCTGAAATGGTCGCAAACAGTGAAAGAACGGACATAGCGGCAATATCCTCACGCTACTGTGCGGGCATTTACGGCTTGAACAGTCTTGCTCACAGCATTCAGGATGCAGGCAATAATCACACCAGGTTTATATGCATATCCAAAGACCTTGAAATATACCCCGGAGCCGATAAAACATCTGTAATGATGGTCCTGTCACATAAGCCGGGCGCACTTTACAGAGTTCTTGCGAGATTTTATTCACTCGGTATAAACCTTATAAAGCTGGAGAGCCGTCCCATACCTGAAAGAGATTTTGAATTTATGTTCTATTTTGATCTTGAAACATCGGTATATTCAGAGGAATATGCACGCCTTATGTGCGAGCTTGACGGTATGTGCGAGGACTTTAAGTATCTCGGAAGCTATTCAGAGATAATATGACCGTCAGCGGTTCTTTTCGGGCACGGTAAAAAGATATACGCAAAAGAGCAGCAGGGTAAGGTTTGACGAGGTTTTGAAAAACAGATAGATGCCGAGCTGCCATACTATGAACAGAGTGATGTACGATACGTATGTGCATATTCTGTCTGCTGTATACGGATTTAAAAAGCACGAAAGAGCAGATCTTAATGCTTTTCCTCCGTCAAGCTCGGATATCGGAAGGGCGTTCAGTAAGGCGTAAGATGCGTTGTGGTAGCCAAACGCGGTTTTGTAAAAAATACAGAGCATAACCGCATTTGCAAATATTCCGCCGAGATAAACGCATATATCCGACGTATACGATGAAGAAGAATTGATCTGCATATCTCCGCCGCACAGACCTATGCAAAAGCCCTTGAGCCTGATATTGCATATCTTTGATGCCAATAAGTGCCCAAGCTCGTGTATTGCGGCACTGCATATCATAAAAAATGAATCCTTAGTCGGATAACAGATAATAAAAAGAGTAAGCGCCATAACTGATATGACGCTTACTTTTATTTTCCTTGATAAATAAATATACAACTGTATTATCCTTTACAAATCAGAAGAGAAATGTCGGATGCTGAAATATTGTGAAACGCCCCGTGTGATGAAACGATGTCCAAAACCTCATCAATATCGTATTTTGCTCCTGTAAGAGCGCGTGTAAGCTCCGTAATATCACCGTTGTAAAAGAAATCTCCGGTAAATGAAATATTCTTTATCTGACCGTGATATACGTCAACACCGCAACAGACGCTTCCACCTTCAAACCGCTTTTTGTTCAATACTTCAAAGCGGGGATTTACGCCGTAAATGAAATCCCACGAGGAAAGCTGTGATTCGATCGGAGATATTTTTTCCTTATCGTTCTGAGCGTTTATATATCCGTCCGTTTCTACACACGACCACAGTAATTCCTTGAAATCGCTGTAAGACACAGGCTCGCGTGTCAGCGATGAAATATTCTTCACTCTTGAACGCACGCTCTTTATACCCTTTGACTGCAGCTTTCCTTCCGGGGTCATAAGTGCCTTTTCCATACGGTCGAAATCAACGTCGAACAGTATGGATCCGTGATGCAAAAGACCGTGATCTGTGTCCATTCTTGCGTTTCCGCATATTTTATATCCGTCTGCAAGAAGATCGTTTCTGCCTGAGTAAGATACGTTTTTTACTCCAAGGGATGATATTGCGTTTGCAATATCGTCACTGCATTCGGAAAATGAGATGTCAGAGCCTTTTTTATTCGGATAAAACTTCGTATACATAACTCCGCCAAGATCTGCATAAACGGTTCCGCCGCCTGTCTTTCTGCGGCTGACGGTTATTTCGTTTTCCTTTGCGTACTGAAGATCGACCTCTGAGTATATGTCCTGATATCTGCCGGAAATGAGTGACGGCGTCGTTCTCCATATCATATAAAACGGCTCGTTCAGCACAGAGGTGTAATATTCCTCGGCCGCAAGATTAAAAAATATACTGTCAGAGTTTGTTTCAATCTTTATCATATTATTATCCTTTGAACTCTTTTTCCTACCATACATAACGCCTCGTACGGTATCGTACCGATATGGCGGGCATATTTTTCGACATCTCCGAATATTACTGCGGTATCGCCTGTTTTTACCTTTTCCTTCATATCGGTTATATCGACCATAAGATGATCCATACACACTCTGCCTACGACCGTACATTCGTGTCCGTTGATCGTAACCGTTCCGCCTGAAAAGGCTCTCGGTACACCGTCGCCGTATCCGCAGGCGACTGTAGCTATCGTGCGGTCCTGCTGTGCTGTGTATACACCGCCGTATGAAATACTTTCGCCTTTGTGAACAGTATGCACGTGCACGACCGTTGAGCATAACTTCATAACGGGCAAAAGCCCGCTTTGCCTTACCTCGTCAGACGGAGAAACTCCGTAAAGAGAAATTCCGCAACGCGCAAGATCGAAAAGGGAATCGGGCATACTGATTATAGCTCCTGTATTTGCACAGTGGTACAGATATTCGCTTCCGAGCGCGCTTTTTATGTTGATAAAGCGTGAAAGCTGTTCGTTTGCTGAGGTCTTGTCGCATTCGTCTGATGCTGCAAAGTGAGTGAATACTCCCTCAACGGAAAATGCATCATATGATAATACCTCTTTTATCGACTGTATATCGCTGTACGGAAAGCCTATGCGGTTCATTCCCGTATCTATCTTTATATGAACACGGAGCTTTTTGCCATCAGGCATCGCACCTGAAAGCTGTAAAGCATATTCGGTTGAATAAACTGTCTGTATAAAGTTGTTTTCGAGCAGATATTCTGTATCCTGCGCGGGTGTATAGCTCAGTATAAGAACATC
The DNA here is from genome assembly GCA_045544195.1 of Eubacteriales bacterium. Classification (GTDB taxonomy): domain Bacteria; phylum Bacillota; class Clostridia; order Oscillospirales; family CAG-272; genus RGIG7213. The sequence goes on from JAZPYO010000024.1 coordinate 46,310, forward strand.
TGCATCTGTGTATTGACGCACCTGAAGCGCTTCCTGTAAGGAAGAAACTGCAAAAAAGTCAGCACCTGCATTACAAAGAGCATTTATACATTCAATGCCGTGGCCGTAGCAGTCTGCCTTTACCACGCACATCATACGGCAATTTTTCGGCAGTGTTGATCTTATCAGCTTATAATTATGCTGTAACGCACCTGTATCAATCAGTGAGTACGTTTTGGGTCTGCATGTCATTGTTTGCATTTTTTATTTCCCATTCGTTTACGGTTATTGTTGTTTTATCTGTTTTGAACATAAGAGGGAGCTTTGTTTTGCTGTCGAAGTATATGTCGCATTCTCCGTTTGTGAGCAGAACAGCACTCTTGCCGTTAAGCGAGCTTTTAACAACTGAATACTCGCCGTTTCCGCTTATTATACTTTTCCAACGGAAAACACCGCTTGAGACGTTTGAGGACAGCTCCTCTGAATCAAGCTCGATGCTCATATCGTTGTATATAAGGAAGCTGTCGTCGCCTTCAAAGCTGTAGCCCATTCCCCACAGCATAGCAGGCTCGGCAAAAACGATATTAAGTGAGCCGTCCTGCTGTAAAACTATGCGGACTGTGTAATCAGTTCCGTCCTCGCTTACAGTAGCGTTTGCGCTGTACGGCGTGCGAAGGCTTTCCAGATAATCGTCGGGCTGTACATCCTCTGCGCATGAGCAAAACAGGAAAACGGTACATAATGTTAGTATAATGAATTTTTTCATGAAACTGCTTCTCCTTTACATTTATGATAAAATGTATGCAGAGAAGACAGGTTTAATGCCTCAGATTATCGCTCATTACGGTGTTAGGGTTATGATAACGCATAATTTTCAGCGTTTTCTTTGTTGCCTCAAAATATGCTACGATCCGCTTTCCGTCTGTGCTTTTTATCATAGCATAAAGATCCTGCGTGGGCTTTTTGATGCTTACGCAAGAGTCATAAACCGTATCACCCTTCTGTACTGCAATATCTGTAAAAGGTACTATGCTGTCAAGCTCACTCAGCTTTATTTCGTAATACTTTTTGCATTTTTTGCCGCCGAATACCTTTTCCATTGTGAATATGCCGTGCTCGATCGTATAACGGTATTCGATCTGAAGATAAATAAAAAGGTATTTGAAAACTATAACGCACAGCATAAACATAACGGGAGTGAAATATACAAGAAATTTAACTATTATGCATACTGCACAAAGCGCAATAGATGCAAGAACAACGCCGATTATGTAAAGAACACGCTTTAAGGCATATTTGCCCTCGGCCTTTTTTTCCACCGTATATGTTATACTGTTGAATGATGAATCGTTCATGAAATATCTCCGTTTGCTTTATTTTTTATATTCTATCACACATTGAATAAAAAATCAATAACTTATCGCAAGTGCTATTGACAAAAATTTAAAAATAGTATAAAATCGTTGTATAAGCTGCACAAAATGCGAAAGGGTGATATACCATGAAGGTAATTGATATAATAAACGCAAATAAAGCAAAGGACAAGCCGACGGTATCATTTGAGGTCTTTCCGCCAAAGACTACCGTGAATTTCGATAATGTTATGAAGGCTACGGGCGAAATTGCAAAGCTGTCACCAGATTTTATGAGCGTTACATACGGGGCAGGCGGCGGAACGAGCGACTTTACGGTATCCGTTGCTGAGAATATCAAGAATTGCGGCGTCACCCCGCTGGTGCATCTTACGTGCGTGTCGTCGACTAAGAATGATGTTGCAAGACAGATAGAAAAGATCAAAAGCTCAGGGATGGAGAATATCCTTGCTTTGAGAGGAGATATTCCCGACGGCGCTCCTTTTCCCGAAAATGCGCAGTTTAAATATGCATCTGAGCTTATTCGTGAGATAAAAAAGCACGGAGATTTTTGTATCGGCGGTGCGTGCTATCCTGAAAAGCACCCCGAGGCACCTACCTTTGCTGATGATATAAGACATATAAAGGAAAAGGTTGATGCAGGCTGTGATTTTTTGACCACGCAGATGTTTTTTGATAATAATATACTGTACAATTATCTGTATAAGATCCGTGAAGCCGGTATAACTATTCCCGTGGTGGCGGGTATTATGCCTGTTACAAACGCCAAACAGACGGAGCGTATATGCAAGATCTCAGGCAACTTTCTGCCTCAGCGGTTCAAGCTGATAACTGATAAATTCGGCTCAAGCCCCGATTCTATGAAGCAGGCGGGAATTGCGTATGCTACAGAGCAGATAATAGACCTTTTGGCAAACGGTGTATCGTGCATACATATTTACTGCATGAATTCGCCCGACGTTGCAAGAAGAATAAAGGAAAATCTTTCTTATATAATATAACTCGACGAAATATTAAAGATGCAAAAAAACGTGATGCTTTTCGATAAGAGCATCACGTTTTTTATCTTGCTTTTATATCTGACAAGCAATTCCGGAGCGTGTTCTGTCCGATTCAAATGCGGCTTCCATTATCTGAAGCACACGGCGTACATTGATCTCGTTTACTATAAGCTCGTCCTTTCCGTCAAGAACGTTTATGATGTTGGTGTAGTAGTCTGTCCAGTGAGGGTCAACGGTCGGCAGAGGAATTTCCTCAAGCGTTTCGGCAGGGCGGGGAGCCATAGTTCTTGTAGGACCTGCCTCTGTTTGCACGATGACAGGCTCCCAATTCATAACGTGGTCCTTTGCCCTTATTATCCTTCCCTTGCAATCCCAGCCTTCGATTATAAGCGAGCCGCCATCACCGTATGCGTACCATCTGGGCTGCTGTACGAGTGTGTAGGTGCTTGTTTCTATCTGTGCTGTCATACCGCCTTCAAAACGCAATATCAGCTTATAATAGTCATCCACCTCAGGCGTGCGTACCGAATGCATATTTGCATACACCGAAACGACCTTTTCGCACCCCATCATATCAATTATCTGGTCTATTTGATGAACTCCCCAGTCAAACAGCATACCGCCGCCTGCGACCTTGAATTCACGCCATCCGTGCACTACACCGTTCTGACCGTGCACACGCGATTCAATGGCATAAGGCTTGCCGATAAGCCCTTGATCTATGGCTTCCTTTACTATTCTGTAATCTCTGTCCCACCTTCTGTTCTGGTGGACTGAAAACAGCTTGCCGTGCTTTTTTGCAGCAGCCACCATAGAATCGAATTCATTTACGGTTATTGAAACGGGCTTTTCGCAAATTGCGTTATAGCCATGCTCTATCGCGGAAATTACGTAATGGGGATGGAAATTGTTCGGAGTTGCAACGAGAACTATATCGAACATTTTTGAATTAAAAAAGTCCTCTGCGTTTTCAAAAACGGTAAGACCCGAGCTTTTTGCCAACGCGAGCCTGTCAGGGTCAATATCAAATGCGGCAGTGACCTTTAGCTTACCTGCAAAATGCTGATTGATAGCATTGTGATGGTAAGTAGCCATTCCGCCGTAGCCAATAATACCGAGCTTATACATAATTGAAAATTCCTTTCGGATAATGTGTTTAATAAATTTAACTGTTTGTATTAACGTGATATATTATACCACTTTTTCTGAAACAGTCAACCCCTTTTCTGAAAAATTACGGCGCTTTTTTCGCTGTTATCACAAAAAAGCTCTGAATGCTAACGCAAGGGCTAATTTACAAATTATTCACAAAAAAAACCTATAAAATTATTGAATAAAAACAGCGGAAGTGGTACATTCTATGTAGAGTTTAGCACTCGAACGACTTAAGTGCTAAACCGTTGAGTTAAGGGGGGCGAAAATATGCGTATAGGCGACGATCTTTCCGAAAGAAAAAAAGCAATTCTCCGTGCGCTTATTGACGCACACATCGAAAACGGCGAGCCCGTAGGGTCAAAATACCTTACATCCTGCGACATCGGCTGCTCATCTGCCACTATCCGAAATGAGATGAGTGAGCTTGAGCAGATGGGATATCTGGAGCAGCCGCACACCTCGGCGGGCAGAGTGCCGTCAAAGGCGGGCTACAGATTTTACGTCGATTCGCTTATGCGTGCTTATTCTCTGACCGCCCGTGAGCTTGAGACCTTAAACAATATGCAAAAGGCTCGCCTGTCGCAGCTTGACAAAATGATAAAGGCTGCAGGCAAGCTTATAACATCAATGACCAATTATCCGACCGTATCGGTAAAGCCGAAATCGAAGGATCAGACGGTCAGTTGCTTTAAAACAACGTTCGTTGACAGCCGTAATTTCATTCTGAGCATGATAATGTCGGGCGATGTTGTGCGGTCACGCTATATCCACTGTAAGATCGAGGTCACCGAGGAGGTGCTCAACAGGCTTTGCGGTGTACTTAACAACAATATAGCACATAAAACATCGTCGGAAATAACGCTTCCGCTTATAATGAAAATGGAAAATGATATGGGTGTTGACGATGCGCTTATATCGTCAGTGATCAAAAACGTCTACGATGTAATGAGCAGTGACGACGAGGGCGAGCTGAAATATGAGGGTGTTGACAAATTGCTCGAATACCCCGAATTTTCAGATCTCAGCAATCTGAGGGATCTTTTATCCTTCATGGATAAAAAAGAACAGATAATGCAGCTTGTCGAAAACGACAAAAACGACAATGTCAGTATTTATATAGGCGGAGAGGACAGTTCGCTCAGCACAAATTCCTCTATCATACTGAAGACCTTCAAGGTCGATGGCAGGGTAGTCGGCGCGATCGGTGTTATAGGCCCTCAGCGTATGGAATATCCGAAGGTCGTTGCTATGGTGGAATACCTTGCAAAATGCATATCCTCAACACTTGAGATCCCCGATGTTAAGGAATTAAGACCGCCCGACAGCGATACGTAAGAAAGGAGAAAACGTAATGGCAGAAAACGAAGAGGTTTTGGAAAACGAACAGACCGACACGCAGCAGGAGCCTGTTCAGGAGGAAAAGGAGCCTTCCAAAAAGGACAAGAAAAAGGAAAAGAAAGAAATTGAGGCTCTGAAGATCGAAAACAGACATCTTTCGGAAGCACTTGAAAAATCAAACGGCGATCTTGCCGAGGCGAATGATAAGTATTTAAGACTGTTCGCGGAGTTTGATAACTATAAAAAGCGTACCGCTCAGGAGCAGAAAACGGTGTATTCCTCTGCATATATGGATGCAGTTGAAGCCCTGCTTCCCGTATTTGATAATATCGAAAGAGCGTCGGCATACGCAGCTGACGAAAATTCCAAAAACGGCTTGCAGATGATAATAAACAATTTCCGTGAAACTCTCGGAAAGATGGGAATTGAATCCTACGGAGAGGTCGGAGATGAATTCAATGCCGAGATACATTCAGCGGTAATGCACGAGGAAAATGAAGAATTCGGAGAAAACACAATATCCCTTGTTTTGCAAAGAGGGTATAAAAAGGGCGACCGTGTAATAAGATACGCTATGGTAAAGGTCGCAAATTAAACGAAAAATAATAATTATATATAGAAGAGAGGTAATTTATTATGGGAAAAATCATTGGTATAGATCTTGGTACTACTAATTCATGTGTTGCGGTATACGAGGGCGGTGAGCCTGTCGTTATTCCCAATCCCGAAGGAGCGAGAACCACTCCGTCGGTGGTATCATTTTCAAAAACAGGCGAAAGACTTGTCGGCTCAATAGCTAAAAGACAGGCGATAACGAACCCTGACAAGACGATAATGTCTATCAAGAGAGAAATGGGCACGGGCTACAAGGTGGATATAGACGGTAAGAGCTATACACCTCAGGAGGTTTCCGCTATGATCCTCCAAAAGCTGAAATCCGACGCTGAGGCATATCTCGGCACAACGGTTACAGAAGCTGTTATCACAGTACCCGCATACTTTTCCGATGCTCAGCGTCAGGCTACAAAGGATGCAGGTAAGATCGCAGGACTTGATGTTAAGAGAATAATCAATGAGCCTACCGCCGCTGCTCTTGCATACGGCGTTGACAAGGACGCGCAGGATCAGAAGGTCCTTATATTCGACCTTGGCGGCGGTACGTTTGACGTATCCGTCCTTGAAATAAGCGACGGCGTTGTAGAGGTTCTTGCAACAGCGGGTAACAACCGTCTTGGCGGCGATGATTTCGATAACAGGATCATCAACTGGATGGCAGAAACATTCCTTAAGGAAAACGGAATAGACCTCAGAAAAGACAAAATGTCACTGCAGCGTCTTAAAGAGGCTGCTGAAAAGGCAAAGATCGAGCTTTCCGGTATGACGAGCACGAACATCAATCTGCCCTTTATAACCGCTGACGCTATGGGCACTCCCATGCACTTTGATGCAACCTTGACAAGAGCGAAGTTTAACGAGCTTACCGCAGATCTCGTAGATGCAACTACAGGCCCTACCAGACAGGCGCTCAAGGATGCAGGGCTTTCCGCTTCCGAAATAAACAAGGTCCTTCTGGTTGGCGGTTCAAGCCGTATTCCCGCAGTTCAGGAGGCTGTTAAGAATATTACAGGTAAAGAGCCTTTCAAGGGAATCAACCCTGACGAATGTGTTGCAATCGGTGCGGCTATCCAGGGCGGTGTCCTCGGCGGCGACGTAAAAGATCTGCTTTTGCTTGACGTAACACCCCTTTCGCTCGGTATTGAAACTCTTGGCGGCGTATTCACAAAGATAATCGACAGAAATACAACGATACCTGTTAAGAAGAGCCAGGTATTCTCCACAGCAGCTGACGGTCAGACGGCAGTTACTATCCACGTTCTGCAGGGCGAAAGAGAAATGGTAAGCGGCAACACAACGCTCGGTCAGTTCTCACTTGACGGTATTCCCGCAGCTCCCCGCGGTGTTCCTCAGATCGAGGTTACATTTGACATCGATGCTAACGGTATCGTTAACGTTACGGCGAAGGATAAGGGCACAGGCAAGGAACAGCACATAACGATAACATCCTCAACCAATATGAGCAAGGAGGATATCGAAAAGGCTGTCAAGGAAGCTGAAAAGTTTGCTGAAGAGGACAAAAAGTTCAGAGAAGCGGTAGACGCAAAGAACAATGCCGAAAACCTCATTTTCCAGAGCGAAAAGGCTCTCGGTGAGCTTGGCGACAAGATATCCGATGCAGAAAAAGCAGATGTTCAGGCGCAGATAGATAAGCTGAAGGAAACGGTAAAGGGCGGAGATACAGAGCAGATCAAGGCAGATACCGAGGAGCTTTCAAAGAAATTCTATGCAATTTCCGAAAAGCTCTATGCGCAGAGCGGCGCAGCAGGAAATGCCGATGCAGGCGCAGGCGCTTCGGGTGCTAACGCTGACGGCAGCTATGATGCTGATTTTACCGATAAGACCGGCGAATAATCTTAATATTAATACCGGGGCGGTGGGATTTTTCCCGCCGCCTGTACGGGTTATTGGCATTTTGCTTTTTGACCCGATAAAGTGATAATGCCGATAGATAGCGGCAAGATGGAGTTTAAGTATGGCAGAGACGAAACGGGATTATTATGAGGTGCTCGGCATTGAAAAGAGCGCAAGTGATGCCGAGATAAAAAAAGCATACAGATCCCTTGCGAAAAAGTACCATCCGGACATAAATCCGGGTGACAAGGATGCAGAACTCAAGTTCAAGGAGGTCAACGAGGCGTACGAGGTGCTTTCCGACGCGGATAAAAAGGCGCGGTATGATCAGTATGGACACGCGGGCGTAGATCCTAATGCGGGATTTGGCGCAGGCGGCTTCGGCGGAGGCTTCGGAGGCGGCTTTGGCGGCTTTGATATGGATATTGATCTTGGAGATATATTCGGATCGTTTTTTGGCGGCTCGTCACGCTCGCAGGGCAGACGCGGCTCACCCGGACGTGATATTTATCAAAGAGTACAGATAACATTTGAGGAAGCTGCATTCGGCTGTAAAAAGGAAATAAAATACGCACGCGTTGAAAAATGCTCCGTGTGTCACGGTCAGGGCGCGAAGGATGCAAAGGATGTAAAAACGTGCGATAAATGTAACGGAACAGGACAGATCAAAACGACTCAGCGTACGATGCTCGGAATGATGCAGTCAACACAGGTGTGTGATAAATGCCGAGGAAAAGGAAAAACGGTAAGTAATCCCTGTTCAGAATGCAAGGGCACAGGATACGTAAGGATCAACAAAAAGATCGAGGTCAATATCCCAGCGGGAATTGATAACGGACAACGGCTGTCTGTACGCGGCCAGGGCGATGAAAGCACGTCGGGAATGGCATCGGGAGATCTTGTTATAGAGATAGCTGTAAAGCCGCATAATCTGTTTGAGCGTGACGGGGCGGATATATATTGCGAAATACCGATAACGTTTGCAGAGGCAACACTCGGCGCGAAGATAGATGTTCCCACTCTTGACGGAAAAACGGTGGAATTTGAAATACCCGAATGCACTCAGACGGGTAAAACGTTCGTCATAAGAGAGCAGGGTATAGTCAACATAAATACTAAGCGTAAGGGTGACTTACATTTTACCGTCACGATAGAGACTCCGAAGAATCTGAACGAAAAGCAAAAGAAGCTCCTGCGGGATTTCGCCGAGTCGTGCGGAGAGAGCAATTTCAAGATCAAGCAGTCATTCTTCGAGAAAATAAAGAAAAACAGGAAATAATAAGATGGAATATAAACAGATACGTGTGGTCTGTCATATCAACGATCTTGATCAGGTCTGTGCTGTTATGTCGATGGTGGATAACGGTCTTATGATCGAGGATTACAGCGATATAGACGAAAATCTCAAGACGATGTACGGCGATCTTATTGATGAGCAGATACTTAACGCAGACAAAACAAAAGCGGCGGTAAGCATTTTCATTCCCGATGAAAGAAACCCCGCCGAAGCGCTTTCCCATCTCAAAACACGCTTTTCTGAGCTTAATATTCAAACATCGGTACAGGTCATTGGCGTGAAGGAGGAGGACTGGGCGGGCTCATGGAAAAAATACTATAAGCCCCTTCGTATAGGCGAAAGACTCGTTGTAGTTCCCGCGTGGGAAAAATACGATGAAAAGCCCGGCGATCTTATACTGAAAATGGATCCCGGTATGGCATTCGGAACAGGTACACACGAAACGACGAGACTTGTTGCGATGCTTATAGAAAAGTACGTGAATCCAAATGACGTATGTCTTGATCTCGGTACGGGAAGCGGTATCCTTGCTATTGCCGCATCAAAGCTCGGCGCAAAGAGTGTAAATGCGTATGACATCGACCCTGTTGCAGTTCGTGTTGCGACAGAGAATGTCAGAGATAACGGAATAGAAAATATAGTATGCGGAAAAAGCGACCTTTTCTGCGGAGTTGAAGAAAAGACATACGATCTTATTTGTGCAAACATCGTTGCGGACATAATCATCAGAATGCTGCCCGATGTCAAAAAATATCTCAAAGCAGGCGGTATACTTATCACCAGCGGTATTATTGATGAGCGTGCAGATGAGGTTTTGAAGGCAGCTGAGGCAACACCGCTTGTGCACCTTGAAACAAGGGAAGAAAAAAACTGGTGTGCTATGGTCTTTAAAATGGGAGAGTGATCATGAAAAAAACGTTACTTACTTTGCTTGCACTGTGTGCGGCTTTGACATCGTGTGTTCAAACGCATATAGTCAGTACCGATGACTCGACTGCAAGCGGGCTTGATACACCGCAGGCAACGGACAGGGCTCATTCAACAGACGGTGAAACGGAAGAGGCAACTCAGGCGCAGACAGAGATGCAAACCGAAAAGGAAGAGCAAACGGTATATACATATGAATTCAAAAGCGATCTTTCAGAATATGAAAAGTATATGGAGCCTGAGGATCGTGACGGTTATCTTATCCTTGTAAATAAGAATAATCCTTTGCCCGAGGACTACGTTCCTGAGGGCATGGTGGACGTTGCGGATACACGTGACGACGGCAGAGATATGCAGCAGATGTGTCTGTACGCTTCCAAGGCGCTTGAGGCAATGCTGATAGAGGCAAGAGCAAACGGCTGTAAAAATCTGTCCGTAACGAGTGCATACAGAAGCTACGCATATCAGTATAAGCTGTATAATCAGTACATAGATAAGGAAATGTCACGCCACCCGTCCTGGAGCAAGGAGCAGGCGATAGCAGAGGTGAATACGTATTCGGCTATTGCAGGTACGAGTGAGCATCAGACAGGGCTTGCGTGCGATATGCACAATCTTTCAAGCGCAAAGGTGGAATTTGCAGATACGCCCGAGTCTGCCTGGCTTGAGGATAACTGCTACAAATTCGGCTTTATCCTCAGATACGAGGAGGATAAAATGGACATCACGGGCGGTATAATATACGAGCCGTGGCATTTTCGTTACGTCGGACGGTACCACGCGAGCAGAATGCACGAGCTTGATATGTGCCTTGAGGAGTATCTCGACTTTCTGAATAAGAATTGAAATATGCGTGTATAATACCAAAAAAGGAAAGGTGTTATACAAAATGACAAACGGCAATAAAAACGCAAACGAAATAATACTGCAAAACGTTTATCAGGGCGCAAGAATGGGCACTGATGCTATTGCAAAGCTCATGCCTAAGGTAAAAAACGAGAAATTCAAGCAGGCTATGGCAACACAGCTCAACGGCTATCAGACATTTATGTCAGATGCCTGCACAAAGCTCACCGCTATGAACAAGACGCCCGAGGATGTAAGCATTATCCAGAAAATACCGTCCGAATTCGGAATGATAATGGGAACTGCTATGGATAAATCCGACTCCAAAATAGCGGAAATGATGATAAACGGCTCTGTTATGGGGATCGCGGAGATCAAAAAAAGTGTAGCAGGGAAAAGCGGAGTGCCTGAGGATACGATGAAGCTGGCACAGGACGTTATCACGTTTGAGGAAAATAATATCAATAATATGAAATCGTTTTTATAATAAAAGTGTACGCAGCCGCCCGTGAAAAAACACTCGGACGGCTGCGTGCTTTGTTCACAAAAAATTTCAAAATCAGGTGTAAAGAAAATTGCTTTACATATTGACAAAGCGCGATCCGTATGCTATACTTGTAAAGCAAAAAACTTTACAGGCGATACTGATGAAAAATTTGGATATTTGTCTTTTGCTCGATTTCTACGGTGATCTGCTTTCAGATACAGCGCGGGAGAACATAACTCTTTATTATAACGAGGATCTTTCACTTGCGGAAATAGCGGAAACGGCGGGCATAACCAGACAGGGAGTGCGTGACAGTATAAAGCGTGCAGAAGAGCAGCTGATAAAATTTGAAGAAAAGTTGGGTCTTGCAAAGCGTTTTACATCTATGCAGGACGGTATAGAAGAAATAAAAAGAATGCTTGAGGATATCAAAAATGATATTCCGACATATTCTTCAAGAGTGGAAAAGATCATCTCAAAGGCGGATGAGATACTGCTTTTGAACAGGGAGTAAATATTTATGGCAATGTTTTCATCCCTTTCCGACAAGCTCGGTAAGGCATTTTCGAAATTTAAAAATAAAGGTAAGCTGACGGAATCCGACATCAAAGAGGGAATGAGAGAGATCAAGCTCGCGTTGCTTGAGGCAGACGTTAACTTCAAGGTCGTTAAGGATTTCGTTAAAATAGTCAGTGAGCGCGCCGTAGGCGCAGACGTTCTGGAAAGCCTTGTTCCGTCACAGCAGGTCATAAAGATCGTTAACGAGGAGCTCGTTAATCTCATGGGCGGCAAGGAAGAAAAGATAAGATTTGCCTCAAAGCCCCCGACAATAATAATGATGGTCGGTCTGCAGGGCGCAGGTAAAACGACTCACTGCGGAAAGCTCGCAAATTACTTTAAAACAAAATTTGAAAAAAGACCCCTTCTTGTAGCGTGTGATGTTTACCGTCCCGCCGCAATAAAGCAGCTTCAGGTAGTGGGCGGTCAGATAGATGTTCCCGTGTTTGCTATGGAGGATTGTAAGGATCCCGTTGAAATAGCAAAAGCAGGCGTTGCGCACGCTAAAAAATACGGCAACGATATGGTATTTATTGATACCGCCGGCAGACTCCACGTTGACGAGGAGCTTATGCAGGAGCTTAAGAAAATAAAGGAAGAGATCGAAGCGTCTGAGATAATTCTCACAATAGATGCTATGCTCGGACAGGATGCTGTAAACGTAGCAAAATCCTTTAACGATCTGCTCGATATAACAGGAGTTGTTCTCACAAAGCTCGACGGCGATACAAGAGGCGGCGCTGCGCTTTCGGTAAGATATGTTACAGGTAAGCCGATAAAGTTCATCGGTACGGGAGAAAAGCTCGATGCGATAGAGCAGTTCTATCCTGACAGAATGGCGTCAAGAATACTCGGTATGGGCGATATGCTCACGCTCATTGAAAAAGCCCAGCAGAATTTTGACGAGAAAAAAGCAGAAGAGCTTGAAAGAAAAATGGCAGATTCGTCATTTACACTCGTTGACTTCCTTGACCAGATGGATCAGGTAAGGAATATGGGCTCTATCAAGGATATTCTCGGTATGATGCCCGGCGTGAATGCCGCTGCGCTTCAGGATGCGCAGATAGACGATAAGCAGATAGACAGGGTAGAGGCGATAATTCTTTCAATGACGCATGAGGAGCGTATGAAGCCCCAGATAATAAATGCGTCAAGAAAAAAGCGTATAGCGGACGGCTGCGGTATGAAGGTCGAGGATGTAAGCAGACTTTTGAAGCAGTTTGAGCAGTCTAAAAAAATGATGAAGCAGCTTTCAAAGGGCGGCGGCGGATTTGGCAGACGGTTCGGTAAGCGACGCAAAAAATAATTCAGTATAATATTCCCAATGCGGAAATTATAGATAAAAAATATTTATTATAAAGACGAAAGGTCAGGTTATTAAAAATGGCAGTAAAAATCAGACTCAGAAGAATAGGCGCAAAAAAAGCACCTTTTTACCGTGTTGTAGTGGCAGATTCCAGATCTCCCCGTAACGGCAGATTTATCGAAGAGATCGGTACTTACGATCCGCTTCAGGAGCCTGCTAAGATCGAGATCGATGCAGAAGCTGCAAAGAAATGGATAAAGAACGGCGCTCAGCCCACAGAAACTGTTAAGAGCCTTCTTAAGAAAAGCGGTATCACCGAATAATCGGTCATTCTGAGGGAAAAGTAATGATTATATCTCAAAAGCAAGTACTTACCGATATTGCAAAAGCGCTTGTTGAATTTCCCGATGAGGTTACTGTAAGCGAAAGTGAAACGGATGATAATGTAACGTTGATACTTTCGGTTGCTCCCAGTGATATGGGTAAGGTAATTGGCAGACAGGGAAAGATCGCTAAGTCTATCCGTGCGGTAATGAAAGCATCAGGCAACGTCGCTCAGAAGCGTATTACCGTAGAAATTCAGTAAAATGCACGGAAACGGCAGTTATGCCGAAAATGTAAAGAGGGAACAAAGGTTCTCTCTTTTTTCTTTTTTGGTATGTTATAAAAGCGTTGGCAGATCTTTTGTGTAAATTTTTTTCGCACGGCACAATTTTTATTTTTTGCTATGGACTTTTGGCAAATAATATGATATAATAATGAAAATATTTTGTTTAGGAAGAAAAATATATGATAATTCAACTTGATGAAGCAAGACTGAAATTGGTTTCCTTGCGTGATGATGCAAAGGAATTGGGTATCTCAATGCGTATTGATGAGCTTCAGGCGTCCGTTGCCGAGCTGGAGGAAAAGACTCACGAGCAGGACTTCTGGAACGATCAGGCTACCTCAAGCAAAATACTCAGGGATATCAAGCAGAAAAAGGATAAGATAGAGCAGCATGCAGCGCTGACCGCCGCCATTGAGGACACGCACACACTGTGCGAGCTTTCACTTGAGGAGAATGACGAAAGCTCACTTGAGGATATTCTTTCCGAGGTGGAGCGTATAGAAAAAGAGATCGAAAGAATGAATATATCAATTCTTCTTTCGGGTGAATACGATAACAATAACGCAATTCTTTCATTCCATCCCGGCGCAGGCGGCACAGAGGCGCAGGACTGGGCGCTTATGCTGTACAGAATGTATACCCGCTGGGGTGAAAAAAGCGGCTTCAAGGTAAAGCTCGTTGACTGGCTTGACGGGGAAGAAGCGGGAATTAAAAGCGCGACCATCGTTATTGAGGGCACAAATGCTTACGGATATATGAAAAGCGAATCGGGCGTACACCGCCTTGTAAGAGTATCTCCGTTCGACTCATCGGGCAGACGCCATACATCATTTGCGTCCGTAGAGGTAACGCCTGAGCTTGACGATACGAATGATGTTGAAATAAGGGAAGAGGATCTTGAAATAACTGCTCACCGTTCAAGCGGTGCAGGCGGTCAGCATATCAACAAGACGGACTCCGCTATAAGAATAGTTCATAAGCCTACGGGAATAGTCGTCGGCTGTCAGACTGAAAGAAGCCAGCTTCAAAACAAGGAAACTGCCTTGAAGATGCTGAAAAGTAAGCTCGTTGAGATAAAAATAAGAGAAAATCTTGAAAAGATCGAGGACATAAAGGGAGAAAAGACGAATATCGAGTGGGGAAGCCAGATACGCTCATATGTATTTATGCCGTATACTCTTGTAAAGGATACACGCACAGGCTGCGAAACGGGTAATATACAGGCTGTTATGGACGGCGATATTGATATGTTCATAAACAGCTATCTGCGCGCAAATGTTAAGCAGTAATTAAATTTTTCGTCATTTCGGAAATTAAATATTGACTTTTTGACTTGTAAATGATATAATATGTACAATAGCGGTGCTATAGCATTTTGCACCGATAAAAACTAAAAGGAGAATGATAATGAAAGCAAAGAAATTATCGATCATCTTTCTTGCATCGTTAATGGCTCTTTCTTGCTTCACATCCTGCGGCGATGACAGCGGCGACAAGGCGACCGGCGATCCTGCGGCTACTGTTGAAGTAGGGGATTCCTATTACGTTCCTGAAAACAAGTATAACGGCGAGGATTTCACGATCATCACGAACACAGATGACGGCGAATGGACCTGTAACGACTTTTTCCAGGAAGAAGACAGTGACGAAAACGTTGTTTTGTCTGCTTCTTATGCCCGCCAGAAGCTGATAGAAGAGACATTTGGCGTTAAGATCCGTGTCGTTGACGGACTTACAAGAGGCGACATCAACACCTTGATTGAAACTGCAAACAAGGCAGGCACCAAGGACTATGACCTTGTTATAAACGATATCGACCATATGTTCACGCTTGCCCGCGGTGACGGTCTTACAAATCTTGACGATATAGATCACCTTGATCTTACGTCGTCAGCATGGGATCAGTCGACACTTTCGCAGACATCCATAGGCGGAAACAATTACTTTGCAACAGGTGAGATCACAACTATTGACAATGATGCTACATGGTGCCTTATGTTCAATAAGCAGGTTGCAAAGAACGTAGGTATCGGTGAAAGCGACGAGCTTCCCAGCATCTACGAGCTTGTTGAAACAAAGAAATGGACACTTGATAAGTTTATCGAATACTGCAACCTTTATCAGTATCTTGATAAGACTGGTGACGGTCTTACTGTTGACGACCAGTACCCCGTAGCTACTACGATAGACTTCATTACAGGTCTTTTCTACGGTGCGAACAACCGTATAGTTGTCAAGGATGAGGCTGATATTCCTTATCTGCCCGCTCTTAGCGACAATATGGTAAACAAGATCGAAAAGATCATCAGCATCTACTACAAGCCGAATATGATCACGTTCGACTGCCATGATTACAAGAACGTTAATCCTGCATGTCACCTTTTGGCTCAGCAGATGTTTGAGGAGAACAGATCACTGTTCTATTCTGAGGTTATGCAGTGCGTAACACGTCTTCGTAATATGAACGTTGATTTCGGTGTAGTTCCTATGCCTAAGGCGGATGAAAGCCAGAAAAATTACACAGCACACTCTGTTAACATAGTTACTCACGTTGCAGGCGTTCCGAAGGGAATTTCCTACGATGCGGCAAGACTTGAGCGTTCGGGTATGATAATGCAGGCTCTCGCAGTTGAGGGTGAAAAGATCCTTACACCTGCTTACTACGAAAAGTCGCTCGTTGGCCAGGGCACACGTGATGAGGAATCATCAACGATGCTTCCCATCATCTTCGCTAACCGTATCGTTGATATCGGATACATAGCATCCAGCGGTGATGTTTCATCTATGTGTAGCTCCGTTATTACGGTAGTTCAGGGCGGTGAAGGCGGTCAGATGCAGAGATACTGGGCAAGAAATAAGTCCAAGGTTGAAAAGGATCTTGAGCAGATCGTTGAACAGTTCGAATCATTCAGCAACTGATCTTTATAAAAAACGGTTGTCAGTCGATTTTTACGGCTGGCAACCTATTTTTTTACGATAATATATTGACTTTTTACAGTCAATGCAGTATAATAATTTGAATTTATTCGGAATGTGGGTGATAATATGGAGCTGATATATTTAGGAACAGCAGCGGCAGAGGGAATACCCGGAATGTTTTGCCAATGCAGCTTTTGTCAAACTGCCAGAAAAATAGGCGGCAAGGAATATCGATTCAGAAGCGGTGCGCTTATAGACGGAGAATTGATGATAGATTTTTCTCCCGACATCAACATTGCCGCACGAAAATCACAGATCGATCTGTCCAAGGTAAAAAATATTATTTTTACACATTCACATCATGACCATCTCAATGCAAATGATCTGAAAAACAGAGGAGAGGGATATTGCTATTTTGACGGTCAGAACTATGAAAAGCTCCATACCTACGGCAACCGCACTGTGCAAAATGTCATAACTGCGGCACTAAAGGGCAATTTTGACAGATATGCCGTCGACTTTACATATATCAACAGTTTTATGCCGACACAAATAGGATCATATACGGTAACTGCGCTGCCTGCGATACACGGCAGTGAGGATTCGTATATATACCTGATCGAAAAGAGTGAAAAGCGAATGCTCTACGCTCACGATACGGGAATTATGACCGATGAGGTATTCAGCTTTCTGAAGGGCAAAAGGTGCGATCTTATATCACTTGACTGCACGATGGGCTATCAGACTACCGAAAAAGGTCATATGGGCTTTCCTGCTAATATCAAGGTAAAGCAAAGACTTTTGAAAAACGGAACAGCAGATGAAAAGACCGTTTTTGTATGCCACCATTTCAGTCATAACGGATTGCGTTCGCCCGACGGAGAGCTTACATACGATAAGTTTTCGGAAATGATAGCACCGCACGGATTTGTGATGAGCTATGACGGAATGCGCATTGAAATTTAAGGCAGCTTTATTTCGGATGTGAATCCGTGAAGAAAACCGTTTACATCGGCGGAGCATATGTCTCCGCCGATAACTTTGTTTTTATAAACTATCACGTTTGCGAGAACCCGACCTTCATAATCGGGATAGTTTGTGATCTCATAGGTATAACGCATAACATCCTTATTTCTGTATTTTTTAAGATCAAGCCCCTGTTTTTCCTGCAGGGTGTTATACGACTGGTATACTGCATCAAATTCGCCGGGGATCGTCACTGAGGCTTCGTCCACTGTATCCGGCTTTACCTTCCAGCCGAATTGCGACAGAAATTCTATTCTGTCATCGTTGCTCGATATTTTGTTGTAGTTGATCTTTTCATCGTTGACGTATACCGAGGCAGGCTCGTATTTCGGTATCAATGCAACAAGGGTGATGATTGCGGCGACACTTACGGCGATAATAGCAAAAAAACGTATAGTTGACGCCTTGAACGAATAAATAAACATAACTTTCTCCTTTCGCCTCGGGGGCTTATAATACTGACCGTTACATTATATTCCCGCTCATCAAACGGTATTACTTTATTTTTAACAAATTTGTATTGACAAATTTGTTTTGGTTTGATATAATGTCTACAATCGGTCTGCATAGCAGACAAATAATCGAAAGGAATTTTTAGCATGAAAAAATTCAGAATTTTTAGCGCAATCGTTGCTATCGTTATGGCATTCTCGCTGTCTGTATCGGCTGCTGAGGCTTTCGTGTACGATTTTGACGATTATGATCCCGGCGATTCTGTGACATTCACGGATATGGGTTATGATGGATGGAACGCAGGTTTTGGTACAGCAGACAGTACAGCTGATATTGCATCTGATGATGACGGCAACTACATAGCTGTTACAGGATTTACAGAGCTCAGAGGTCCTATCATTATGTCTGAGTATGCATTCAGCCTTTCTATCAGAGCCGGCATCGGCTTCGGCGGTGAGGGCGGCGTATTCGTAAGAGCTTCCAACCCTGCTGACTACACGATCCTCAACACTGCTCACGACAATACTGCATGGAACATGACTCTTAACTTCTTTGAGTCTGACTGGTACAGAGAAAACAGCGGTCAGGACGGCGACTCCGGTGTTGGCGGTTCAGGTATATATATCGCTCCCATTTCCGAAGGTCTTCGCCTTATCGTTAAGAAGCATGCTGAAGACGGCGTTCATATTGCAAATGTTCCCTTTGTGCTTCCTTATCCCGCAGGCACAAACGCTGACACATTCACAGATATCGATTTCTATGATGACGGTCAGAAGATAGAGATCTATGCTAACGGCGCTGTACTTGCTACTGTTGAGCTTTCTGAGCCCGGTAAGACATACGATAGTGAAACTGCTGTTACTGAAACTGTTAATGAATACTTCGGTAAGGCAGTTGTCAAGGATGCTGCAGGCGCAGAGCTTGGTACTGTTGAGAATACACGTGTATGCTCCAGTTCCTCTATGGTAGCTATCGGTACACGTGCCACAAACCTTGATTTCACTGATCTTTCCCTTTATATCGGTGAAAATGCAATTTCCGAGAGCAAGGAAAATGAGCCTGAGCAGCCCACAGAAACAAATGCTCCCGCAACAAATGCTCCTGCAACGGATGCTTCTACAAAAGCTCCCGCAACAAACGCTCCTGCGACGAACGCTTCTACAAACGCTTCCACAAACGCAGGTGACAACACAGGTGATTCCGAGGGCGGACTTTCAACAGGCGCTATTATCGGTATAGTTATTGCAGTTGTAGCAGTTGTAGCAGTTGTTGTAGTTGTTATAATGAAGAAAAAGAAATAATCACGATTTGTGATTTCAGGATCGGCAGAGAATACTCTGCCGATCTTTTTACTTGAATTTGCAATAAGCCGTAAGGCACATATAAATACAGCATCTTATATTATGGCAAATACGCACAACACAAATGAGCTTTTATTGTTTTTTTTGTGTAAAAAGTTTTCACTAAAATGTCGTAATTAGTATTGAAATTAAAGCGTAATTATGGTATATTAAATTATATATATTTATATTAATATCCGAACGGTGAAAAGCGGTAAAATGACCGACTTCGGATAATAATGAAGGATTATATCATTATCTGAAAGGAATGGTTTGGATTATGAAAAAGGTTGCAGTTGTTATGGGCTCTGACAGCGATCTTCCCGTGGTAGAGGGCGCTTTCAAGGTGTTGAAGGAATATGCAGTTCCTTATGAGGCTCACGTTTATTCAGCTCACCGTACACCCGTGCAGGCAAAGGAGTTTTTCTCAAATGCAAAGAAAGACGGCTTTGGTGTGATTATTTGTGCGGCGGGAATGGCGGCACATCTTGCAGGCGCGGCGGCAGCAAACACTACGTTGCCTGTGATCGGTATACCTATGAAATCATCTGCCTTCGGCGGAATGGATGCACTTTTGTCAACTGTTCAGATGCCTACGGGCTTACCCGTTGCAACCGTTGCTGTTGACGGGGCGAAAAATGCTGCACATCTGGCAATACAGATACTTGCTCTTAGTGATGACGAGCTTGCAGACAAGCTCGAGCGCGCAAGGGAAGATATGAAAAACGCCGTTCTTGAAAAGGACCGTGCGCTTCAGGAAAAAATATAAAATATATTCATACAAGGAGTGATAAGGAAAATGAGTAAGAGTTTCAGCGAAAGCTATAAGCAGGCAGGCGTTGATATTACAGCAGGCTACAAGGCAGTAGAGCTTATGAAAAAGCACATCGCCTCTACCGCAAATGAAGGCGTTGTTTCAGGTATAGGCGGCTTCGGAGGTCTTTTTCAGCCTGATATCTCAGGTATGACCCAGCCCGTGCTGGTTTCAGGTACTGACGGTGTCGGTACAAAATTAAAGCTGGCATTCATTCTTGACAAGCACGATACAGTCGGTATTGACTGCGTTGCTATGTGTGTAAACGACGTTATTTGCTGCGGAGCAGCTCCTCTGTTTTTCCTTGATTATATAGCGTGCGGTAAAAACATTCCCGAAAAGATAGCATCTATCGTTTCCGGCATCGCAGACGGATGCCGTCAATCAGGCGCGGCTCTCATCGGCGGCGAAACGGCGGAAATGCCCGGCTTTTATCCGATAGACGAATATGACCTTGCAGGCTTTACAGTCGGTATGGTCGATAAGGAAAAAATTATTGACAATTCAAAGATTGCAGACGGCGATGCCATAATAGCTATTCCTTCCAGCGGCGTTCATTCAAACGGATTTTCTCTTGTAAGACGTGTGCTTTTGCAAAACGAGAAGAATGCATTTACTTACAGTGACGAGCTTGGAATGACCATAGGTGAAGCATTGCTCACTCCTACGAAAATATACGTAAAGCCGATACTTGATCTTATAAGCAAGGTGAATGTAAAGGGAATATCACATATAACAGGCGGCGGATTTTATGAGAATATTCCGAGAAGTATTCCCGAGGGCTTCGGCGCAAGCATCGAAAAAAGCGCAGTAAAGATACATCCGATATTCTCCATTATAGCAAAGGAAGGCAACATACCTGAAAGAGATATGTTCAATACGTTCAATATGGGTGTCGGAATGTGCGTTACAGTTGATGCAACAGATGCTCAGAAAACAGTCGATATACTCAATGCAAACGGTGAAAAGGCATATATCATAGGTCAGGTGCAGAAGGGTATAGAGGGCGTAAAGATATGGTAAAGATAGGCGTGCTCGTTTCGGGCGGCGGAACAAATCTGCAGGCGCTTATTGACGCTGAACGCTCAGGGATCATAAAAAGCGGCAAGATCAGCCTTGTTATTTCAAACAAAAAGGACGCTTACGCGCTGCAAAGAGCAAAGGATAACGGAATTGAAGCTGTGACGGTAATAAAAAAGGATCATCCGTCGTCAAAGGAATTTGAACAGGCGATAATCGCAGAATTGGAGCAGCGCGGCATTCAGCTTATCATTCTTGCAGGATTTATGTGCATTCTTAGTGCTGATTTTACAAAAAAATACGAAAACAGAATAATAAATGTCCATCCGTCATTGATACCTTCGTTTTGCGGTGAGGGTTTTTACGGCTTACGCGTTCATAAGGCGGCACTTGATTACGGAGTAAAGGTGACAGGCGCAACCGTGCATTTTGTGAACGAAATACCGGACGGCGGAAAAATAATCGCTCAAAAGGCGGTGCAGATCGAGGAAGGCGACACCCCCGAAATTCTTCAAAGGCGTGTTATGGAAAACGCAGAATGGATCATATTGCCAATGGCAACTGAAAAAATATGTAAAGAAATGATTGGAGAGTGAGAAAATGCAGACCTACGACATCAAAAAATTGCTTTCGGAAAACACATACCCCGGACGAGGTATAATAATCGGCAAGTCAACTGACGGAAAATATGCTGTTACAGCGTACTTCATAATGGGAAGAAGTGAAAATTCCCGTAACAGAATTTTCGTTGCGGAGGGCGACGACGTAAGAACAAAGGCGTACGATCCTTCAAAGCTCAAGGATCCCTCACTTATTATTTATTATCCCGTAAGAAAATATGAAAATAAGCTCATCGTAACAAACGGAGATCAGACAGATACTATATATAATTCTATCAAGGATGGCGGTTGCTTCATAAAGGCGCTCCGCACAAGAGAATTTGAGCCTGATGCCCCCAACTTTACACCCCGTATAAGCGGTATTGTGAAATTCTCCGACGGTGATTTTTCGTATAAAATGAGTATTCTGAAAAGCGCAGACGAAAACGGCTCTGCGTGCAACAGATATTTTTACGAGTATGAGGCGATAAACGGTGTAGGTCATTTTATTCACACTTATATGCATGACGGCGATCCAATTCCCACCTTTGAGGGTGAGCCTGAAAGAATTACGATAGACGGCGATATAAATGCATTTTCAAAGCTTTTGTGGGAAAATCTGAACGAGGATAACAAGGTATCTTTGTTCGTTCGCTACATAGATCTTGAAACAGGAAAAGAATATACCGTGATCGAAAATAAAAATAAATAATAATTCGGGAGTGTTGAAAATGAAAGAATTTGAATTGAAATACGGTTGTAACCCCAATCAGAAGCCGTCAAGAATATTTATGCACAACGGCGATGATCTTCCCATACAGGTATTAAGCGGTAAGCCCGGCTACATCAACTTCCTTGATGCGTTCAACTCATATCAGCTCGTCAAAGAATTGAAGGCGGCAACGAATCTTCCGTCAGCAGCATCGTTCAAGCACGTTTCCCCCGCAGGCGCGGCAGTTGCAGTACCGCTGGATGACACTCTCAAGAAGGTTTATTTCGTTGAAAATATTGAGGGCTTCGATGAATCGCCTTTAGCTTGGGCATATGCAAGAGCGAGAGGAACTGACAGAATGTCATCATTCGGTGACTGGATAGCTCTTTCCGATGTTTGCGACAAGGCAACGGCGCTCATAATCAAGCGTGAGGTGTCGGACGGTGTTATCGCACCCGGCTATACAGATGAAGCGCTTGAAATACTCAGATCAAAGCGCAAGGGCGCGTATAACGTTGTACAGATAGATGAAAATTACACTCCCGATCCAATAGAAAGAAAACAGGTATACGGTGTAACGTTCGAGCAGGGAAGAAATGAATTGAAGATAGACAATGATATATTATCCGACATTGTTACAGCTAATAAAAATCTTCCCGATGAGGCGAAGCGTGACCTCGTTATCGCACTCATTACTCTTAAGTATACACAGTCAAACTCCGTTTGCTATGCAAAGGGCGGTCAGACGATAGGCGTTGGTGCAGGTCAGCAGTCGAGAGTTCACTGCACGCGTCTTGCAGGCAACAAGGCAGATGTATGGTTCTTGCGTCAGCACCCCAAAACGCTCGCACTTCAGTTCAAGGATGGTATGGCGCTTGCAGATAAGAACAACTGCATTGACGTATACGTTTCCGAGGATCACGAGGATGTTACAGGCGATGATGTGTGGCAGGAATTCTTCTCAGTACGTCCTGAAATACTGACAAGAGAAGAAAAGAAGGCTTATCTTGCTACTATGACGGGCGTTTCACTTGGCTCAGACGCTTTCTTCCCGTTCTCTGACAACATCGAAAGAGCGCGCAGAAGCGGTGTTCAGTATATCGCAGAGCCCGGCGGCTCTATCCGTGACGATCTCGTTATTGAATGTGCCGATAAATACGGAATGGCGATGGCATTTACAAAGATCCGTCTGTTCCATCATTGATAAGGAGTAACGGATGAATATACTTGTTGTTGGCGGCGGCGGAAGAGAGCACGCCATAATAAAAAAGCTCAAGGAAAGTAAAAAAGTAACTAAAATATTCGCAACGCCCGGTAACGGCGGAATAGCATCCGATGCAGTATGTGAGGCGATAGGAGCAAAGGATATTGACGGAATAGTTAAATTTGCTGTTGAAAACAAAATTGATTTTGCCGTTGTAGCTCCCGATGATCCGCTCGTTCTCGGTGCAGTCGATGCACTTCACAATGTCGGCATTAAATGCTTCGGCCCGTGCGCAAATGCCGCAATTATCGAGGGCAGTAAGGTCTTTTCAAAGGATCTTATGAAAAAATACGGTATTCCCACAGCTCAATATGAAAATTTCAACAGTAAGGAATCGGCAATAAAGTATCTTGAGAGTGTATCGTTCCCGATAGTTATAAAGGCTGACGGCCTTGCGCTCGGCAAGGGCGTTGTTATAGCTGAGGATCTTGAGTCCGCAAAGGCGGCTGTCATTTCTATGATGGAGGACAAGATATTCGGCGAAAGCGGCTCAAATGTCGTAATTGAGCAGTTTTTAAAGGGTGTTGAGGTATCTGTTCTTGCGCTTACAGACGGAAAGACGGTAGTTCCCATGGTGTCATCTATGGACCATAAGCGCGCACTTGACAATGACAAGGGCGACAATACAGGCGGTATGGGCACAGTTGCTCCGAACCCGTATTACACACCCGAAATTGCCGATATGTGTATGCGTGATATATTCATACCCACAATGCAGGCTATGAATAAAGAGGGCAGAGTGTTCAAGGGTTGTCTTTATTTCGGTCTTATGATATGTGACGGAAAGCCCTATGTTATTGAATATAACTGCCGCTTCGGCGATCCTGAAACACAGGTGGTTTTGCCGCTTCTGAAGTCCGATCTGCTTGAGATAATGCTTGCAGTAGAGGAAGAGCGTCTTGCTGACGTCAGCGTTGAATTTGACAGCGGTGCTGCATGCTGTGTGGTAATAGCCTCAGGCGGCTATCCGAAGAAATACAAAACGGGTATGCCCATTGATTTTTCCAATGTTGAGGATAAGAAAAACGTAACGGTATATCACGCAGGCACAAAGCTCGAAAACGGTACTGTTGTTACCTCAGGCGGCAGAGTTCTCGGCGTCACAGCGACTGCCGACAGTCTTGAAAAGGCAATTGAGCTTGCTTATGACGGCGCAAACGCAATAAAATTTGAAAATATGCATAAACGCTCTGATATAGGTCAGACGGCGCTTAAGGCATTGAAATAAGGTGAATTTTATGGTTTACAGAATTTATACTGAAAAAGATCCCGCACTTTCAAACGAGGCTGTTTCACTTTGCTCAGAGCTTTCTTCACAGCTCAGCATCAAGGGCTTGAAGAGCGTCAGAATACTCAACAGATACGATGTTGAAAACATAGAAAAGGAGTATTTTGATAAAAGCATAAATACCGTATTTTCCGAGCCTCAGCTTGACTATGTTTACACAGAGCTTCCGCAGGACGATGCTTATATATTTGCAGTTGAATATCTGCCCGGACAGTTCGACCAGAGAGCCGATTCGGCTTCTCAATGCATACAGCTTCTTACAGGCAAGGACAGACCTACTGTAAAAAGCGCAAAGGTCTATTATCTTTACGGTGAATTATCTGAGGAAGAAAAATCAAAGATCGAAAAGTATATAATCAACCCCGTAGAATCCCGCAAGGCTTCCTTACAGGAGTGCCAAACGCTTGCAGAGGTGTATAATATCCCGCAGAGTGTCGAAACTCTCGAGGGATTTATCGATATGCAGGGCGATGAGCTTTCTGAATTTGTAAAGAAATATTCTCTTGCTATGGATGCTGATGATATCCGTTTTTGCAGAGATTATTTCAGAAGCGAAAAGAGAGATCCTACAATAACAGAGATCAGAATGATAGATACGTACTGGTCTGACCACTGCCGACATACCACGTTCCTTACAACTATCGACAGCGCTGATATAGAGCACGAGGACGTTAAAAAGGCGTATGACGAATACATAAGAATAAGAGCTGAGCTCGGAAGAACTAAGCCCATAAATCTTATGGATATAGCTACGATCGGCGCAAGATATCTTAAAGCAAAGGGTAAGCTTCCCAGAATTGACGAAAGCGAAGAGATAAATGCGTGTACTGTAAAGGTTGATGTTGACGTTGACGGAAAAACGGAAAAGTGGCTGCTGCTTTTCAAAAATGAAACGCACAATCACCCCACGGAAATAGAGCCGTTCGGCGGCGCTGCAACGTGCATAGGCGGCGCTATACGCGACCCGCTTTCAGGCAGAGCGTACGTATATCAGGCTATGCGTGTAACGGGTGCAGCCGATCCTCACGTTTCAGTGCAGGATACTATACCGGGTAAGCTCCAGCAAAGAAAGATCGTTACGACCGCGGCGGCAGGATACTCCTCATACGGTAACCAGATCGGTCTTGCAACAGGTCAAGTCGATGAAATATACCACCCCGGATACGTCGCAAAGCGTCTTGAGATCGGTACTGTGGTAGGTGCAGCACCTGAAAAGAATGTAGTGCGTAAGGTTCCCGCGCCCGGTGATATAGTCGTGCTTTTGGGCGGAAGAACGGGACGTGACGGCTGCGGCGGTGCAACAGGCTCGTCAAAATCACATACATCAGAATCAATTCATACATGCGGAGCAGAGGTCCAGAAGGGTAATGCGCCTGAGGAAAGAAAGCTCCAACGTCTTATGCGTGATCCCAAAGCGTCAACGCTTATCAAAAGATGTAACGATTTCGGTGCGGGCGGTGTATCCGTTGCGATAGGCGAGCTTGCAGACGGTCTTTATATTGATCTTGACAGCGTTCCGAAAAAATATGAGGGTCTTGACGGCACAGAGCTTGCAATAAGTGAATCGCAGGAGAGAATGGCGGTAGTTCTTGATCCCAAAGACGTTGATGCATTCTGCAGTATCGCCAAAAAGGAAAACCTTGAAGCAACCGTCGTTGCAAGGGTTACAGAGGAAAAGCGTCTTAAAATGGAATGGCACGGAAAAGTTATCGTTGATATTTCCCGTGATTTTCTCAATTCCAACGGTGCTGAAAAGCACATAAGCGTTTCATCTGCTCAGAAATCGTTTGAAAACAGAAAGATAACAGGCTCGTTTACAGATGAATACAAGGCGTTGGCAAAGGATTACAACGTATGCTCAAAGCGTGGGCTTTCAGAAAGATTTGACTCTACGATCGGAGCATCAACGGTTCTTATGCCGTTTGGCGGTAAATATCAGCGTACACCTGCTCAGGTAATGGCTGCAAAGCTGCCTGTCGGAGCACATCATACGAATACAGCATCTGTAATAGCGTGGGGATATAACCCATATATTATGTCACAGGATCAGTACAAGGGTGCATATCTTGCAGTTGTTGAATCTATATGTAAGCTCGCCTGCAGCGGTATTGAAAGCAGTGATACGTATCTTACATTCCAGGAGTATTTTGAAAAGCCGAAGGACGATCCTGCACGCTGGGGCAAGCCGTTTTCTGCATTGCTCGGCGCTCTTACAGCACAGCTTGATTATGAAATCGCATCTATCGGCGGCAAGGACTCAATGAGCGGTACGTTTGAAAACATCGACGTTCCCCCCACACTCGTTTCATACGCAGTAGGCTGCGGCGATTGCACATGCGTAATATCTCCCGAATTCAAAAAAGCGGGCTCTAAGGTCGTTCTTATAAAGCCCGAATACGCCAAAAACGGTCTTCCCACTGTTCAAAGCGTTAAGGCAAATATCGCTCTTGTATCAGAGCTTATCAAGAAGGGCAAGGTCCTTTCAGCATATACGCCCACGTACGGCGGCGTGGCTGAGGGAATTATGAAAATGTCACTCGGTAACAGAATAGGATTTACCTACGATGACGGTGTCAGCCTTGATGAGATATTCGGATATTTGTACGGTGCATTTATTCTGGAGCTTGACTGCACATGCGATATAGGTAAAACACTCGGCTATACGACAGAGTCATACAGCCTTGAATACAAGGGTGAAAAAATATGTATGTGTACAGTCGAGCAGATTTATGAAAATGAGCTTGAGGATGTATATTCCTGCAACATCCCGTTTGAAAATAAGGATATTCCCGCTTATGAGTATAAGGCTCAGAGCAGGCGCACAGCGAAGATCGGTATAGAAAAGCCGAAATTCCTTATTCCCGTATTTCCCGGAACAAACTGTGAGTTTGATACAGAAAAGGCTATTATTGCCGCGGGAGGAGAAGCGGAAATATTCGTTATAAACAATATGACTGCAGCTGATGTTACTGCAAGCGCAGAAGAGTTTGCAAAGAAGATCCGGTCTGCACAGGTAATATTTATTCCGGGCGGATTTTCCGGCGGTGATGAGCCTGAAGGATCGGGTAAGTTCATTACGGCATTCTTCCGCAATCCGCTCATATTTGAAAAAGTCAACGAGTTGCTTTCTGTCAGAGACGGACTTATGGCAGGTATATGTAACGGATTTCAGGCTTTGATAAAGCTGGGACTCGTTCCGTTCGGTGAGATAATACAAACTGATAAGAACTGTCCCACGCTTACATTCAATACCATAGGCCGCCATCAGTCCAAGATCGTAAATACACGAGTAGCTTCAAATAAATCGCCGTGGCTTTCTGCGACAAGCGTAGGTGAGATATATTCTGTTCCGATATCACACGGAGAGGGAAGATTTGTCTGCCCTGACGACTTGTTTGAAAAGCTCGTTAAAAACGGTCAGATCGCTACACAGTACGTAGATATGGAAGGCAGACCCACATACGATATTGCATACAATCCCAACGGATCATATTGGGCTGTAGAGGGAATAACATCACCCGACGGCAGAGTTCTCGGCAAGATGGGACATACTGAAAGATGGTCAGAGGGCTTGTATAAGAACGTACCGGGTAACTATGATATGCAGTTGTTCACATCTGCTGTAAAATATTTTAAAGTATAAGGTAATTATGAAAAAGTTGTTTTCGGCTTTAGCGGCATCAACGTCGCTTGCGGCATTTATAATCTTTCTGATAACAGTCCTTCAGGGCGTTACGAAAACGCTTATAGACAAGGCAGGATACTCCGAAGCTGAGCTTAAGCTCATAGAAAAGCTCGGAGATCCCACCTGGACGGATTATTTCTTCTCATTTCTTATATTGGCTATGATGCTTATGCTGTTTGCATTTTTGCTTACAACTCTTATTGCAGACAGAAAGACATTTGCGCCTGCGGCATCGCACATAGTTGCAATAATATGCACCGTTATGACGGTTCTGTGCGCACAGTCTGTATGGAACGGCGATGTTGCACTTATGTATAATACGGGTATGGTGATAGCTTCGCTTATATTAGTCGTATCTTCATATGCATTTTTGCTTTTATATTCTGCATTTGCCATAACGAGCGAGGAGCTGAAAAGATATATATGAGAATAACCGTACTTGATAAATGTACGCTTACGGTGGGGGATATAGACTTTTCCCCCATCGAAAAGCTCGGATGTGTTGAATACTATGATATTCTGACAAAGCCACAGATCATATCTGCCGCAAAGGACGCACAGATACTTTTGTGCAATAAGGCGGTGATAGACGGTGAAATAATGGACGAATGTAAAAGTCTTGAATATATTGGCTTGTTTGCAACGGGCTATAACAATATCGACCTTGAGGAAGCTTCAAAAAGAGGTATATCGGTCGTAAATGTTCCCGGGTATTCAACAGATTCTGTGTGTCAGCTTACAATGGCGTATATTCTTTCTTTCGCAACATCGCTTAATGAGTATAATATGTCAACTCATAACGGTGAATGGATAAGATCTCATACGTTTTCATATTTTCCGTATCCTATAACGGAGCTTTCGGGTAAAACGCTCGGAATATACGGCTTCGGCGCGATAGGCAGAAGAGTTGCAAAATGCGCTGAGGCGTTTGGTATGAACGTGATAGTCCATACAAGGACCGTAAGGGACAGTGATTACAGATACGTAACGCTTGAGGAGCTGTTTTCTGAAAGCGACTATCTTACACTGCACGCTCCGCTGACTGTTGAAAATAAAGAGCTTGTGTGCAAAAAAACGCTTGGTCTTATGAAAAAGACGGCGTATCTTATCAACACATCAAGGGGCGGAGTCGTGAACGAGCAGGACCTTGCAGACGCGTTGAATAACGGTGTTATAGCAGGTGCGGCGGTAGATGTTATTACAGTTGAGCCGATGCAAAGCACAACACCGCTTTTAAAGGCGAAGAACTGCATAATAACTCCTCATATTGCCTGGGCATCAATACAATCGCGCATAAGACTGATAAGTCTTGTGGCGGAAAATATCAAAGCGTACCAAAACGGTACGCCTCAAAACGTAGTAAATGCAAAATAAAAAAGAAAGCCCGTCGGTCCGTCGGGCTTTTGTGCTTATTTGAACAGTATTTTGAAAAACGAAAGGCTTTTGCACGTATCAAGAAGACTTTTTCGTTTGATCTCGTCATCATCGGATGTACATTCGTCCTTCAAAAGAGATGAAGCGATGCGGACAAGCTCTACGGCGTCAATAATACTTCCGTGCTTCTTGCACAAATATGCAAAGCCGCCATCCTTTACGATCTCCTCAGCGGCAACAAGCCGCTCATTATCGGAAAGATCTAAGGCGGACAAATTGATAAAGCTGATGTATACCGTTTTTAAAAGTTGCTTTTTATCTGCTTTATTTGACCGCTTTATCTGCTTTTCGTTTTCTTGCGTGTATTTTTCATTTCCGCATTTATTATAAAGGGAAAGAAGCATTTTTATATCATCGGTTGCATCATCTGAAGAAAACAGTCCTGCATTTATATCACGGCAAAGCTGAATAAGCTGCTTTTTTTCTTTATATGTATCAGGCATATTCTTCACCCGCAGGTATGAGCGGTAAGCTGCATTGAAAGCCTTCCGTTTTCATCTTTAAATCCAAGAGAACTCGCAATATCCGTATTATTTCCTAAATAAAGCGCTTTATGAACGCCGCAAAAGTCGATAAATGATAAGGCAGAACGCCCGATAAGTGTTATTATATGATCGCCTTTTTCCCCAGGAACGAGAGCGATCTCGTCAATAAAGCCGTATTCGCCGTTGAGATAAAACTGGCATACTGCGCACAGCACATCGTCAACGTATCCGCCGTAGCAAAAATGCTCTGAATTA
The DNA here is from genome assembly GCA_045544195.1 of Eubacteriales bacterium. Classification (GTDB taxonomy): domain Bacteria; phylum Bacillota; class Clostridia; order Oscillospirales; family CAG-272; genus RGIG7213. The sequence goes on from JAZPYO010000024.1 coordinate 76,950, forward strand.
TATTCAATGTTGCAAAGCAAACACATCTGTTTTTGAATTTCTTTGTCCTGAATGGGCTTGACCTTAAGCATTTAATCCTCCTGCTTCAAGTATTCCACTTGCTTTCCTGTCAGATATTTATATTTTCCCGGAGCTAAGTTACCGAGCTTGATGTTTCCGACAGCAACTCTGCAAAGCCTCGTTATACGTACTCCTGCCGCTTCTGCCATCTTTCTTATCTGCCTGTTTCTGCCCTCAAAAAGAGTAAATTCAAGCACTGTTTCATTATCTGTCAAAGTGACTATTTCGGTTTTGACGGGCTTTATTTTATATCCGTCTATGACTAAAGGCGAACGCAGTACCTTTAATTGCTCCTGCGTTATTTTTCCCTTGATCTTGACGTGATATATTTTAGGTATTCTATGGCTCGGATGCGTAAGCAGATTTGCAAGCTCGCCATCGTTTGTAAACAGTAAAAGTCCTTCTGAATCCTTGTCAAGTCTGCCTATGGGATAAACTCTTTGCGATACATCTGAAACAAGCTCAGAAACGCTGTGTCTGCCCATTTCATCACTCATCGTGGTGATATATCCGCGAGGCTTGTTGAGCATAAGATAGATACGGTCGTTTTCCTTTTTCGGCAGTACCTGCTTTCCGTTGTATGTTATTATATCCGTTTGCGGATCAATGACAAGGCCCGTTGTGCATTTTACGCCGTTAACGTATACTTTTCCGCGTTTTATTTCCTCCTCTGCAGCTCTGCGCGATGATATTCCGCAGGCTGAGAGGAATTTTTGTATTCGCATTTTTTCCATTTTGATATCCTTAAAGTACCTTTAAATCATAATATCCCGCAGCTTTTCAAAAAAGCCGTGCTTTGTTCTCACCTTTTCCACGGAATGACGTGCGTAAAGCGGTGCTGATGCTATCAGCTTGCCGTCGCAAAAATAGTTCACGCTGCCGAGAATGTCGCCTTCCTCTATCCCCGAATAATAAAACCGTTGCATATACACGATGCGTGATATTTCTCCGTGATCTGCCCTTAGCGTTGATGTCAGACGCTGCTTGAGATCAAGCTGAACACTGCTCTGCGTGCCGCCGCAAACGGCAGATGAGTATTCATACTGCCCGGGTGATTCGAGAATGATGTTTTTGTAAAGGGTAAATCCGTATTCGTACATCGCGCGGTGATCGCTCCAATCGTTCGGAGCGTTGAGCGTCACGGCGCAAAGCTCCACACCGTCACGGTTGCAGAACGTAACAAGGCATCTGCCTGAAGCCTTTGTGTAGCCCGTTTTTCCGCCCTGAATACCGTCAAATGTGCCAAGCAGCTTGTTGTGGTTTATCAAAAGGCGTGAATAGGAGTCATCCGCACCTTTTAAAGACATACGCTTTGTTGAGGTGATTTTTGCAAACGTCTCATTTTTCATACAGTAGCTCATAAGACGGCAAAGATCATAAGCGCTTGTGTAATGCTCGGCGCTGCCAAGCCCGTGCGGATCTGTAAAATGCGTATTTTCAAGTCCCAATTCGACAGCCTTACTGTTCATCATTTCAACAAAACCGTCAACGGTCTTTCCTATTTCTATGGCGAGAGCACAAGCGGCATCGTTTGCTGATTCGAGCATAAGTGCATACAAAAGCTCCTCTATCGTCAAACGCTCATTTTTGGCAAGGTAGATCGATGATCCTTCTATCCCGCACGCATCTGACGATACGGTTATGACCTGCTGTAACGGAGCATTTTCAATAGCGACAATAGCTGTCATTATCTTTGTTGTGCTTGCCATCGGGAGCTTGAGATCTGCATTTGACTGCAAAACTATTTCACCTGAATCTACCTCGGTAAGACAATATGCGTACGCCGACAGAGAGTCGGAAAAAGTCTGCTGAATATCCGAAGGATCTTCATATCCGCTGCCCGCTGAGGTATTGAATGACAATACACAGGCGAAAATAAGACAAAAGAGCTTGAAAACCGTTTTTTTCATAGTATAACCCCGTAATAATAATTTTACCGATACATACTATGATTTTTTCGGTTATATTATTCTTCCGTATCCTCGATAATGTCCGAAAGGTCCATTTCCTCAGGAGACTCGTCAACAGACTTATCCTTCTTTACCGTTTTTACAAGGTCCTTTACCTTGTTTACTATATCTGGCGATTTGTTGAGTATTGAAAGTATGCTTGAGCCGAGATCGTTTGCAGCATCCTGCGGATTGTTTATATTGAGCATACTTACATCACCGTTTTCCTTTATTACGATGAATGCAACGGGCGTTACGGTAACGCCTGTTCCGCCGCAGCCTGTAAAGCTGTTTGCCTTATCTGACTGTGATTTCGAGTGCCGTCCGATATAATCAACTCCACCTGTAGCCATACCGACCATAATTTTCGATACGGGTATAAGCGTAACACCTGAGGGGGTCGTTATCGGATCTCCGATTATAGTGTCTGCCTGCACAATGTTTTTCAGGTTTTCCAATGTAGCTTTGAGTGTTTCGGTAAACTTTTGTTCTGCCATTTTTTTATCCTTTCACTTGATTACAAGTAATCGTATATTCTTAATATTTCAGGTAATGCGGAAAATAAAAAGGTAAATATTTGTCCCGGACGCAGAGATAAGCGTATATGGATCTCGCAATCGAGCTTTTCGTACAGAAAATCGGGATATACGTTGACATTTTCGATATCTCTGTCGTCAAATCGTGTGAATTGTGTAAGAAGGGCTGACAATGCGTTTATTCCCGAACAAATACTGCCGTATAGCAAAGCAGTTTTTGCGGCATTGTCAGAGCCTATGCGTATATTACAGGACATTATGCGTATCTTAAGACGCCTTGAAAACTTGCTCGTAAGCAATATCATTATGTCTGCGGCGTCAGACAGGAATTCGGGTATCTCAGAGGGAGACGAAAATATTTTTGCTATTTTTGATTTATTTTTGCCCGTTGTGCTTACTTTTTTCTTTTGCTTTTTCTTTGCTTTTTTGAGGAGCTTTTTTTCTTCCTTACGTTTTAAAGCCTCTTGCTTTTTTTGCAGAGCTTTCGGAGTATATTTTTTGACATTCAGCTTCTTTTTCTTTTTCGGAAGAATACCGATCTTGATAAATCCTACTTTAACGTACAGCCCCGTTGCTTCCTTTACTGTCAAGCCAATGGATACGGGAATGAAAAGAACAAGAAGAATGAATGCTAAAATACCGAGCAGTATATACAGATACACCATTACGGTTTAATAACTACCTGACCGTCAGCACCGACAAGCTGATACGGCGGCAGCTCGGAAATTTCCGAAATGCCGAATATCCGCATAAAATCGGGTGTCACACGGTACAGGGAAGGGCGGCCGGGTGCATCAAGCGTGCCGCAGTTTTCAATAAGATTTTTTTCAACGAGCGATGTTACAGTATATGTGCAATCGACTCCTCTGACGCTTTCGATATATGACTTTGTAACGGGCTGATTGTAAGCGATAATTGCAAGGACCTCAAGCGACGAGCGTGAAAGGTTTCCGCCTTTTTTTATTCCCAATGCTTCCTTTACCTCTGATTTGTATTTTTCATTCGTGCAGAGCTGAATGCATTTTTCGGGAAAAATAAGTATTATTCCGCCGTCGGGATCAGAATATTTTTCTTTGAGAATTTCAATACATTCTTCAAGCTGTTCTTCGTTTATTCCGCACGCAAGCATTATCTTTTCCTTTCCCATAGGATAACCCGCGGCGAAAAGAATTGCTTCTATTGCACACGATACCTTTTGCGGATCGTATATCGGCGTAAGTTCATTTTCTTCGGTATAAATTGAAGTTTCCTCCTTTTGTCAAGCACAGTTAAGCTCAACTATAATATCAGACGGATCAAGATGCGTGTTTTCTGTTTCGTGAATTATGATCCTGTTTATTTTCAAAAGCTCAAGCACTGCCATAAACGTGGCAACGAGATCCGAGCGTGATGTGACCTCAGTGAAAAACAGATCAAAGTGCATTTTTCCGTTTTTCTCAAGCGATGTTATAATACCCGATATCTTTGATGCTACGGGTACGATCTTACGCTTTATGATCGGACGTACATTGTCAGGCTTTTGCATATTTTCAACAGCTCTTCTTTCGAGCATACGAAGCATCGCGCTTTTTAAAAGATTTACGCTGTGAGGGCAGACATAATCCGTGTCGGGCGGAATTTCGTCGGTCTCCTTTACAAATCTTCCTTCGTATTGCTTCTGGTATTCATCAAGTCTTTCAGATATTTCCTTTATGCACTTGTATTCCATAAGCGCTGCGGCAAGTGCAGCTCTCGGGTCTTCGCCGTTTTCTTCGGGGCGGGGAAGAAGCATTTTGCTTTTGATGAGCATAAGCTCCGACGCCATAACGATAAATTCGCCCGCTATGTCCATATCCATACGCTTCATTTCGTCAAGATACGCCATATACTGCGAGAATATCTCATTGATCGGAATATCGCATATATCGACCTTGTTTTTGTGAATGAGAGAAAGCAGAAGATCAAGCGGACCTTCAAACACCTCAATTTTATACGTCAATTCCGTCATGCCACGATACCGCCGCCGTTGAAAATAGCGTAAAAGCGATAAAAGAACATAGTTATCTCATTGACCTCAAATCCGGGGATCTTGGTGAGCAGGAAAAACATACCGTCAGAAATGATCTGTGCCAATTCGCCGACAAGGTTTGCGCCTGTTGAGAATAAAAACAGTATGAAAACGATCTTTATTATCTGCTCGTATTTCATTATTCCGAAATATATTTTATCAGGCAGAAACATAAGTGCTATGCGTGAGCCGTCAAGCGGCGGTATCGGAATAAGGTTGAACAGCGCAAGCATCAGGTTTATCAGATGAAAATAATAGCAGAAAAAGCATATCATCAGCAAAAGATTTGAGGTGGGATTGATAATACAGGTTATGGCTGTAAATAAAACGATGCCGATCACAGACATAATAAGGTTTGAAAGAGGGCCTGCAAACGCCGTAAGCGCCATACCCTTGCGGGGATTATCGAAATATCTTGTATTTATCGGAACGGGCTTCGCCCAGCCGATGCCGAGCAGAAGCATACAAATAGTGCCGACAAGGTCAAGATGCTTTATAGGGTTGAGTGTAAGCCTGCCGAGGTTTCTTGCCGTCGGGTCGCCGCATTTATACGCCATATATCCATGTGACGCTTCGTGTACGGATAATGCCAGAAGCACTATCGGAACGCGGAAAAGCAGCAATACCAATTCATACGGATCGGTAAGCATTCTTAAAAAACCAAACATAGATAAATTTACTCCATTTCGCCTTTCAAATAAGGCAGATAAATTATAAAACTTCGTTCTTTATAAGATCCTCAAAGCTTTCACGGCGAACGGAAAGCCTGTCGTTTCCGTTTTTGATAAGCACGATGGGAGCGCGTGGGATCCTGTTGTAATTTGATGCCATAGAGTAGTTATAAGCGCCCGTGACGAGAACCGCGAGAGTGTCGCCCCTGTCCATTTTCTGAACCCGTATATCCTCTGCTATAAGGTCTCCGCTTTCACAGCATCGACCGCAAACGGTCGCCTTGTAGTCGGGTGCCTCGTTTGCTCTGTTGGCACAAAGAACAGTATACGGCGACTGGTAAAGGGCATATCTCGGATTATCGGGCATACCGCCGTCAATAGAAATATAATTCTTAAATCCAGGTATTTCCTTCCTCGTGCCGACTGTGTAAAGGGTTATTCCTGCACCTGCAACGATGCTTCTGCCGGGCTCCATAAATATTTTGGGCATTTTAATTGAATATTTTTCACAAAGTGAAGATATATTGCGCGCAATGCTTTCTATATATTCGGGGATATTTACCTCTGCGTGCTCTGTAAGGTATTTTACAGCAAATCCGCCGCCGAGATTGAGAACATCTGTTTCATATCCGAACTTATCCTTCATATCCGATATAAAGCGGAGCATAACGCCCGATGCCTCGATAAACGGATCAGGCTCAAATATCTGCGAGCCTACATGGCAGTGAAAGCCGCAAAGACGCGCATTTTTCTTTTCAAGCGCCGCCTTTGTTATCTGCTCTGCCTTGCCTTCAATAATGGGCGTGCCGAATTTACTGTCAACTCTGCCCGTGCTGATAGCCTTGAGGGTATGGGGGTCTATTCCCGGGGTTATTCTCAAAAGGATCTTCTGCTCTTTTCCGAGCCTGCCTGCTATTTCGTCAACCGCGCAAAGCTCCTCGTGACTGTCTACCACGATATATCCCACACCGCTTTTTATGCCGTATTCTATATCAAGGTCGGTTTTATTGTTTCCGTGAAAGCAAGCGTTTGTAACATCAAAGCCTGCGGCAAGTGCAGTATACAGCTCGCCTGAGGATACGATGTCAATGCCGAGTCCTTCATCCTTTACGATCTTGTATATATCAACGAATGACAGCGCCTTACTTGCGTAAAACGGCATTGATCCCTCGGGGAAATGCTTTTTCAGGGCGTTTTTGTATATCGCGCATTGACGTCTGATCTTATCCTCGTCAAGAAGATAAAGTGGTGTGCCGTATTTTTTTGCCATATCAACGGTATCAACGCCGCCAAGCGTCAGATGACCGTGCTCATTTATGCTGTAGCAATCTTGTATGTTTTTCATTTTTTTAGCTCCGTTAATCAATTACTTTTTCAATGAATGACCATATTTCTCCCACTCCCTCGCCCGAAAGGGAAGAAAACGGGATTATCGGTATACCTTTTGGTATAAGCGGATGATCGTGTAATGCCTCAAGAGCCTTCGCTCTTGATGTTTTGTTCAGCTTGTCAGCCTTAGTCGCAATTACGGCAAATGGCATACGGGATGCCACAAGCCAGTCAAGCATTGCCTCATCGTCATCTGTCGGTCCTACTTTAAGGTCGATAAGCTGTAAAACGAGCTTCAGATCCTTTCCTGAGGAAAGGTATCCGTCTACGAGCACCGACCAGAGCCCCTGGTCCTTTGCGCTGCGCGCGGCATAGCCGTATCCGGGAAGATCGGCAAAAAACAGCTTATCGTCGATCTTGTAAAAATTGACGGTTACGGTCTTGCCCGGAGTTCCGCTCACACGCGCCAATGATTTTCTCTTTGTAAGGGCGTTCAAAAGCGAGCTTTTTCCCACATTCGACCTGCCTGAAAAGGCGATCTGCGGAATGCCTGCACACGGTATCTGGTCAACTCTGCCTGCAGATATAAGAAGCTCTATATTGTTTAAATTGAGTTTTTTCATAATATACCTTTTTGCAAAAGATCAGTTTTGAGGAAATGAGCATAATGCGTTTTTCAGTACGTCATCTGCCGTTTTGCAAGGGATAAAATTGAGATTCTTTCTGACCTCCGGATCAATATTTTTCAGATCGTCACGGTTTCCGTCGGGAATAAGGACAGTTTTCACTCCTGCGGTATACGCGGCGGCAGTCTTTTCACGCAGTCCGCCTATGGGAAGAACTCTGCCTCTGAGGGTGATCTCGCCCGTCATGGCAATATCACGCTTTACGGGAATACCTGTAAGCTCACTTGTCAAAGCTGTCATTATCGTAACACCTGCTGACGGTCCGTCCTTCGGAACTGCACCCTCGGGAACGTGTATGTGAATATCCTTGTTTTTATAAAAATCGGGATCGATGTTCAATTTAGTGCTTTTTGAGCGAATAAACGTGACGGCTGCTTTTGCGGATTCCTTCATAACATCGCCCAAAGAGCCTGTAAGCTCCAGCTTGCCCGTGCCTTCCGTTGCGCATACCTCAATTTTAAGAAGATCGCCGCCGACGCTTGTATAAGCAAGACCGTTTACAACACCGACCTCATCTGCCTTTTCGATAAGCTCAGGCTTGAATTTATGCTCGAACGGAAGATATACATCGAGATTTTTGTCGTTTATGCTGATATTGCTGCATTGACCTGCCGTTAATTCTTTAGCCGCTCTGCGCATTACCGAGTCAAGCGTTCTTTCAAGATTGCGAACCCCCGCTTCGTGTGTATAACAGTCGATTATCTGATAAAGCGCTGATTTTGATATTTTCAGGTCTGTGTGAAGAAGGGAATACTTTTTTCTCAGCTTGGGGATGAGATGCCTTTTTGCAATTTCATATTTTTCGGCGCGCGTGTAAGAATCGAGATGAATTATCTCCATACGGTCTATAAGCGGGCGGGGAACAGTGTCAAGCGTGTTTGCCGTGCAGATGAACACACAGTGAGAAAGATCAACGGGTATTTCAATAAAATGATCTCTGAACGCTTTGTTTTGCGCGCTGTCAAGCACCTCAAGCATAGCTGATGCAGGATCGCCGTTAAGACTTTGCCCCATTTTATCTATTTCGTCAAGAAGGATCAGAGGGTTCATACACTGAGCTCTTATCAATGCATCGATTATTCTGCCGGGCATTGAGCCTATGTACGTTTTTCTGTGGCCTCTGATGTCGGACTCGTCCTTGATCCCGCCGAGCGATGCTCTTACATATTTACGCTTCATAGCGTTCGCGAGCGACTGTCCGATAGACGTTTTACCGACGCCGGGAGGGCCTACAAGACATATTATCTGATGGCGAAGCTCAGGATTTCTCGCCTTTACGGCAATAAATTCAAGTATTCTTTCCTTGACTCTTTCCATACCGTAATGGTCACGGTCAAGCACCCTTTTTGCATAAGCGACGTCGGATACTTCCTTTGTGAATTTACCGAACGGAATATCAAGCACCGTGTCGAGATAATTTCTCAAAACAGAGCTTTCAGCCGATGCGTAAGGAGATTTTGACAGCTTTTTTATATCCTTCATCAGCTTTTCGCGGTCCTCGTCGGAAACATCGAGATTTTCGATAGCGCTTGTGTATTCTCTTATCTCCTCGTCATCATCCTCGCCGAGCTCCTCTTCGATCGCCTTCATCTGCTCTCTGAGGTAATAATCGTGCTGGTTTTTATCCATCTGGGATTTTACCTTTGCGCGTATCTTCTGTTCAAGATCAAGCAGGACAGCCTCATCGCTGAGCAATGTAAGCAAGGTATATGCTCTTTCGTGAATGCTGAATTCACCGAGCACATTTTGCTTATCTTCGACCGTGTGCAAAAGATTAAGTGCGATAAAGTCGCAAAGCAAGCCCAATGATTTTATATTCTTTATTGCAAAGGTTATTTCCTTGGAAATATTGGGCATATAGTGAACGGTGTTTTCGACAGCACCGTGAAGCTGGCGCATCAATGCCTTATGAGTAGGACTGTTTTGCGTATCCGTTTCAAACGAACCGTCAATGACCTCGGCCAAAAAGCAAAGCCCGTTTTTGTATTCGCTGGCGAATGCACGCTTTTTTCCCTCAAGCAAAACACGCTGAGTACCGTCGGGAGCCTTGATCGTCTGTTTTATTCTGGCGATGACGCCTACTTTGTAAAGGTTTTCGGGCTTTGGATTGTTTTCTGTGTCCATATCCTTTTGGGCTACGAGAAAAACTGTTTTATCGCCCTTCAGAGCGATTTCAATCGCCCTACGATGATGGGGGTTGTTCAATTCAAGATTTAAAGGTATATACGGAAACGCTACTATTCCTCTGAGGACAATACACGGCAGCGTGATCGTATTCATAGTTTCATTATCTGTCATTTTATAAATTCCTTCTGATTTGGTTGTAGTATACCGAGCGGATAGATATACAAATTACATTATACTATATATATTTGTAATTATAAATACTTATTTATTAATTTTTCGTAATAGCTTTTCAAATGATATAAATAAAAAAAGACCTGATACAGCATTGCCTTTCCTTAAGACTGTATCAGGGGTGCATATTTATTCGTGCTTTTCGGCAATTATCAAAACCGTTCCGTCACTGACCGAGATCTCAGATGCCTGCCCTGTGAACGAATTGCTTACACCAAGTGGAAAATCATCTGTCAGAGTTGCATTTTCTATCGAATATTTCAAGCCTTTTTCGCAAACACCGTAAGCACTTTTACCGTAAGCAAAAACCGATATATCGCCGCTTTCGTTTTTATCAAACGATATTTTGCCGTTTTTTACAAGCGTTATCATGCATTTGTCAGATACGAGTCTTCCGACCATATTTCTTTCCGACAGATATGCCAAGGCTTGTACGTTTGCGTACGTGTGGCTCAATCTGCCGCCCATTCCGCCGAAGATAACAAAGCTCTCATATCCGCGCTCAATACCGTATTTGATGCAGAGCATAGTGTCCGTATCGTCCTTCATTACAGGGTGGCGTATTACCTCAATGTCACTCGGTATATCCCCGTCAAACGAATCAAGGTCGCCGATCAATACATCAGGACAAAGCCCCTTTTTCTTCAATGCGGAATATCCGCCGTCGCAGGCGATGAGAAGATCGGAAGGTCCCTTGATAAATGTATCAAAATCCTCTCCCGATGCTCCTGCAATATAACAAATCTTTTTCATACAGTCCCTCGAATATCTGAATATATGTTTATTTTATCACAAAAATACCGTCTTTACAAGAGCAAAAGAGAATTATCGGAAAAATAAACGGACATAATAATAAAAAAAGGAGAGATGATATGAAAAATAAAAAGAAATTGGTATATCCCGAAAAGCTGCCCTTTGAGGATGATGACGAAATAGGCTCAGTCGCCTCAGCCAGCGAATGCACCGGCCTTACAAGTATGCTCCCGATGGATGAAGATGAGGCTATGTCATACAGAGATATATATAATATTCCCGTAGAACCGAGAAAAAAGGATTAAAAATATGCAAATGCCGTATACGGAAGCGTATACGGCATTTCGGTATTTATTAATTGATATATTCGCACAGAGCGTCTGATATTTTTGCAAAGTCGGATACTGTAAGCTTTTCGCCCCTTATGCCTTCGTCAAATCCGCAAGAGGAAAGAATATCAGCCATCTGCGATTTTGACACGCTCGGAATAGCATTTGAAACCGCGTTTGATAACGTTTTTCTGCGTTGGGCAAAGGATGCCTTTATCACTCTGAACATCAGCTGCTCGTTTTTCGGCTTTACGGGCTTATCCTTATACAGATCAAGTCTTATTACCGTCGATTCGACCTTCGGGGCAGGAATAAACGAGCCTGCGGAAACAGAAAACAGCTTTTTGGGCTTTGAATAATAATTTACCGATGCGGTTATTGCGCCGTATTCAGCAGAGCCTGCCTTAGCACAGAGCCTGTCTGCGACTTCTTTTTGAATGAGCAGGGTGATGCTGTCAAGACGTGTATTCGATTCAAGCAGCTTCATAATTACGGGCGAGGTTATGTAATAGGGAAGATTTGCACATACGCACACGTTCATACCGCTGAAATGCGTTTCGATAAGCTCGTTTATATCGAGCTTCATAATATCCCCGTTTATGACCGTGACGTTGGAATGACCCTTTAATGTTATATCAAGAACAGGTAAAAGACGGTCATCTATTTCAACCGTAACGACCTTTGAAAAGCGTTTTGCGAGCTGCTCTGTCAGCGTGCCGATGCCGGGGCCTATTTCAATGACTCCGCTTTCGGTGTCGTCACAGCACATTTCAGCCGTTCTTATAGGGATACTTTCGTTTATGAGAAAATTCTGTCCGTATTTCTTTAAAAAAGAAATACCGTGCTGCTCCATTAGATTTTTAACGTATGATATATCTGTTAGCTTCGGCATATATTCTCCAAAAAAATTCTTTCAGGGTATTGACAAATTCAAAAAAAGATGGTATAATCCAAGACGTTGTTATGATTATAACACATTTTTTCCATTTGTCAATATCTTTTTGCTGGTGTGGCGCAGTGGTAGCGCAATTGATTCGTAATCAATAGGTCGAGGGTTCAAATCCCTCCACCAGCTCCAAAAATGACAGGCTGAAGCCTGTCATTTTTTTATGTATCAATATCGGATTTTTAATCTTATGATCTGTCAGAGCTTCAATGTCACACCTTGTTATTCCGTTCCCCAAAAAGCTGTAAAGCAATCGGGCAGAATAACAAATCACTGCGCTGCGGTGATATTGGAAATACGGTTCTATACACCTTGAAATGTTCATAACTGTTAAGATATAATATATTTAAAAGCTGCAAAGCGAATATAGGAGGAATACGGTATGATATTGGTAAACACCGATCACATAAGCGGAAAGGAGCTTGAAATGCTCTCGCTTGTAAAGGGCAGTACAATTCAGTCAAAGCATATAGGCAAGGATATAATGCAAAGCTTCAAAACTATCGTCGGCGGTGAGCTTAAGGCGTATACGGAAATGATGAACGATGCACGCGATCTTGCCACATCAAGAATGGTAAAAGAGGCAGAAGCGCTCGGAGCTGATGCAATAGTCAATGTCCGCTATACCTCGTCTGCTGTTATGGACGGTGCGGCTGAGGTTATGGCATACGGTACTGCGGTAAGATTTATAAACAAGTGATAAAGATGAAAAATGGCGGGAGATGATATTCCGTCATTTTTGTTTTTATTCTGCGGATCTGCGGCATAGTAATATTTCTGATCTTTGGCTGTGATGATGTGCGTGTTTTCTGCGTTGACAAATTACAGTATTGATGATATAATGAATAAAAATATGAAAGCTGAATTTTTAATATTGTTGTATTTTGTGTGAGCTTGCGCTATAATGCTTTTGAAGGAGAAAATGCCTATGCTTTTTACTTTGGCTACGGGCGATGATATTGACGAAATAGAAAAAATATACGAATACGCCGTAAAAACCATCGGAAAGCTCGGAATTGATCAATGGCAGAACGGCTATCCGTGTAAAGAGGATATTATACAGGACCTTGAAAAAAAACGTCTTTACGTTTGCCGTGATACAAGCGGTGTTATAGGTGTTTGCGCTGTAATTAAAGACGGTGAGCCCACATACAATGACATATACGGCGGTAATTGGCTTACAAACGGAAAATACATAGCGATCCACAGATTTGCGGTCTCAGGCAGATCGCGGCGGTGCGGCGTCGGCACTTTTATGATCAAAAGGATAGAGGCAATGGCCTCTGATGAGGGCTTTCCTTCCATACGAATCGACACACATGAGGGAAATATACCTATGCGCTCTATGCTCAAGGCAGCAGGGCTTACCCATTGCGGAACTATTAACCTTGCGTCCGGCGACGAAAGGGCGGCTTATGAAAAGCTTGTTAAGCTGCCGCGCTTATCCAAAAGGGCAAAAAGTGTTTTAGGTACGGTATCTTTACTTGCCGCTTTTTTTGTTGTGGCGGCAATTCTTTCAATTAATCTCGGCTCTGCTTGCCCAAGCTATCTGATTTTTCATATTCGTTGCCCCTTTTGCGGTATGACAAGGGCTCATCTTGCGGCGTTGCGGCTCGATTTTTCCACCGCATTTTATTACCATCCTGTGTTTTTTTTGGGTATACCGTATCTTCTTTTATTAATATTTGACGAAATGTTTCCGAAAAAACTCAAAAAAACAAGGAAATGGACAATAGTTGTAATAACTTTGATAATTTTAGTTGTTTATTTTATCAGAATTTGTCGATTTGGTATTGACTTTTTTAATTTGGTGTGATATAATATCAACAATTAAAAAATTATTTATTTCTTGGAGGAAATGAAATGAAAAAGTATAATTGGATCACCGTTTTGCTTCTCAACATCGTTACTTGCGGAATCTACTCCTTGATAATGTGGTATACGATGGATGCAAACTCAAAGCAGATGGCAGACAAAAGCGGTGTTACAGAAGAAAAGAACGGTTGGAGCTTTATCGTATTTTTCTTCCTTTTGTCTTGCGTAACTTGCGGTATCACAGGTCTTGTTTGGCTGTACAAGCACTTCAAGCAGCAGGCAGCTATCGCTAAAAAAGTCGGTGTTGCTTTGGCTCCTACGGATAACCCCATAGTTTTGCTTATTATTATGTGTGTCCCTATTTACAGCTTCTACGTACTTTGCGACAACTACAACAAGCTCGTTGACGCAACCGGTTCTGCGGCATAATAATTACGAATACATAACTCAAGACGGGAAATAACCCGTCTTGTTTTATTTGTGCAAAACTGAGGCATTGCTATTGTATTGAACATACAAAAGCGAATACTGTATTCACCATTGACAAATAATAAAAACGGTGGTAAAATACGCTTGCGGAGGTGTTAAAATGTTTGATTGTATTGTAATAGGCGCCGGACCTGCGGGAATTACTGCGGCAATTTATCTTTTGCGTTCGAATTTTAGTGTATGCGTTATAGATAGCGGCGACACCGCACTCAAAAAAGCACACAAAATCGAAAATTATTACGGAACACCTTCTGTTTCGGGTGAGGAGCTTTACTTGATCGGAAGACGGCAAGCATTACAGCTCGGCGCAGAAATAATTGACGGTCAGGCATTATCGGTGGATAATTTCGGAATGTTCAATGTGACAACTACAAAAGGCGAGCTCAGCTCAACGTGTGTGATAATAGCTACGGGTAGCACAGTGAAGGGAATAAAGCTTTCAGGAGAGGAAAGATTTATTGGCTCGGGTGTCAGCAGATGCGCCGTGTGCGACGGATTTTTCTTCAGAGGTAAGCCCGTTTGTGTCGTAGGCGCAGGGCAGTATGCATTGCACGAAGCAGAGGTGCTTTCAAATATTTGCAGCAGTGTCACGCTTCTTACAAACTGTGAACAGCCGCCCGAAAATTGCCCGTATCCTGTCATTACATCTGAAATATCCGAAATAACAGGCGATGACCGTGTGAGCGGAGTGAGGCTCAAAAACGGAGAAATGCTCGATGTAAAAGGTGTATTTATTGCAAACGGTACGCCTACCGCAGCCGACTTTATAGTGCGTATGGGAATTGAGTGCAATGACGGTGTGTTTGATGTAAATGCGGATATGTCAACCGCGGTAAAAGGGGTTTTCGCCGCGGGAGATTGCGTAAGACAGCCTAAACAAATATCAACGGCGGTATATACGGGTATGCTTGCGGGACTTTCTGCTATTAAATATATAAAGGAAAGAAAAAAGAATGGTTAAAAGAGCAGTTTTGCTTCTGATCGCTTTTTTAATATGTATATGCGTAGCATCTTGCTCTGCAAGTAATAACAAATCAGATCTTGAAGCACAAAAAACCGAGAATCTTGTTTTCTGCGAAAAAGAGTCACAGGCAGTCACACTTACTGAGGAATATGCGGTGTATTTCAAAACGGAAAGCCGTATATACTCAGTAAATGCACGTCTTTTTTCCGATAGCAATGCATCGGCAAGCATAAGTCTTTATGAATGGAAAGGAGATTATCAAACGACAATATCACAGCCCGCTGTGAAAAGCGCATCGTTTATGAAGCTCCCTAAGGCAAGCAAGAAAATGTATTTTTCTCTTGCATTCACATCTGATGTTATACTCGAGGGCGGTGAATATCTCGCTGTTTTTTCTTCTAAAACGGGGGCATCTGTTATGACGGGAGAAAAAACAGACAGTGCCGTAAAAAACGGAACTGTCTGCTATATAAACGGTATCGTTACGGAAAATGCTCCGTGTGCCTACGTTGAATATTACGCAGGCTGAGTCACTGAATAAAAAGATCGTTCGTTGCGAATTCAGGATCGCACGTAAGATTCATATTGAGCTTTTTAAAATATGTCTCCTCGCTTGCGGGGAGCATTTTTGTACTGTGCGCTTCACAGCCGCTGAGCTCAGGCAGCTTTGACAAAATGCTTTCGATATTTTTATTCTGTGTCTTGCAGAATGAAAGCGCCAGAAGCATCTCGTGAATATTCAGAGATGTGTTTTTATCACCGAGAGAGCTTTTGAGGTTTGTTATCGTCTGCAAAACAGTAGGATCTATCAGATGTACGCTTTTGGGAGTTTCGGAAAGTACCTTCAGCGCATTTATGATGGCAGCCGCAGGCGCACTAAGCAAAGGTCCTGCCTTTCCTGAAATAGTCTTTCCGTTTGAAAGCTGTATGGCAACGGCATGAGATGAGCATATGCTTTCCTTTTTGCGTGCGGCATTTACGCATACTCTGTCAGTCGGCTCTATTCCGAGCTGCTGCATAAGATTTTCTATTCTGTGAACGACTTCCTTGTCGCACACACCGTTTTTATAATCGCAATACGCTTTGAAATATCTTCGTATTACCTCTTCCTTCGACGCCCTGCGGCAGACCTCATCATCAATGATGCTGTTGCCCGCCATGTTAACGCCCATATCTGTCGGAGATTTGTAAATGCAATCTCCCGTGATCTTATAAAGTATTTTTTTAAGAACAGGGAACGCCTCGACATCACGGTTGTAATTAACGGTGGCAACTCCGTACGCATCCATATGATACGGGTCTATCATATTGACATCGTGAAGATCGGCAGTCGCCGCCTCATACGCAATATTTACAGGGTGCTTCAATGGCAGATTCCAGATAGGAAACGTTTCAAATTTTGCGTAACCCGCTGAAACACCTCGTTTGTATTCGTGATATAGCTGGCTCAAGCACGTTGCGAGCTTTCCTGAGCCGGGACCGGGAGCGGTGACAACTACCAAGGGGCGAGTCGTTTCAACAAATTCGTTAGCTCCGTATCCTTTGTCACTTACGATCGTGTCAGTATCATTCGGATATCCTTTTATACAGCGATGTATGAAGACTCTTTCGCCTCTGATCTCCAGACGCTTCTTGAAAATGTCCGCAGAGGGCTGTTCCTTGTACTGAGTAATTACGATAGCGCTGACATATATATCCAATGAACGAAGATTGTCTATAAGACGCATAACGTCGGCGTCGTATGTAATTCCGAAATCAGCTCTTATCTTTTTGCGTTCGATATCAGCCGCATTTATTATTACGATGATCTCAGTCTGGTCCTTCAGCTTTTGCAATAGCTTTATCTTTGCATCCGGCTGAAAGCCGGGGAGAACTCTGGCAGCGTGCATATCATCAAACAGCTTGCCGCCGAATTCTAAGTAAAGCTTGTTATTGAATTGCTTGATCTTTTGCAGAATATGCTCTGATTGCAATGTGACGTATTTTTCGTGATCGAATCCGTTTTTCATTTTATCTCCGTAATTTGAATAGTGTTAACTTAAAGCTCGCATAAGGATATGCATCCCGCACCGAATCGTGTATGATCGCATACACAATTAATACTTAAATATAATAGATATTATATATTATAAAACTTAGTTTGTAAATAGTAAAAATGAAAAAAAGTCAAATAATATCGGAAAAAATTCACTGTCAATGCAGTCGGAGAAGAAAAAAGAATATAGAAAACTTTTTAGGTATTATTTGACTATTATAAGGTATAAATAAAATATACGCTCAAAGACACACACGGATGAGTGTGAAAAACGGAGAAAAAAGCGAAAAAAGGTATTGACAAAACGGAATTAATGTGGTAATATTTACGAGTCGCCGCAAGGAAGCGGCAACGACTCGGTCCTTGAAAATTGAATAACAGACGAGATAAGAAGTGAAGTATAGAGCAGAAATGCAAGATATAGAACGAACAAAGAATCTCGACAATTCCTTTTAGAATCACATAAGTGAAGACATCCGGACACGACGGATGTCAAAAGAAATACTCTTACAAAAAAGTAAAGAGCGAACAGAACAAACTCAAGATTTGATCCGCTGCCTTAAGGCAGCGATTAGATACAAATATTTAGAGAGTTTGATCCTGGCTCAGGATGAACGCTGGCGGCGTGCCTAACACATTCAAGTCGAACGGACTTGTTTTGGAAGCTTGCTTTTGGAACAAGTTAGTGGCGGACGGGTGAGTAACGCGTGAGCAACCTGCCTTACAGAGGGGGATAACACAGGGAAACTTGTGCTAATACCGCATAACGTATGAGGAACGCATGTTTTTCATACCAAAGGAGC
>JAZPYO010000025.1:0-4354 GCA_045544195.1 Eubacteriales bacterium
AAAAATCGGCGACAACTGTATGCTCGCGCCGAATGTGGCGATCTACACCGCAGGACATCCGATCCATCCCGACACGCGCCGTTCCTATTATGAATACGGCAAGCCTGTCACAATCGGCGATAATGTGTGGATCGGCGGCAATGCGGTAGTTTTGCCGGGCGTTACGATCGGCTCCAACAGTGTGATCGGAGCTGGCAGCGTCGTCACCCGTGATGTGCCTCCGTGGAGCATGGCGGCAGGTAATCCATGCAGAATTATCAGAACGATAACAGAAACTGACAGAAAAAAGCTGTTTAAAGATGAAGAAATCGACGCGGAAGCGTGGGAGGATATTGTCGCACACGGTTTTGGTGGGGAAGGATGATAAACTGTGCTGATTCGTAAGGACGATGAGATTATCAAAAGCTGAAGCTTTGACTGTGTGAGAATGCGTAAAAGGGTAGGTGAAACGCTATGAAGCTGATGCCCGCGTTGCCGGAGAGTATTTTTGATATTTGTTATTTGCTGTTTGCACTTTTCAGCGGCATCATGCTGTTGATAAATGCGAGAGGTAAGAAAGAGGTACGGTTATTCGGAATGATGACCTTGCTGCTTGGTGGCGGCGACGCCTTTCATTTGATTCCGAGAGTGTTGAATTATTGGGCGCCGGGTGATTATACCGCAGCGCTCGGAATCGGCAAGCTGATCACTTCTGTTACAATGACGCTGTTCTATCTTTTGATGGAATACGCGCGGCGCGAGAGATATAAAATCAATGGCGAAAAGCCGTTGATGATTTCCGTATGGGTACTGAGCGTTATCCGTATCGCGCTTTGCTGTTTTCCGCAGAACGAATGGACAAGCGCCGAGCCGTCGCTTTTGTGGAGAATCCTAAGAAATATCCCCTTCGCTGCAATCGGTACTATCACCGTAATCTTGTGGTTACGTTCCTCAAGAGACGATAAGCCGTTCAAATTTGCATGGCTGGCGGTAACACTAAGCTTTCTGTTCTATCTGCCGGTTGTTCTGTGGTCGCAGACGCTGCCGATCGTTGGTATGCTGATGCTGCCAAAAACCTGTATGTATATCTGGCTGATCTTGATGTTCAAAAATGCAGGCAGATCAAAGCAGCGGTTATCATAGCTATATCCGAAAATATATAACAATATCTTACACAGTCTGACAACTTTCAATCAGGCTGTGTATTCTTTTCTTTATACTTGTAAAAAAATTTAAAAACGACATTTTTTGCGCCGTTACTTCGACAGTTTTTTTGAATAATATCTGATATAATCCGGAATTATGGGAATTTGTGGAAGAAGAGGTTGCAGGACAAGATATAATGTCAAATTTAATCAAAAATACAGTGTTGCACTGAGTAAAATCAGTGTAGCACTTTTTTTATTGATTTATTCGGCAAATTTTTGCCTGAATCGACCGATTGTCATTTCTTCCGCGATTATCTGTAATGCGCGCGCGCCTCCGATCAATTTGATTTTTCATATTTCAACTTGATCGGAGGTAACATCAGTGATAAAGAAAAATACATATTTGGTCAGAGTTATCAGCAGTGAAAATGAGCCGCGTCTTGAGGAGGTATCAGGCAAAGCATGGAAACAGATCGTTTCCGCCAATAAAAATCTTCCAAAGGAACAACGGCGGTACTTTATGGTCAGCCGCATTCCTACAGAGGGCGGCTACGACAGAATGTATATCGAGATTCCCTACGAGGAATATAAGACGTGGAACAGTGAGCAGACTGTCCGCCGCGAAAAGAATAAATACCGCAGATTGTATCAGCATTTTTCGCTGGAACAGAATTTCAGCGAGGATGAAGAACAGGCGGAGGACTGGATGCTGGCAGCGCAGGACAGCGTAGATTTTCTTGTGGAATCGGATATTACAACCGAAAATCTTCTGAAGGCGTTAGCCTTGTGGCAGCCTTGGGCGGTCGATTTGTACTATGCGTATATTTCCGGCAGAAAGCATCAGTGTAACCGGGAGTTGGCAGAGAAGTATCAGGTCAGTGAGCGCACGATCCGCAATTATAAAGAGCGGTTTGAGGAGTTTGTAAAAATATTTTTGAAAAAGTTTTGATTTTGCTTTCCGTTTAGCGTTCAAAATGTTGTAGATATAAAGTAGAGGGACATTTTTCCGTCTGAGCGTACCTTGAAAATTGAATAACGGCTTTTTCTTATCTGATACCTGTTTGAGTAACAAAAGACATCGGGCAGTCTGCGTCTGTTTGCGCTGTACGCAGACTGCCACCAAAACAAAAATTATAGAAAGAAGAGATACTATGAAGAATACTTTAGCATATATCAAAATCAACAGAATGGATTACCTTTCGGAGCAAGAGCTTTTGTCAGGCGGGAAAAACACGTTGGTTTTTTTAGGCATCGCACCCGATGAAAGTGAGGAGGACGCGATTGAAAAAATCAAGGCGTTCAGCACGGATTGCCAGAACAGCGGCTTCAATGTTATGGCTGAAACGATATTTATGGGAAGCGGTCAGCAAGCTGTGCGCTTTCTTAAAAACATTATCGGCAAAATCAAATATATCGACTGTATTGTGACGCCGAGCATCAACTGCTTCGGAACACAGCCGGAACCCTTTGCAGAGGTGATCGAATTCATGAACAGCGAAGGCGTATGCTTTTATACGCCCAAGGAGGAGCGCCTGCGTCAGATCCGTCAGGTTCAATCCGAGGTTTGCGTATAAACCGCAGGAATGGAGAAACCATGGATGAAACATATAAAATCAGGCTGATCGAGTATGCGCGCGTTACGCAGAAGTTACTCTATTCAGTCTTATCATCAGAAGATGTATTTACGGAAAACGCGCAGATCTGCGTTGAATCGGCGCTGCTGTTATCTTCTTTTGCTTTGGAGGAGCAGAGAGAACAGGCAGATACAGAGATCGTTGTCTTGCTGATCAAGGTAAACGATATTCTCAGCGGCTTATTTGCGCTGTATGAAAAGGCATTGCCCTCATACAGCAGCAGGGACTGTGTTGCAAGTGCCGAGGGAATGCTGAAGGAATTGGTTCTCGCGTTTGAAGCCATACTGGGAGCGGTTCAATAGGGAAGGTCCAAATTTGGACTACATAACGGTGATGACGGAGCTTTTATCTTTTTGTGCTCTGTGTCATATATTCTGAGAGGGAGCGTCTTTTGCCACACAATTTCAGCGCTCCCTTTCTTTTGGCTGCAAGCCGCTTGGCGGTTAAGGTGCGCAAGCTCACCTGTCTTGCGTATAGACGCAGTTACAGCCTTCCATCCAACCCAAGGCTGTAGAGGTCAGGCAGTGCAAGCTGCCTGACCTCGTTTCAAAAAAATTTTTGAGTTGAGTTGGAAAAAACGTGTTTTTGCGACTATATTATTTATGAGCGGATAAAAAACGCTTGACAATAATATTATGATTAGAACGAGGAGGCATTGAAATGAATGAAAGAAAAATGAATTTAGGAAAGATTGCGATGGTTGGCGGAATGATGGCAATGACTGCAATGCTTTCCGCAATCATGATGACAGGCTGCGGTTGTCAACAAAGGACAGAGAAAACTGTCAGTACATCGGACTCGGCGGTAACGGCAGATTCTGCACCGAACCCTAATTACAGCGAGGAAGAACAAGCTGTATTGGATGAGAATCTCTCCGTCGATGCGTCCGGCAATGTCGTTGATCGCAGCGGCAAACAGCTGAAAGTCGATGATGACGGTAAGGTCGAGGTGAAAAAATCCGACGGCACTGTTATCAAGGTTGACTCCGATACCGTCCGTAAAACGATCGAACAGCAGAAAACCAAAGACAGCGGCAGCTCCGCTGCTCCGACGCAGTCGCAGCAATCTGCTTCATCTCAACAGCAGACGGCGACCGAACCAAAGACAAATACTGCGGTTCAGCCGACGACGGTGCAACCAACTACGCCTAAAGCTACGGAACCAAAGCCGACAAGCGCTCAACCTACGGAAAAGCCTCAGCCTACAACAGCTGATCCTCATGCCGGAAAAACTTACCACGAAGCGGAATATGAATATATTCAGCACCCCGCGGAGACGGAGCGCGTCAAAGTCGTTGACTGTGAAGCGTATTCCTACGAGGAACCTGTTTATGAGCAAAAATGGTCGATGATTTGCTGGGGTTGCGGCGCGGACGTCGGCAACGACCGGATGACGAACGAGGAAAGAGACGAGCATATGGTTCAGCATATTCTCAACGGAGAGCCCGATGGGTACCACAGCGGCTATATCACCGTTCAGACGGGTACGAAAACTGTCAACGTGCCCGAAGAGAGCCACTACGAGACGAGAATCGTCAAAGAGGCTTGGACGGAAAAGAAGCTGATCAGAGCTGCGGGATGGTACTGAAAATAA
>JAZPYO010000026.1:0-2332 GCA_045544195.1 Eubacteriales bacterium
ATTCTTGCTACCACACCGCACCTCAAGGCAAGCCTTGATGAAATCCGAGGATACTTTGAGGGCTTTTCTGATATTCAAAAGCGGACTGAATATATCCGCAGCATATTCAACGATGATTTTACGGAGATTATCCTTGCTGATGATACCCGTGTAGGCTATAAGACCTACGAAAACGGACTGCTCATTTGGAAAGGGCGTTATCCTGACCGTGAGGGACAGAGCTTTCATCGTTGGGACGCTGTTGCCGGACACTTTGAAGCAATGCGCTTGCTTGGTATGCTGCACAGCGTTATTAAACCATTACCGTCACAGGATGGACAGTTACAACTCATTACTGAATCGGCAGGACAAAACAATCCTGCCTTTTCTTTTTCGCAGGAGCTTATCGACGCAGCTCTCACAAGAGGAAGCGGCGTGGAAGAAGGCAAAATGCGAATTTATGAGCAATATCAGAAATCACTATCAAAGAGTGAAAATATATCTTTCCTCAAAAAAGAGTACGGTATAGGCGGATCGTCAAGTGCCGTACCGTACACAGGTGTCGGAGAGGATCACGACAGTAAAGGGATTGAACTTCATCTTGGTTATGGCGAAGGCTCTCCACGACAAATGCTCACTTGGAATTACGTTGAAAAGCGTATCGGTGAACTTATCAAACTTGACCGTTATCTCAACTCAAAAGAAAAAGAGTATTATCCGAGGTGGCTTGAACGTCAGGAAGAACTACGGGCAGAGCGAGCCGCTGAGCGAGAAATTCGTGAAGCACTTTTTACGCCGCCGTCAGAAAAGTCTGAGCCTGCGCCTGTTGAGTATGAATACCGATATACGCTTGGTGCTTCGGTATATATCGGCGCAAGCGAGTATGAAATCCTCTCCGTTGATGATGACCGTGTAATGCTCTTTGACAAGAGTTTCCCGTTATTCAACAAGGAAATGCCGAGGGCTGAGTTTGACGCAAAGGTCAAAGAAAACCCGATGAACGACCATTTGAAGGTCGCCGTACAACCCGAAAAAGAGCAGGAAACCGCCCAGCGTGACTATTCAAAATACAATCCTCTTATGCAGGAATATTTCAGGTTGAAGGACGAGCATCCCGACACCATTATTCTGTATAGAATAGGTGAATTTTTGGAAGCAATGGGCGACGACGCAGAGCTTGTATCTCAGGCGCTGGGACTGCAATTAACAAGGCGTAGGATTTCTTCCGACGAAGATATTAAGATGTGCGGCTTTCCTGTCCACAAATCAACGCCTAATATTGATATGCTTCTTGACAGAGGTTTTAATATCGGAGTATCGGGTGTAAATTTTGATGGCAAGCGGTACTACCTCAATATGCCATCACAAAAAGCTGACAATCCTATTGAATCACAGCCTATTGCACGTCTTGATTATTACGACAGCAATAATTCTGATAAGAAGATTGAAACGAGCTTTGAATATCTCGACGCAGAACAGTTACGTCGGGATATTTTGGACGATATTAACCGTCCTTCTCCGATGGGACTTGTGGTTTACGCTGATGAAAACGGCAAGACGATTGATTACAGCTTTGTTGATGATTTGCCAAAGCCGTTAGTCAGCGTGACCGTTGAGCCACGCCCTGAAAGACCGTCTGAGTATAAGGTTTTGCTTGATAGAGCAAGACAGCTTATCGGCGAATATAACGAAAGAGAATTTGGTACAGACGACTTTGAGTTACCTGATGATTTATCTGAAATCAACGTCGCATACACAACCACCGAGGACGAAAAGCACGAATTAACGGCTAATGTAAACCTTGTTGATTTTCGTATCGAAACAAAGATTGATGATACCGTTGTCCGCACTGAGCAATACGATTCTTTGCAGGATATTGTCGAGAACGGCTTGGACGGTATGGAGTTTGACGACCTCATTTATGTGTCCGATGAGGAGCTTGCACCGTTCTATGAGGAACACGACGAGCTTGACGACGTAGATCCAGCAGTTATTCGTCAGCAGCTTGAGGACGCAGGGATAGTCAACGGTGAGCTTGTCGATGAAGATAAGCTGAACAGTGATCCATTTATTCAACAGGTTATGGCTGACGCAGAAGCCGTTGCCGACAACTCTGACCTTATCGGACAGGAGCTGACGCTTGATGAACGCAAATTCATTGTTGAGAGCGTGGGCAGTAACGGCGACGTTTCAATGCGTGATATTACCTTTGAGGACACTAACGGTTTTCCAATATTCCGTTCCGAAAAGGTCGGTTTTGTACGCAGAGCTTTAGAGCAACAGGAACAGCAGGAAGAACTTACTCCCGCTTGGGAGCGCCAGAGAAAGCCTAAAGCACAAACCTTTGACTTAC
>JAZPYO010000027.1:0-22909 GCA_045544195.1 Eubacteriales bacterium
ACTCGATAAGTTAAGCGTTAAAGAATATGAAGACCCTTTTAAGGGTAGCTAAGTAATACAAACGCCCTTTCAAGGGCGGCAAAAGAGGCAAAGGCAATAGGCTTGAGTATACGAAAGACAGCGGCTTGGGCCGCTGGCCGGTAGTATTGGGCTTTTAGCCCTTGTGCATACCACCCGTTTGACGGGTGGTTATGATTTATTTTATCACGGTAAATTTTCATCATTTATTGACACTCTTTGATTTATGTGGTATAATGCAGATGCAGGTTTTTATAAAGGTGAATAATATGACTCACATAGAATTTTTTGATAACAATGATATAGAAAACGTATGCTCCTGTATTGCATCGAAGCCGATTCCTGACACGGTGTATCTGCTTTGCGCAAGCGAAAAGGAGGCAAAGGTACACGCCGAAAGATACGAAAGACTGTTTGCACAAAAGGGGGCAAACACAAAATTCATACCGGAATCCGTCAATAGAAACGATCTTACGCAGATCGTCAAAAAGATCGAGGAGCTGATTTCGGACAGCGATGATGATTTTGCCTTTGATCTTACAGGCGGTGACGATCTTTGTCTTGTTGCAGTCGGTATCATTGCAGAGCGTTATAAAAGCAGAAAATTTCAGCTTCACAGATACAATATAGAAACCGGAAAAATGATAGATTGCGATGATGATAAGACGACGGAATACCATTCGCCCGTAAAGCTCACCGTTGAAGAAAATATCTGTCTTTTCGGCGGTAAGGCGTCAAAAACGTCTGATGACGGACTTATTCACGATCAATGGAACTTTACAAAAGAATTTCTGTCTGACATTGCAGTTATGTGGTCTATAATGAAAAAAAGCAGACCGACGGTCTGGAACTCGTTAAGCAATATCCTGCAATACGCCGCAAAAAATTCACCTGCGGATGACCCGCTTGCAATAAAAAGCACGATGACTTATCTCGGAGGAATTGCGAGCTTTCAGAATAACAGATTGGACAAAAAAAAGAAAAATCTCATACAGGCGCTTTCTCAAAAAGGGTATATCACACAATACAAGTGCGATGAAAAGGAAAATGTCTTTTATATAAAATTCAGAGACGAGCAGATAAAACGCTGCATTATGAAATCCGGTCAGCTTATGGAGCTTAAGGTGTTTGCGGTCATGCGTTCTGTCAGAGAAAAAGACTCGTCAATGCTCTTTTATAACGATGTCAAAACAAGTGTAGATATAGATTGGGACGGTAAGCTCCGAACGGAAAACGGCGATACCGAAAATGAAATAGACGTTATGGCAATGCACGGTATAGTTCCCGTATTCGTATCATGTAAAAACGGAAACGTTGATAAGCATGAGGTGTACAAGCTCAATGCGGTCGCTGAACGCTTTGGTGAAAAATACGCCAAAAAGGTTCTTATAACGAATGCGAAAGCGGAAGACATACACTCAACTGTCATCAGAGCAAAGGATATGGGTATACGCGTTATTTGCGAGTTTTATAAAATGGACGATAAGGCTATGGCACAATGCGTAAAGGAATTTATCCGTAAGGGCTGACAGAAGCAGAAAACGGCGGGATCCCCGCCGTTTTCTTTTATTATGTCGGTAAAAATTCCTGTGCGATAGCAGAGCTTACAAAGCGGCAGATGCTTTCGTTTCGGCTTATTGCCGCCCAGCATTTCATGTATGCGGCAGGTAGTGAGCAGAAGGGAAGCGGCGTTATGCCAAGCTCATCGAAAGCTTTAGTGCTTACATATCCTGCTGATGAATAAATGCTCGATGCAAAAACAGGAATGTTTTTTTCCTTTGCCGATCTGCAGAATGATATCAAAGCATCTGATGATGTGTTAAGAGTACCCGAATGATACGGATAGAATATAACAGCACCGTAATCGGAAAGACGGTAGCTGTAGCTGTCGGCAGGATGGCTGTGAATGAGCAAAATACGCGAAGCAGGCGTATACTTAAATGCACCGAGTCCGTATGTCTGCTCGCTTGTTACATAGCATTTGTTCAATACTGTATCTTGTGTTTCAGGATCGCAAAATGCAAATGCCTCACCGTCAATGCTGTATAGCTCAGAGGAGCATTCCCCATGCGAAAGCACTCTTGTCGCTGTATGGATGCATACCCTTTTATCGAGCGTGTTTTTATAGCTTACAAAAACTCCGCATTGATTTTTTCTTATAAACGATACAGCGCCTGCAAAATTCACAACACCGTTTGTGCTTTTGTCGTTTAACGGACTTGCGGCAGATACCAGGACTATCGGTACAGGGCATTTATTGAATGAATAAGCAAGAGCAGCGGCAGTATACTGAAGCGTGTCCGTGCCGTGTGTTATAATTATTCCGTCATAGCCATTTGAAATATTTGCTTCAACAGCGCTTAAAAGCATATTAAGCTCACTTGATGAAAGCTGCTCGCTCAGGACAGAATAAGGGCTTAGCGTGTCAAATTCCTCATCACCGTGCGAAAATTGTTCTTTATACATTTTTAAAAGAGTGTATTTGGCATCGCTTTCAAGATCACGCCAGCCATCCTTTTCAACGCATCCTATAGTGCCGCCTGTGAATATTACAAGAATTTTCATAAGATCACTCCCAATTGCTTAATCTGAAATAATATTTTTGATCCAGAAGCCGTTTTTGACAAGAATTATTCCCAAAGCTGCCTTTACAACCGATATAGCTTGGATGATAGCGAATATCGTCAAAAAGGGAATTGCGGTAAAATGGCTTAAGATATATGCAAGCAATACGTTTACAAGCCACATAAAGCCGTTGTCAAATATGAATGTTACGAGCATTTTTCCGCCCGAACGCATAGTAAAATAAGATGCGTGTGTAAGCGCCTCAAACGGCATTACAAGAGATGTTATCTGCATAAGGCTTGTTGCAAGATCACGTATCTGATCGTCAGTATTGTATGCTAACGGGATAAACTCTGCGCATATTGCATACACAATGGCGATGACCGTTGCAACGGAAAACGAAAATGCTATGAGCTTGTACGCAGTGCTTTTCGCGTTTTTTAAATCGTCCGAGCCGAGCATCTGTCCTAAAATAATACCTATCGCCGCGCCGGTCGCCATATACGCTATTGAAAATACGTTCCAGAACGTCTGAGAAATGTTACATGCGGCAACGGCATCAAGTCCGCGTTGGGAATAGCATTGATTGATGACTGCAAGACCGGATGCCCAAAGAGTTTCGTTGAGCATAAGCGGAAGCCCCTTTGCGAGCAACTGTCGGATGAGCCTTCTCGGTATACGGAAGCTCTTGTATAAGCCCTTTAAAAAAGGATATTTTTTTGTCTGTATATGAGATGCTGCGGCAACTATCGCAATTTCCGCAAAGCGTGATATAACCGTCGCTATGGCAGCGCCCGCAACACCCATTTCACGAAAACCGAATTTTCCGAATATGAGCAGATAGTTGAATACAAGGTTTACAATAACGGCGCATATGCCCGAGATCATAGGCAGGCTTGGCTTTCCGCCCTCTCTTAATGTACTGCTGTAGCATTGTACCGCTGTAAAGGGAACAAGACCGATAAGCATTATTCTCATATATGTCAATGCATGCTCCGCAGTCGCCGCTCTGTCGGTAATGCCCTCGTCGCCCTTCATATAAAGATCTATGAGCCATTCGCCGCAAAATGTGAAAAGAAGTATTCCGATCACTGTTATCAGTCCGCAAAAAAGCAGCTTGAATCTGAATGTGTGGCGAACACCCTGCTCGTCATTGCTGCCAAAAAATTGAGCGCCGAATATACCGGCGCCCGAAACTGCGCCGAAAACACATAGGTTGAACACGAAAAATAATTGGTTTGAAATGGCAACGCCTGTCATCTGCGGCGTTCCAACCGCACCTATCATAATGTTGTCAAGCATATTGACGAAATTTGTGATGCCGTTTTGTATCATTATCGGTATCATCAGAGTCAAAAGCCGCTTATAAAAGGCTTTATCACCGATCAATGCTTTAATCATACCCTCACCGTATCCTTTGATATTATCCGTACGATTATATCACAGACGCGTTTTATTGTCAATTAAAATATATCATATCGTTTGCAAAAATAAAATTTTTTTTAAGTTAATATCTTTCTGTTGCAAATTGCCTTTATTCGTGATATAATGCTTAAAAAATGAAAGGAAATTATTATTATGGATATCAAAGCAAAGATCGAGGAATTAGTAGAAAAGATTAAAAGTGACGATAAAATAGCGGAAAAGTTTCAGAGTGACCCTGTGGCAACAGTTGAGGAGCTTGCAGGCGTGGATCTTCCCAACGATCAGGTCGAAAAGGTCATTGACGGTATAAAGGCAAAGATCTCGCTTGACTCTGTTTCCGATAAGCTCGGCGGTCTTGGCGGACTTTTCGGCAAGAAATGATCAGCTTTTTGATATATAAAAAGCGTAAGGAACAAAAGCTCCTTACGCTTTTT
Source organism: Eubacteriales bacterium (assembly GCA_045544195.1). GTDB lineage: Bacteria > Bacillota > Clostridia > Oscillospirales > CAG-272 > RGIG7213. The sequence goes on from JAZPYO010000027.1 coordinate 4,443, forward strand.
TGTGTATTTACTGCTCATTTAAAAAATTCTCAACTGTTCGTATCCATTCTTCAGGGCGGTATATTGCCTTATAGCAATGGGGATCATTCTTGAAGCAAACGACATCTGTATTTTTGCAGTGCTTTTTTAAAAGGCGTGCAGACCGCTTTGAAAGGATTTCATTTCCTTTTGTTCCGTGGATAAACAATATCCTTGTATTTTCGATGTTTATATCAAATTTATCTTCAGTAAATGATGAATGTACGATATTTTTAATCGAGCTGTCTGTCATAAGATCTGCAATTTTAAGATATTCCTCAAGATACTTTTCCGGTAGAAAATATTTCTTGAAATTCTCGATGACCCTTGCATCTCTTTTTTTCGAGCTGTGTATGATGCTTGTGTAATTTTTCGTCATTATTCCGACGGCAATTGACGGACATTTTATAAGCGGAGCCCCGTCGAGAACGAGAGAGCGGATCTTCAGCCTTTCGCTTTTGAATATGTTGTAAGCGATCTTTCCGCCGAGTGATATGCCGCACATAACATCTATTTCGTCAATGCTGCGCTGATCAAAATAGCATATGATCTCATCACACTCAGAACTTACGGATATATATTCACTTGCCTGTTCTGCTGTATGCGCACTGAGAGCGATTGCGTATATATCGTATCTGTCCTTGAATGCATTAATTTGCGGCAGCCATATCTGCCACGGAGTAAGAACGCCGTGGATCAAAACCATTACAGGCTTTTTGCCATCGGCAAAGGTGTGAACGATCAAGCTGTGTCCCCCTTTTAAAAACTAAGTATTTGTACTGCAAGATGCGTGAATACAGTTATTTTTTTGATCTTCTGCCGATATATCTGTTTACAGTCCTTTTGTAATTGAGGTATTCCTCCCCAAAGGATAAAAGCAAAAATTCTTCTTCTACGTTTACTATCTGCAAATGAAATATAAAAGCACCGAGAAACGACAGTATCCACAGTATAGGATTGAAAAACATCAGTAAAATGCCGATATAAACAAGGTCAAAGCCCAAAAATGCAGGATTTCTGCTGAATGCGTAAATACCCGTTGTCACAAGGGCGGTTTTTTCGTTTTTACTTACGCCTGCACGCCAGCTGTCAGCCATTTGTAATATGGAAAGAATGAATACGCAAGTGCCGATAAGTGCCAAAGCAAAGCCGATGTATCGTACGTAATGCGGAAAGAAAGACGCCTTCAATACAATGCTTATTATCTGTCCTATCGGAATTATTATCGCTATTATCTTCATTGATATTTCAATGATTTTTTCTATGCCGTGCTTACCTTTACCGATCTGATCGGTAATTATGCCTTTTCTTCTTTGCGAGAGCATTTTTATAAAATAAGCGCCGTAAAAAAACGAAAGAACGGCAAACGCCATTATCTGAAAATGCATTATAGCTTTTTTCTCCTTGAGATGATATCCATTTGCTTTTTATCGTATCATAAAGATGTGAACTTTTCAATCGTTTTGTATTTGAAGTTCAACAAAGGCTAAAACGGCTGATTGCTTATTGATTTTTTAAAAGCTTTATGGTATAATCATTTTAAGAAAAATGGAAGCAGGAGTTTCATATGAAAAAGCTATTTGTTTTCGCACTTATTTGCACGATGCTGTTTGTATCTTGTAATTCCGAACCGAAAAAAAACGCAGGCGATGACCAAACCGCACAGACTTCTTATAGTACTGTTGCGGACACAGCTACAGAAAAGCCTGATGAAACGGAGGAAAAAATGTATTTTGTACGTACGTATAGGGAAGCGGAAGAGGAAGATCTGAGGCTTGAAGCTTTTGAATACGACGATCTTGAAAAGGCACGCGAATACGTTAACGATCCCAAAATTGCCGCTTTAGGCTACGCTGTTTACGATGAGGACGGGAATTTTATATACGGTAAATATAATGAGTTCGTTACGAAGCTCCTCGGCGAAGCAAAGCACGTTGCGGATTTTATGAAGAGGGAAAAATACGAATACGGCGACGCTAAAAACAATCCCGGTGTTACATATGAGCTGTTTTTGGCAGGACGCGATCTTCGTGAAAAGACTGTTTCGTGTGACAGATTTGTTGGATGGGCTCTTTATAATATCGGATATAAGGATCAGCCGAAAAACTCAGGGCTTTTTGTTTGGAACAACGGAAGCGACCACGATCTCGGTACATATCTTGAAAAGAAGGGATATAAGAAAATAGTAAACGCAAGAAGTCTTCAGGCGGGAGATATAGTATTCGTAAATCCCGCAAAGTCCTCATCGGGAAAAACGTATCCCGCGCACGTGTTTTTGTGTGCCGGAAAGTCTGAAACGGAGGGAATGTATTACCGTTACGATGCGGGAAGTCAGAACCGCATCAGATGTGAAAACGTCTCCGGATTCGGTGCTGATTACAGTGCGTATAATAAAAGCGGTCAGCCCTTCAAGGAGCCGATAAGTAACTTTATGTTTGCTTACAGATACGTAGAAAACGAATCTCAAACACCAAACGGTTAAAGCTGATACGGCATAAAACCGTTTTGCCAAAATTGCTCTTATAAAAATACCCAGCTTGCATATTTGACGCAAAGCGAGATTTTAACGTATCATTAAAATATTTATAGTTCTGGCTGATATGGTTATTAATGAAGCATAGACTTGTATATCATCAATTCCGTAGGAATTGCATATCATCGACACAAAGCCTTGTATATCATCAAATGATGCATCGCTACGCGATATGATATTTTTGTCTTCGCTACAAATGATGTTGCCCCACTGCGTTCCGCAATGATGCTATGTTTGCCTCAAATAAATATGCAAAATACAATAGTTGAAACGATAATTTGTATCGCTATTACGATGAAATACAGATAAAGATCAAATAAAAGAATATAACAAACCGAAATGACAAGCTAAAGAACTATGCCAAAAATTATATCCCACCAAGCCCATTGATCTTTTCGTTTATCAAACAGTTGTAGAAACAAATAGGCGGTAAAAACGAAAGCAATACCGAGTGTCCAAAGTCGTATCTCGGGTAACAAAATAGCAAATACAATTAAGTTTATAACAAGGCAGGAGTTTGAAAGAATATGTAAAATCCGCTTTGATTTAAATTGCGGAGTGTTTTGAGGGGTAACCCAATAATTGTAATTCTTTTTCATAATTCCACCGCCTTTTACTAATATTATACCACATTCTTGCAAATATTTTAATAGTGGAGTTGCGGCAAGCCGCAGTGAAGCTTGGACTTGCGCCCAAGTGAAGTATTGCACCGTTGGCGCAAAGTGAAGTTAAGTGTTCTGCATATCGTGCGGAGTTCGCTTGCGAACTCCATGGCACTACTTCACGCAGTAAGCGAAGCGTCTGCTCTTCACTTGCAAAGCATACTTCACGTTCCGCTTGCAGAACACTTAGTTCAAAAAACGCACCTTTGTCGGTAGACAAAAGTGCGTTTTTTTGTTGCCTTAAACGAGTAAAAATGTGTCTAAATTTAGGTAAAAATGAACAAAAGGTCAACTTCAATTATAAAACAAAACTTACAAAAGAACCGGCAATAGACCCGTCTGGCATTTTTACAGGACTAACGGAGAATTTGTTTTTCAGCCATAAGCGATGTGACGGCACGTTTCCAATATCGCAATATGCCCGAACTTGATATACTTTTTCTTCTTTTGCAATATTGATAATTGCTTTTAACATATTAGATGCTATCCCCTGACAGCGCAAGTTTGTATATATAACCTCAATGATGTTGATAAATATTTCATTTTGATCAACAGGTGCAGGAATTTTTCTTTTGAACCCCCAAAGGTAACCGACAATGGTATCTTCAATTTGGGCAACGATGAAATAACCGCCATCGCGTACTACATTTTTGATGTTTGGATAATCATTCAATAATTTTTGTTTTTCCGCATCGGTGCCAATGCGTATAATTACTTTATCATGCATGATTGCTCTCCTTTAGCGTTTTACAACTCGCAATCAATATTCGTCTTATACGACCGCAAAGATTTAGATAATTTTTATAGTTTTCTTCATCAATACCATTTGTATTGAATAACAACTGCAACCATCCTTCAGTTTCGCTACATTCTTTAAGGGCAATTTCAAATTTCGAAAGCATATCCGCCTTGCTCTGTCCGTAATTGGCTTCACGGATATTTGCATACACACTGCTTGAACTTTTGCGAATTTGGAAAAGAGTGTTGGAAGAGGCTTTTATACTTTGACAAAGCAGCTCAATATCGGTCGCAAGCTGTTCCGAATAGATCAGTAAATAGTTTTTCGCCATATAATCACTCCCTTCGAGGGTATTATATCACATTTTATAGACTAATTCAAGAGCTTTTTGCCAGCTCGCATCCCAATCACGCCGAAGGCGTGTATATCATCCGCAACTTGTTGCGGTATATCATCAATGCGAAGTGTTGTATATCATCAAGCCGCAGGAGAGATACAGCCCCAAAGGGGCTGATGAGATACAAGGGCGGTTTGCCGCCCTTGATGATATGCACCGCACGTTGTGCGGCGATGATATGCCAAGCCTGCGGCTTGGATAAACAAAAAGAGAACTTTTGGTAGACAAAAGTTCTCTTTTTGTTGGCTGCGGATGAAGGATTTGAACCCTCACATACAGAGTCAGAGTCTGCTGTGCTACCCTTACACAAATCCGCAATATTCAGTTTTGCAATCCGTGTTCCGCTTGGAACGTTCGTTATTATAGCAGAAAAAAATCCATTTGTCAACACCTAAATCGAAATTTTTTCAATTTTTTTTGCATTTTCTCCTTTTCAGCGAAAAATAATATTTTTTGAGGATTTTGAAATGTAAAATTAAATAAAACTATTGCATTTTAAGAAAACTTGTGGTACAATCTGCAACGGATGTTTTCTTTCTTTTTCCCTAAAAGGCGACAAGCCTTTCGGGTTTGCCTTCCTTGGCGGTTTCAAAAGGGGAGAGGGTGTCTTTTTATCTTTATATAATTCTGTGCATTATAAGGAGTATTTATGCGGAATGGAAAAAAATGTTTTAATCGAGCTGAAAAATATCACTAAGGCCTTTGACGGCGAGCCTGTATTGAAGGGCATAAACCTTGATATTCACGATAAAGAATTCGTGACTCTTTTAGGTCCGTCAGGCTGCGGTAAAACTACGACCCTGCGTATTATCGGCGGCTTTGAATCCCCTGATTCAGGCGATGTTTTTTTTGACGGTAAGCTTATAAACGACGTTCCCCCATATAAAAGAAATGTTAATACCGTATTTCAAAGATATGCTTTGTTTCCGCATTTGAATGTCTTTGAAAATATTGCTTTCGGTTTAAGACTCAAAAACAGACCTGACAAAGAAATTGCTGAAAAAGTAAAAGAAATGCTCAAGCTCGTTAACCTCAAGGGCTTTGAAAAAAGAAGCGTCACCACGCTTTCAGGCGGTCAGCAGCAGCGCGTCGCCATTGCAAGAGCTCTTGTGAACGACCCTGAAATACTTTTACTTGATGAGCCTCTGGGCGCTCTTGACTTAAAGCTCCGCAAGGATATGCAGAACGAGCTGAAGAATATCCAGGTCAAGACAGGTATAACGTTTATATACGTTACACATGATCAGGAGGAAGCTTTGTCCATGTCCGATACTGTCGTTGTTATGAACGACGGCGAAATACTCCAGATAGGTACTCCTCAGGATATATACAATGAGCCTGCAAACGCATTTGTAGCTGATTTTATCGGTGAATCAAACCTCATCTTCGGTACGATGATTGATGATTATAAGGTGCGTTTTTCGGGTCATACTTTTGATTGCCTTGACTGCGGCTTTGAAAAGAACGAGCCTGTTGACATCGTTGTTCGCCCTGAGGATGTCGATATAGTTCCCAAAGAAAAGGGAATGCTCTACGGAACGGTGTCAAACGTTACGTTTATGGGCGTTCACTATGAAATAATAGTAGTTGTAAACGATTACAAATGGATGATACAGACTACTGATTACTGCGGAGTCGGTGAGCAGATCGGTCTGTATATTGAGCCTGACGCTATCCACGTTATGAAAAAATCCGAATATTCTGATATGGTCGGAGATTATTCCTCATACAGTGAGGAGCATGAGCATCTTTCTGATATCGTGGAGGAGGAAGAATAATGAACGGTAACGCAAAGGTACGCAAAAAGGTACTTGCTGCGTCAAGCAAAAGCACGATAGAGCGTTCGTGGCTTGCACGCATTGCCGCATATCCTCACATAATATGGTCATTATTATTCATAATCGTTCCGTTGATGTTCGTTGCATATTTTGCATTTACGGATATGAACGGCAGCTTTACGCTCGAAAATATAAAGAATCTTTCAAACTACGGCGAAACGTTCGTTTTGTCACTGTTTTTCTCCCTTATCGCTACGGTGATCTGTATTATTATCGGTTATCCGTTGGCTTACTTTCTTGCACGACAGAGTCCCAAAAGCCAGAAGATACTTGTTCTTTTGCTTATGCTTCCGATGTGGATAAGCCTGCTTATAAGAACGTATTCTCTTATGGCACTGCTTGATAACGGCGGTATAATCAGTACGTTTCTGGTGAGTCTGGGCTTTGAAAAGCTGTCGTTTATCGGAACGGGCGGCGCGGTCATTCTCGGCATGGTATACGATTATCTGCCGTATATGGTATTGCCCATATATACAACTATATCAAAAATAGACAACCGCTATCTTGAAGCAGCGAGCGATCTTGGCTGCAATTCGTTGCAGACGATCAAAAATGTCGTTTTTCCACTTTCTATTCCCGGAATCATATCGGGTATAACGATGGTTTTTGTACCCTCGATCTCGACATTCTATATATCGCAGAAGCTCGGCGGCGGCTCATTCGATCTTATCGGTGATACAATAGAAAGACAGTTCCAGAACAAGATGACATACCACACAGGTGCGGCAATTTCTCTTGTCATGATGATACTTATCATAATATCTATCGCTATTATGAATAAGTTCTCCGACGGTGACGGAGGTGACATAATTGTTTAAGATGAATAAAACAAAGAATGTCATATCGGGTGCTTATATATTCATAGTTATGTTATTGCTGTATGCACCCATTCTCGTGCTTGTGATATTTTCGTTCAATGAATCGGGAAATCTCGGTCATTTCTCGGGCTTTTCGCTCAAATGGTATTTAGAGCTGTTCAAGGATGCAACGGCGTTTACGGCGCTTAAGAATACGCTGATATTAGCTGTTGAGTCATCGGCTCTGGCGACGGTCATAGGTACCTTTGCCGCGCTCGGTATATACCGTATGCAAAACAAGCTCGTAAAATCGCTTGTTACAACTGTAACGAATGTTCCTATGATGAACCCTGATATCGTTACAGGTGTTTCGATGATGCTGTTTTTCGTCGCTGTGGCGGGTATATTCAAGTTTCCCAATGCCTTGGGACATGGAACGATGCTTATAGCTCATACGACGTTTAATCTGCCTTATGTAATACTGTCAGTGCTTCCTCGCTTCAAGCAGATGGATAAATCTCTGACTGAGGCGGCACTTGACCTCGGATGTACGCCCTCAAAGGCCTTCTTCAAGGTTGAATTGCCGTTTATCGTTCCGGGCATCGTATCAGGTGCAATGCTCGGTTTTACGCTTTCACTTGATGACTTTGTAATAAGCCATTTCGTAAGCTCACCTGATTTTCAGACGTTGCCGCTTTACATTTACAACCAAACGGCGCATAATGTAAAATTCAGTATGTACGCGCTTTGTTCGATAATAATAGCGGTAATACTATTACTTATGCTTGCTATAAACTTTATCGGATCAAGATCAGATGCAAAGCGTACGTTTGGCAAAAATGTAAAGACTGAAAAAAGAAATCTTGCAAAGCATTGAATAAAAGAAAGGAATATACAAAATGAAAATAAACAGAATTGCTTCCGTTTTGATCCTTGCATTTACGCTTACGGCAATCATACTTTCAACAAGCGCATGCGGTGAAAATAACAGCGATGAAAACACGCTTTACGTTTACAACTGGGGTGAATATATCTCCGACGGATCTGACGGTACGCTTAACGTAAATCAGGAATTTGAAAAGTGGTACGAAAAAACATACGGAAAAAAGATCACTGTTAATTATTCAACGTATTCTTCCAATGAGGATATGTATGCAAAGCTCAGCAGCGGCGCTGTATCGTATGATGTTATTATCCCGTCTGACTATATGATCGAAAGAATGATAAAAGAGGATATGCTTGCAGAGCTTGATTACAGCAATATCCCAAATGCACAGTATATAGATCCTAAGTTTACAGGTGAAGGCGCGTATTACGATCCTGACGGCAAATTCTCCGTTCCGTATACGTACGGTATGGTAGGCGTCATTTATAACACCAAGGAGGTTCCAAGCACAGAGGCTTCTATCGGAAGCTGGGAGCTTATGTGGAACGAGAATTATAAGGGCAATATTCTGCAGTTCAACAATTCACGTGATGCGTTCGGTACGGCACAGTATTATTTGCAGCTTGATGTGAATGACAATAATGCGGAAAGCTGGCAGAAGGCATATGAAAAGCTTCTTGAGCAGAAGCCCATCGTACAGGGCTATGTTATGGACGAGATATTCAACAAAATGTCCTCAGGCTCTGCGGCGGTAGCTTCTTACTATGCAGGCGACTTTCTGACGATGTACGGCGATAACGAGGACCTTGCGTTCTACTATCCGAAGGAGGGAACTAACATATTCGTAGATGCTATGTGTGTTCCCAAATGCACACGCAATCAGGAGCTTGCGGAGCTTTACATCAACTTTATGCTCAGTGAGGAAATAGCGGTTGCGAATGCTGAATATATCTGCTATGCAAGCCCGAATACGCTTGTTGTTGAAAACGAGGATTATCTTGAAGCTATGGCAGAGGTACATCCCGATGCTATCGACATTCTGTATAATCAGGCGGAGAGCGTTCCTACACAGTATTATAAGAACCTTTCTACTGAACAGCTTGAGCGTCTTAACTCACTGTGGGACGACCTTAAGATCGAAAGCTCTATCGGCACTACAGTGTATATTTTTGCAGGTATTATAATAGCCGTTCTTATAGCTGTAATAGCAGTTAGCGCAGTTAAAAAGTCGAAGAATAAAAAAATGTGGGAAGAATCTGAAAACTGAAATAAATAACGAACGCACGGTGTCATTAAGCTGATACCGTGCGTTGATTTTATGTATGAAACGCTTATTTTATTAGATCTTGAAACGGCTTTATCAATTCGGAATTGTAATAGCTGTACTCTATTTTTCCGTATGTTCCCGATTTGAGCCGGCGGCTTTCACCGACAACGGTAGCATATAGCCATATTGCCCAATTGTATTTATCTCTTTTGGCGATCTCTTTGGCTTGCTCCTCTGTGAAACAGGTTATGAAATATATGTAGTCGCTGTCAGCGTCTTCGGAAATATTTGCTTTTATGTAGCAAAGCTCTGAGCTTTCGGATTCGTCCTTATGCTCTCCGTGCGAAACATAATATCCTGCATCTTCATACGCTTTTATGATGTCATCACAGGATATATCCTTTATTTCTGATCTGCTACAGGCAAAAAGCGATAACATAAACGCAAAAATTAAAAGTGCTGATACGGCTTTTCTCATTTTGATATCTCCTTTTCGGTATGATATGCATTAAGCATTTTTCGTGGATTAATATCATGTAAATTGCTCTACGGTGCGAATTTGCAACGTGTCCACATCTTCAAATATATAGACCGTATAAAGTATATTTTCGTATCCTTTTCCTACTTTCCGTTTTTGCTCTACAAAACGCATCGGCTTGCCGCTTTTTGAAACCGGCCATTCGCCTCCTTGTATCCACCTTGGGTATTTTGTTCCCTCAATATGAAATTCCTTTTTGATAAGCTCCCTTATGAGCTTTTTTCTTTTTGCTTTCGGAAGGGATTCGGGGGCTTGTTCAACAATTTTTTCTATGATATTGTTTTCGTCTATCTCGTGCCCCTCTATATATTCGGGACAAACCTCATCAATAAATGAAGCTTTTTCGTATAATGATTCGCTTTTTAAAATAGTTTCATCGGGATAGATCTCCGTCATAAGACCGTATAACCACGATTGAATGTTTACGCACGTCCACAGCTTACTGCTTGTTTTATTGTAAGAGTACATCTTTTTTACGTCATACGGCACCTGTCTTAAAACAAAGTGATCTTCTTCAAAGAATTCCTTTACAGATGTGCAAATCTCTTGCACGTATGAAGATTTGTACGAATCCGGAGCATCGAGGACTTTTTTATAATTGCACAGTAAAAGGCTCATAGTATCAGTAAAGGGAACTGAGCCTGCATCAGAGCCATTCAACAGATCAACAAGCTTTTTAGCTCGTTCAACGTCTGTGATTTTGCATAGCTGCTTATAAGATTCATATATTTCCTGACGCTTGGAATGTGAAATACCGTCTAAAAAATAATCTATTTTCACTTGAAGCTCATCTTCAAATGCTTTATCTTGAGGTATGATGCTTTGAAGCCAATCAAGAACGTGACGATCTGATTCAAGATATGCGTAAAAATCTTCGGGTGCATATGTTCCCTCAATAAAATCAATGATCCTTCTTTTATAGTCTATCATCCGTGCACCGCCTTTCTTGGCTTTATTGTAGCACATTTTTGCAAATAAATCAAGGCGAATCCGTCCGCATAGCGAGCTGTGGCAAATATCGTTGAAAAAACGCACAAACGGTGCGTAGTGTTACAATTTCACGGATGTTACCGTATATAGAATCCGAAAATATCTTTTGCCCAACCGAGCCAAGACGGAACATTTGTATCGAGCCATTCGACGATGGTTGGCATATCTGCCGTAGTCAGATCTCCGATATGGCTGTAAACACTTCCTTCTGCCACCGATTTGCCAATAGCAATCATACCGTAGGCGTGGTCGCCAACGGCGGCATATTTACCTACAGCAAGCGCTCCCTTTGAGAAGCAACCAACGGAGAGTGCGCCGAAAGATATAAGCCCTACGCTGACAGCTCCTGTCGCAAATAATCCGAGGGCAATAGAGCCAACTGCTAAAAGTCCGAGTGAGAGTACGCCCGCGGCGATCAACCCGAGCGACAGAAAACCGAGGGATATTATGCCAAGCGAGAGGAAACCGAGGGATACAATTCCCCGTGATATAATACCGAAGGAGAAGACACCGCGCGCCTTAAATCCGATTGCGAAAAATCCGTGTGCGTTTTTACCAATATGATAAAGTGGCATACCGAACACCGTTTTCTCGCTCTTGCGTTCGCGGAATTGCTTTTTGAAGCTATCCCAACAGCTTTTCTGTTGAGAAGCTGAGCATTGCTTTTCAGTAACATCATCGTTGAGAAGATAGTCCATTGAGCATTCAAATAGCTTTCCTATTTTGATAAGCTTATCAGTTTCGGGATGTGCGATATCCGACTCCCATTTGCTGATTGATTGACGAGTAACACCGAGAATCTCGGCAAGCTGCTCTTGAGTGTAGTTGTATTCTTTTCTGAGTTTTGATAGCTTTTCGCCAAGTGTCATAAAATTCTCTCCTTATGTTTTCTAACGTTGCGTTTCCATGATTGTAGCACACAAGGAGAAAACATACCACCAATTAGGCGTTTCTTTATGTAAACTTCGGGTTGCGTTTAAAAAAACAAGCGTAAATCGCGAAAAAACTGTTTGGCTGGTTAGATTATACCACACTTTCGTAAATTAATCAAGGTGTAAGCCTTGTATATCATCAAAAGTGAAGTTGCGGCAAGGTGCAGTGAAGTTATGCCTTACGGCATAGTGAAGAGCAGACGCTTCGCTTACTGCGTGAAGTTAAGTGTTCCGCATCTTATCGCGCGAAGCGCACTTCACGAGGCGTAGCCTCGCTTCATTTGCGAAGCATACTTCACGTTCCGCGCAAGCGGAACACTTAGTTCAAAAAATGCACAAACGGTGCGTGAACAAAACTTCTATTAATTCCAGTCTTTGAATCCAAAGTAAGCACGTCCACCGCAAACGATCGATGAAAAAAGGGTAAAGAAGCCAAGACCAATACTCCCGCCATTTGTCCAATCAATTATTGTCCAAAGAAAAAACAAAATCGTTCCTAATAAAGCAAAAACAGTTCCAATTCTCTTGTCTCGTTGTTCAACAGAGGGATTGTGAACGTATTTTATTTGCCTTTGTAATCTATCCAAAAAAAGCGGAACATCGTTACAAAATGCTAAATCGATATGAAATCTGTAGCCGTTTTTGTTTGAAACGTTTACTATAATATCCTGTAGCACTTTCTTTCTGTGTCCACTATTGTCCCAAATACTTTCTTCCAAAGGCAAAATCGATTGTATATCAGCCAAATTAATATCAATTATTATTTTATCACAACCAACTACATAAAGCAATTTCTTTCTACTATTATCAATCAATAATTGCCCGCTAAGTTTTTGATATTCCTCATAGCAATTCGGAGCTCTAGTCACACTTACCATATACAATCCCTGTTCCAACATCGAGGAAGTAATATACGGATTATTGCTTTGGTGTTTATATGTCATTATAGTTTCCTCACTAGTTCTGTTTATCTTTCTATTTATTTTGAAATTTCCGCCGTTATTGTACCATAAAATTTAGCATTTGTAAAGTGGTGTCGTACACTGACTACATTGGATTTTTTTGCACCTTGGCATAAAGTTGCGGCAAGCCACAGTGAAGCTTGGACTTGCGCCCAAGTGAAGTATTGCGCTGAGAGCGCAAAGTGAAGTTAAGTGTTTCGCATATCGTGCCGAAGGCAAACATCATTCAAAAAACGCACCTTTGTCACAAGACCAAAGTGCGTTTTTTGTTGCGAAAAAGCGACCAAAAGGTGCGTAAAGTGGGGTAAGAACGACTAAAAGTACACCAATTGTGCACTCGACAAATTGGAATTTACTTAATAGATAACTGTTTATCTCTTATCTTCAAACATGCCTCAATATGCATAATCCAATGTCTTGAAAATGGCATCTGAATCAATCCTTTTACATCTTTTCCACACCAATAATCAATTAACCAATAGGCATTTTCATCTACACTTACTACATTTAATTTTTCCAACTGTTTTCTTCTTTCATCTGATATTTTTTCCTTCATATCACTATATGTAAGTGTCTTTAAAATCTGTGTTGTTGATTTATCAACATCACCAATATAATTATACAGTTCTTCAATAGACAGTTTCTTAGAAAACTCTCCAATTTCTTCTTTTACAAGTTCATTTGCAGTTGTTATAATCGGGGATTTTATGCGACTTTGATAATCTCCCTTAAACAAAATTTGTTCATCATTTGCAATAAGCGAATGTGCTACAATATCCTCTATACGAAAAATATGCCACAAGGAATATGCAATCGTTTTGTTATGATAACCTTTTACGTTCATATAAGGCATAGCACAAAAATCAACATCCGACAGTTCATTCCTAAACTGCATAATTTGTTCTATTAGGCTTCTGCGAAGTTCTAATAATGTATCTATACCCTTTGCAAAAGTGTCTTTTCTCTTAATTTGTAACTGTAGGGTCTTATTCATTTCTGCCCATTCTTTATTCATAAATTAGCACCTCGCTAAATTCTTATCGGTGAGCTTATTATATTACACTATCGTAAATAAATCAAGGCATAGCCTTGTATATCATCAAAAGTGAAGTTGCGGCAAGCCGCAGTGAAGTTATGCCTTACGGCACAGTGAAGAGCAGACGCTTCGCTTACTGCGTGAAGTTAAGTGTTCCGCATCTTATCGCGCGAAGCGCACTTCACGAGGCGTAGCCTCGCTTCGTTTGCGAAGCATACTTCACGTTCCGCGCAAGCGGAACATTTAGTTCAAAAAACGCACCTTTGTCGGTAGACAAAAGTGCGTTTTTTGTTGGCGGAGAAGGAGAGATTTGAACTCTCGCGACGGTTGCCCGCCCTACACCCTTAGCAGGGGCGCCTCTTCACCAGCTTGAGTACTTCTCCGTATTGGTGAAAATCTTTTATTGAATTGTGGGAAAATGGCGGAGGGAGTGAGATTCGAACTCACGGCTCGAATAAACGAGTCACTGGTTTTCAAGACCAGCTCCTTAAACCGCTCGGACATCCCTCCACACAGATAACAGTATTAATATAGCACAAAAAATCCGATTTGTCAAGAGCAAAAAACAAAAACTTTTAATTTAGTTATCAAATTTTTGTACGTTTCCTTGTGTCAGATACTATATTAAAAAATATTGGGCTGCTTCCATTGACAAAACTGTGTGTTTGATGTAGAATATCAATATATTAAGTATTTATATTTGGAGCTTGAATATGGATTTACAAAAATTACTCAATGAAATGACGGTTGAGGATAAGCTGGCGCAAATGACACAGCTCGTTCCTCAGATAATAACCGATAAGGGCGAGGGCGCAGTGACGGGTCCTATGCGCAATTTCGGTATTACAAGAGAGCATACGCGCAGAGTTGGAACTCTTCTCGGCGGAAGCGGTGCTGAGCAGTTGAAATTTTTGCAGGATTTTCATCTTGCAGAGGATCCCAATAAGATCCCCCTTCTTTTTATGGCTGATGTTATCCACGGCTACCGCACTATATATCCCGTTCCGCTCGGACTCGGTGCATCGTTTGATACAGACCTTGCCGAAAAGTGCTGTGCTATGGCGGCAAAGGAGGCAGCAGTCGGCGGTATTCACGTTACGTTTGCTCCTATGACCGACCTTGTAAGAGATGCCCGCTGGGGAAGATGTATGGAAACCACGGGTGAGGATCCCTACCTTAACTCAAAAATGGCTCAGGCTATGGTCAAGGGCTTTCAGGGCGATCTTGGCAAAGAAAGGATCGCTGCGTGCGTAAAGCATTTTGCCGCATACGGCGCGTGTGACGGCGGCCGTGACTACGATGCAGTTGAAATGGGCGACCATACGCTTCGAGAGTATTATCTGCCTGCGTATAAAGCGGCGGTAGATGCAGGCGTTGAGCTTGTTATGACATCATTTAATACATTGAACGGTATTCCGTCATCTGCAAACAAATACCTTGTTTGCGATATTCTCAGAGACGAATGGGGCTTTGACGGAATAGTTATATCCGACTTCAATGCATTTTACGAAATGATCTCCCACGGAATTTGCGAAAACGAAAAGGAATGTGCAAAGGCTGCCCTTGATGCATCAAGTGACATCGAAATGATGTCTACCTGCTACGTGAAATTCGGCAAAAAGCTTTTGCAGGAGGGACAGATAACGGAAAAGCAGCTTGATGATGCCGTAATGCGTATACTTAAGCTGAAGGAAAAGCTCGGCTTGTTCGATAATCCCTACAAGGATGCAGACGTTGAAGCTGAAAAGAAAATACATCTTTGCCCTGAGCACAGAGAGCTTGCCCGTGTTGCCGCAGAAAAAAGTGCGGTGCTTCTCAAAAACGACGGCGTTTTGCCTTTCTCCGATAAGGTGAAAAAGGTTGCAATAATAGGTCCCGTTGCAGATCACGGAATGATCGGCGGCTGGTTCTGCTGCGGTACATCGGGCGAAGCTGTAAGCGTTATTTCGGGTGTTCAGAATTTACTTAAAGATGCAGAAATAACCTTTGCACGAGGCTGCGGAGCTGATCCGTGTGAAAAGGCAGAAGCGGTAAAGGACAGTATACAACAGGCTGTTGATATAGCAAAACAGGCAGACGCCGTTATTATGTGTCTCGGTGAAGAAATAGATATGAGCGGCGAGGCTCATACCCGCGCAAGAATTTCCGTAAGCGACTCACAAACAGAGCTTATAAAGCAGGTATGTGCGGTAAACAAGAATACGGTTACTGTATTCTATTGCGGACGTCCTCTTGCGCTTGAAAAGATAAAGGACGTATCCCCTGCAACAGTTATATTCTGGCAGCCGGGCACTGAAGGCGGAAACGCCCTTGCAAATCTGCTTTTCGGTAAGGTAAACTTCCAGGGTAAGCTTCCTATGACGTTCCCTCACGAGGGTCAGTCACCGTATTGCTACAACCGTTTGCGTACAGGCAGACCTAATGGTATCGGCGGTTATTGCTTAAGATATATGGATACTCCCTTTGAGCCTGTTTATCCCTTCGGCTACGGCCTTTCATATACGGACTTTGATATTTCCGAGCCTGTTCTTTCCGCTTCTGAAATGACGTCTGACGGAGAGATCACCGTATCCGTAAACGTAAAGAATACAGGCACACGCGAGGGAATTGAAACTGTTCAGCTTTATATACAGGACGTTACAGCCTCTGTTGCAAGACCTATCAAGGAGCTTAAGGGCTACGAAAAGGTCACGCTTAAAGCGGGCGAAGAAAAGACTGTTCAATTCAGAATTACCGAGGATGCTCTCAAATTCCATACCTTCAGCGGTAAATTTGAAGCGGAAAAAGGAAAATTCAAGGTATTCGTTTCCAATACCTCAAGCGTTCAGCAGTTCGTTGAATTCAAGCTCGTATAATACCGAATGTTCAGTACCTTTAAGATCGGCAGATTTTTCTGCCGATCTTTTACCATTTTGATCGGATACAACTTGGAAACAAAAGCGTGGTATTGTATAAGTAGAAAGGTTCATCACTATTATTTGTAATAATGGGAGAATACAGTATGGCAAGAATTCTTATAGTAGAGGACGAAAAGGCTATAAGCGATCTTATAAGATTTAATCTTGAGCTTGTAGGACACGAATGCACCCAGGTGTTTGACGGAAATTCAGGTCTGCAAGAGGCGGTAAAGCCGAAATATGATCTTGTTATCCTTGATGTAATGCTTCCTGATTATTCAGGCTTTGATATTATGGAATACCTTGAAAACGTTGCCGTGATATTCGTTACGGCACGCTCGCACAGTCAGGACAGAATAAAAGGGCTGAGGCTTGGAGCTGACGATTATATAACAAAGCCATTTGATATAATAGAGCTTGTCGAGCGTGTAAAGGCAGTTTTACGCAGAACGAAGGCGGATGTCAAGAGCTTTGAATTTGACGGTATAAGAGTGGAATTTGATAACAGACGGGTGTATAAAGACGGTCAGGAGATATTTTTAAAGCCCCGTGAATTTGATCTTTTGCAGGTATTGATAAATAACAGAAATCTTGCCTTGTCACGTGAAAAGCTGCTGAAACTTGTTTGGGAGTTCGATTATGAGGGCGATACGCGGACAGTTGACGTTCATATTCAGCGTCTGCGGCAAAAGCTATCCATAGCCGACCGTATAAAAACCGTATATAAGATAGGATACAGGTTCGAAATATGAAAATGAGATTTTGGCAAAAAACCTATATATTCACTTTGATACTTTTCTTACTTTGTCTTAACTGCGGGATACTTTCCCTTACGGTATATACATACAAGCGTAATGTTCAATCCTCGGAGAATACGGCATCTGCCGAGCAGTATTATATTGCTATGTCTTTTGAGCGGGATTACACGGATATGACATCATCGAACAGTAATTCAAGTCCGTCACTGCTTATGAATTCATTTGGAAATCACTACGGAAAAAAGGGAATTTTACTTGCATTCAAGGAAAGATCAAACGTCATTTATTCAAATTTCAATGATGATGTAGAAATAGGCAAGGACTCGCTTTTGCATACCGACATTGAAAATAAACATCATATAGTGATTTCATCTGAAATATGCAACGGAAAATACGATATGATATTTGCAAAAAACGTACAGAGCCTTGATACAGAATTCAGATCGCTTATGATGACTTATATAATAACTGCTGTAAGCGTATCAATACTCCTTGCTGTGTGTCTGTACTTCATCTTGAAAAAGCTGTCAGAGCCGCTTGAAAAGCTCCGCAAAACAACGGAAATAATACAGTCGGGCGACTTTTCCGTTACTGCAGAGGAAAAGGGAGACGACGAGTTTACTCTGCTTGCTGAAAGCTTTAATTCAATGCTTGCAAAAATTAACGAGCAGATGTCAAGCCTTGAAACTGAAGCTGCAAAAAAGCAACAGCTCGTTGACAATATGGCACACGAGCTGAGAACACCGCTTACGAGCATTCACGGATATGCAGAATATATCGAAAAGGCGAACACGACAGAGGAACGCAGACTGATAGCGGCAAAATATATTCTGTTAGAATCCGAGCGATTGCAAAAAATATCAGAGCTTTTGCTCGATAGTGCATTCATACGCGAAAATGAAATTGATATGGCATATGTTGATATTTCAAAGGTTCTTTCGTATGTTACACAAAGCCTGAGCCTGAAAGCCGAGGGGGCAAATGTTGAATTGAAATGCAATACCGAATGTATGACGGTAAAGGGAAATGAAACTTTGCTTACAATGCTGTTTTACAATCTTATAGAAAATGCGATAAAGGCTTGCTCTGCCGGCGGCAAGGTTAAAATATCATGTTCAGAATGTCAAGCGGTTATTGAGGATAATGGTAAAGGAATGACCGAAGAACAGCTCTTGCACATAACTGAGCCGTTTTACCGTACAGATAAGTCCCGTTCT
>JAZPYO010000028.1:0-58085 GCA_045544195.1 Eubacteriales bacterium
CCGCCTTAAATAAAGGGTTTTCCGCAAGCAACTCATTTCATCCCACTTATACGGTGTTACACCGTTTTACCCTTGTCTCGACGGATTATAAGGGCAAAATCAAGGGCAAGAATCATCAAAATTTTAGTTTTTAGATTTGGGAAACGAACTGTTGCAATGTGAATTTGCAAATGAATTGAGGACTTATCGTGAAGATATCCAAATTATTTGCAATCACATTGTAGTCGAAAACCGGACTTATTTTCTTTTTCGTCCTGGCAGCATACAATCTGCTGTTGGGCATATATCTGAAATACTTTCTTGTAGTCAAAGTATCCCTTGATACGCTGTAGACGGAATATCCCATAAGAACAATGTAGATCGGCACACTTGGAACCGCGTGTACTATGATGGAGCTTGGTGGGATGTGGATATAACGGCTGACATCTCAAGAACAGCCAACGGCAAAAAACTCTACGGTTTTCACAGGTTGGAAGGTGCTGTTGAGGGTTTCAACAAAGTAAACGATAAGATTATCGAAAAGGTTTTTTCTAAAGATGGCGAAACCGTGGAGGAAACCAAGAAGAGAATTTCAGCTTCGTTTTCAACGAAAAAACATTTGCCCAAAAACTGTTATAAAATGGGTATAATGCAGAGTATTCATTTTGGAACCCTGTTGATAACTCTGTACTAAATGGATAACATTCTACATAAAGCATTTGAAAAATATATAGATCAAAAACGGAAAGGAAGAAATTTATTGATGATAAAAAGAACTGTATCTCACTGACTATTAACAAGATATAATTAGTGAAGCAAAAAATACGGCAAGGCTTATATATGAAAACATTATATGCTTTCTGCTTTTCAAGCATCATCGTTCTCATATGAATACAAACAGATACCTATGTCATATTTCTTTAAAACGGGCTTCTGACATTACGTTTACATATTCTTCATCATACTTGTGTATAGAACGGAAAATTCCTTCATCAAGACCTGTGATGCAGTTTGGTTTACCAAGTATAACAACAATTCTAACAGATTCTTTTGTCGGCGCTACGCTTATAATCGGTTCACGTATTCCATACATTCTGCCTGCAATGCGCGGAAGAATGGGAAATTGCTCCCACTCTATCGTATTATTTTTGCAATGAATAATTGAATATTTATTTGCTCGCCTTCTGGGAAAAAATATCTCATAATTCTTACCATTCGATTCAAATTTAACAAATCCCGTTTTATCAAAAAAACAATTATTCAAAGAGCGTTTTTTCATTTTTTTGAAGCGATCGTATAATACACCCATTTTAATACCTCTTTTCTTTTGTTGTCATTAAAATCTGCCGAATCATAATAATACTTTGCATAGTCAGTAAAATCTTGAAATGCTCCTTCGGTATAAAATTCACATCTTTTGATTTATTGTAACACAATTCCGCACACATTTCAATACAGAAAGATGAATAAGTGAAAATTCCCCGAACAGCACTGCAAATATGTGCTATTCGGGGAATTTTATATCATTTTAAGCTGGATCTGATGATCATAAATAAAGATATCACTTCGTATATACTTTTTTGCTTGCAAGGTGCTCGTCTCTGGCGCTTATTCTTCCTTCCTTTTTTATATCGCCTGCCTTTGTAAGAGCGATCTTTGTAAGGAAAGGACCTACGATCTCATAAATAAGCACTGCAAACAGTGTGATGTTGCGAACTATTGCACCGTCAGGACCAAGCTCTACCGCCTTTAACGCCATGCCGAGTGCAACACCCGCCTGCGGCAACAGTGTAATTCCGAGGTATTTTACTATATTGGCATCGCATTTTGTCATTACTGCACTTATCCTTGCGCCGAAGTATTTTCCTGCAGAGCGTGATATGATGTAAACGATACCTACGATAACGACTGATATTTCCGAAAATACAGACAGCTCAAGCTCAGCACCGCTGATGACAAAAAAGAGAATAAGTATCGGTGTTGTCCACCTGTCTGCTCTTTCCATAAGCTCCTCGGAAACGTCGCAAATGTTGCAGAAAACAGTTCCGAGCATCATACAAGCGAGCAGGGAAGAAAACCCGATATGTATCGGTCCTAAATCGAATTTAAGGCAGGATATTGCGACTGTCATCATAACGAAGGTAACGGAAACCGCCATACGCTTTGAGCGTGAGTGGAAAAATCTTTCGCAAAGGGTAAACAGCAATCCCATTACAAATCCGAGTGCAAGGGAAATAACGACCTCAATAAGCGGTTCACATATTACCGATACGACATCGACTGTGCCGACGCTTAACGATTTTGCAATTCCGAATGAAATGGCAAATACGACAAGACCTACGGCATCGTCAAGAGCAACAACGGGAAGCAAAATATCCGTAACGGGTCCCTTTGCCTTGTATTGCTTTACGACCATAAGCGTTGCGGCAGGTGCGGTTGCCGTTGCGACCGATGCCAGAACGATGGCGACAGGCAGGGAGAGAACATCCGGCTTCAAAAAGTGAAAACCGATGAGGACCGCATCTACAACTATCGTTGTGAAGATTGCCTGAAATACACCTATAACAGTTGCTTGCTTTCCTATCTTTTTTAATTGTGCCAGGCGAAATTCGTTGCCCATGGCAAATGCAATAAAGCCGAGTGCAAGATCGGATATTATTCCGAATCCCTCCAGCTGCTCTGCGGTTATTCCGATACCGGGGATATTAAGTGCGCCGAGAACGAACGGTCCGATAATAATACCTGATACAAGATAAGCAGTAACGGCGGGAAGCTGTACTTTTTTTGCAAGCCTTGAAAGCAGAAGTCCTGCAAGCAAGGCGACCGATAAACTTAGCAGAATGCTTGCTGTATGAGTCATAAAATACCTCTTAACAATTTAATCTTATTCGTATGATTAAGGATAAAAATACTTGTACGACAGAAAAAAACGTATATGCAAATGCTCATATATAGTTGCCACGCATAAATTAGTATAATATCACACGTTTTATAAAAAGTCTATATGTAACAACAAATAAAAATGAAAATTTTCTTTTTGTTTACATTTTAAAACTGCTTTTTTGCGATACTGGCTTTTGTTAGCATATGTGTATCTCGAAACGGTTGCGCGAATATACAATAGCTTAACCCCGAGTACATAGTATTAAAATTGAAATGATGAAATACCCTTATAGACAATATTGGGCCTTGTGGAATTTTTCGGCGTTATATATTGACTTTTTTTTATATATGATGTATAATTATATAAATTCATACGTTAAAAAGTCATATTTTAATTGTACACTGCTATTATCTTTAGCAACGGAGGAATAATTGTGGATTTGCCGTATACCAAGGAAGAAGTCGTGAAAAATGACTTTTTGTTTGTCAGCTATAAGCACGAAGATACCGAAATTGTTGTAGAAGTAATTGGTTTTCTTGTTGAGCAGGGAATACGCATTTGGTATGATGCTGATCTTGTTTATGGTGACAAATGGCCGGAAATTGCTGAAAAATTGATAAAAAACGATCATTGCCGAGGAGTTATCTTTTTTAATAGTAAGGATTCATTTCAAAGCAATCCCGTTTATCTGGAAAGAGGATTTGCGCTAGAAAAATCAGAAATGTGCAAAAGAAAAGGACAGCCTTTTTTAATTCTTCCGATAAATATAGGTAAACCGTCCACTATGCTTTTGCTTAAGTCTGTTTTTGACTCGCTTCCTGAAAATGATAAGGAAATCGAAAGAGTATTCCCGTTGGAATATTTGAAAGGTATAACAGCTCTTTTCAGCAGCGATACGATATACTGCTATGCAGATCCTGAAAATCGTATAGAATACAAAGAAAAATTGGCTGACAATATCAAAAAAGCTTTTCCATCCGTGGTGGATCACAAGGCGTTGAGCGTCAAGCAAATAGAAAAATCGTTGGGAACTGCAAAGACTACCGTCTCTTTGGGAATTTGCAAAGGAAAGACATCGGATGCGTTACCAGGATATTTTCTTACAAAGGATCAAAGGATAGACTATCAGGGAAGTACGTATTTAGTTGAGAACGGTATTGCGTATGAAACACAAAAGATACTGTGGCGTCCTGTATATTGCGATGATGAATATTTCGTTTTGCTTTCGCAAAATATTGTTGATATTCGCAATGGCGGAGATGATTTGAAAAAGTGGCTGACAGATGTTTTTTTTAAGCTGTCATTTGAAGATGACGAAAAGGAAGCAATAAAAACAGTTAAGCTGCTTTCTGAAGAGGATATTTCAAAATCGCAAACCGATGACATTTTGTCTTTTTCTGATTCAGATACTCATTGGTGGCTTGATGCGCGCAACTCAGGGGCCTTGCAGAAGGTCGTAAAAAAAGACGGAACAGTATATCAAAGCGGCTATAATTTCAGAACAAAAAAATCGGGAGTCCGTCCCGTTATTTGCATTAAGAAAGACTACATTACATCCTTAAACGGATAGTATTTTAAATTTATATTTGGAGAGATGAATTATGAGTGCTATTAATTCTTACAAGCGAAGCGCGTATGGCGTTTTAAAGGATCTGGTGGCAGAATCTGAAAAAAACGATTCGATCTTTTATACCTATAAGGATAAAATCGAAGTAGGCAAAGAAATATTTAAGGAGCTGTATGACCGTTTTCATAAAGTTCCGGGCGAGAGAATGGGCTTCTATATGGATGACAGTAAGGAGATCGGTATTCTTTCACAGTGCCAGTCGCTTCAAGCGTTGCTTCTTCTTGCTTCTGATTTTGGCCTTGATTTTGACGATGATCATATAGTGAGTGAAACAGAAACAAACTACACGATCCGTGAGATAATGGACTTTGTAATCGAGGATGTCATAAAGCGTATATCAACAAGAACTGCCGGTGTATATAAATTTGATGCTTCTCCGTATGATACGGGCAGACACTTCGATGAAAAGTATTCCAACATCGAAGCAATTACATGGGTTGTTCCTTCGTTTCTTCAGGCACTGAAGTATCATGCAACTATCGGTGAAACATGTAAATGGGAGGACAAACTTGTAAATGTCATTTCATACTGCCTTAACTATATGAACGCTTCGTTCATCAAATCTCCAAATGTAGGAATATCAAAGAAACTTGAAATAGGATGGAACTTTACTGCAGACTGCGAGGAACCGTCGCTATATTATTCGTTTGCAGTATGTGAATGCTTCGTTGAGTTTTACGAGACATTTAAGGAGTATCTTAATTATTATGAGGCGGCACGCAATGAAGAAAAGTTCGGTGTACGGATGGATCGTAAGATCAGAGCTGAGTATGAAGCGCATAAGAACGACTACAACAAGGACCTGAAAAAGAAAGCACCGGGACTTAATAAAGACGGCCGTCAGATCGCAAGATTTGATGCTTATAACGAACTTGCGCTTCGCTATAAAGAAATAAATAACGGTGTTGAAACCATAGACATTGATTCTCCTTACGGTGAATTTGAAGCAAATTGTAAAACGGTTGCTAAAGAGGTTTGGCGTTTGACACGCAGCCACCTGGCTGATAAGTTTTTCTATAATGACCTGGAAACTACCTTGACCGAGGAAGATATTTCGATTGCTACAACGAGTGACGCACTTTTCAACACAGTTTATATCATCAATATTATGCTTGACGCCGGACTTGATGAAGACCTTGAACTTAAAAAAATCATTGCGGAAAGCGATGAAGCTGTTCATAAAGCTGAGCGTGAATACAATGACCTATTCGAATCCTGCCAGGTAGCATCTCAAATGGCATTCCGCACTTATGAAAAGCTTAAGAATAACGGAAAAGAGTACATAGTTGAGCAGTTCCTTGTCGGCTTTAACGAGGCGTTCACTGTTCACAGAGATAAGGTTAAAGAGCTTCGTAAATTACGTATGCGTGTGTTTACGCTTATGCCGCTGCTTATACGTACCAACAATGTAATCAGTGAGTATCTTGTAAAGTATCCGCAGGTTAATATGAGAAAATATCTCGGATATATTCTTGAAAACAGATACGAGGAGAAAAATAAGTTCAAGTGGATATGGGAGAATGACGGTTTCTTCAGCTGCAGTAACTATTATTATATTTCAGCGCTTGGAGAGTTTTACAATTATTACGAAACATATGAAAGTAAATTCATAGGCAACTACACGGAAAATGAAGTAAACCGTTCAGCTATAAAGCGTGATTATCTTAAGGAACTGCAGGCGCCGGGCGGTGAGATCTCAAAGCTTAAAAAAGAATTAAAGGAAAAAGAAGATGAAGCATCCGAGCTTCAGAAAAAGCTTGATAACGTTGAAACCCCGGTTGAAGATGCAGTGGCTGCTGTTGTATCGAAAGAACTTGAAAAGCTACTTCCCGAAATGCTTTGCAGGTTGTTGCTTGATACGGCGGACGGATTGACAGTCGAAGATGTAAACGATACACTTTGTACTGATGCACACAAGGCATTGTCTGACGCTGTAAGCGAATTGCTTTTTGCGATGATAAGTAAATATATTTTTGAGTGTGTACGTTCGAGCAAGCTTACAAGAGAAGAAAATGCAAATAATCACAAGATGCTCAGCGGAAAACTTAAAAAAGAGATCAGACGTTGCATTAGACAGTTTATTTCTCAAATTAATGACAGTGACGAGGGCAGAAGCTCTTTGTTTGACTAAAATATAAGGAGATATTAGTATAATGAAAACAATTTCGTTCTTTTCATATAAAGGCGGTGCGGGAAGAAGTACGCTTGCGTATAATATAATTCCTATACTTGCATCACGACACATCCATCCGACCGCACAATCACCTATAATAGTTATTGATACAGACGTTGATAGCTGTGGTATGTCATACTTGCTTAAGGCTGAAAAAAAGGTTACGGATACCAACTGTATTCAACATCTGCTTGGTACACCGTTTGATACAAAAGGCGCAAAAACTATAAAGGATCACCCGTTTTTGTCACAACTTATCCCGGTAGGTAATGCATACGGATATGATGATAACGAAGCGATACTTTTGCTTCCTGCTAAGGATAATAAGAATATTGGCAAGGATGCCAAGAATAATTATTCTGAGTCTGGCGGATTTTCTTATATGGAATCTTTAAAGCGTTTTCTTGAAATTTGTGATGAGCGCTATGACATTCCCGCTGTTATTTTTGACTCATCCGTCGGTAATACAGCGCTTGCTAATATTTCTAATGAAGCTGCTACAATCATCGTGTGTGTAATGCGTCCCACCACACAGTTTGTAAACGGCACGAGACGCTATCTTCTCGGTGTAGAAAATGATGAAAAGATGCTCAGTGGTGATAAGCACATTGTACTTGTGCCTAATGTTATTCCTCAAGAGGAGGTAACGATCAACGGACTGAGATATCCTGATTCTGCTATAAGCAAGATTTGTAATGATTTTTCTGATGACTTTGCTGACAGTTCCAGCAATACGTATCATTTCGATATGCTTGACCGTGATGAATTCGGTATTCCTGCCGTTAAGCGTTTTATGTGGATCGAGGATGCGCTTTTTACAAAGTCCAAGGATAGCTTGAGCAGCGATGAAGAAATAGCTCTGGAACGCTATTATAAGCTTGCAAAGATAATTAACGACATTGATGCAGATTATTAATCAGGGGGAAGCGGTATGAGCGAAATTACTGCTGAAGAAAAACAACAATTGGCAAGTCGCATCGAAGGTATTGGAAGATTTTTCGATAAAAACGTATGTGACAATATGAAGATTTACATATTCGGCGGTACTAAAACACAGCGTTATGTAAAACGAGTTTCCGACTATGTAGTTTATATAAATAATATACTTTCGTTGGCTTTTATATTTGCTCACGGTTGTCTGCGTTGTGATAATGACAGTGATGACCCTGTGAATAAAAAAGCTATAAAGCAGAGTTCGTTGCGTATAATCAATAGCTTGCGCAAGGCGTACGTTCAATATCCTGTGACCTCTGAGCTTATACAGTTTGTTCTTTCGGATATACAGTTCGAAATGCTCAACGGTCCTGATGGCGAATTGTACGAGCTTTTTGAGAATCTCTGCACGTTCCGTTCAAAGGATTTTAATCTTGCACGCTACTACAAGCTTATATCGACTTGGAAGGCAGCTCCGTCAAGATTTAATATGAATTCGAATGAGCTTGCAGGCATGTTCTACAAATTACTGCAGAATATGTCTTTTTTGAAAGAATATGAGCTCGTAAACGAAGATGGAAGCTTTTCATTTGTAAGTAAAGAGGCGTTGGATTTTGGCAGTGATAATAAATTTGATAATATTTCAGTCAGCCATTTAATCTATTATAATATTGATCTTTCGCTTGATATGTACGCTTTGTATAGCATTGAGCGTATAGAGGACGGCGGGGATAAGACTCTCGGGTTACAGTATATTTCCGCAGACGGATTCAAAACCTTGGCTATTACTGTAAATGAAGAAGATCCATCCGATACTGAAGAGACGGAAACGCATATCGTTGCCGAGGCTGAAGACTATTATTATGAGATAATAGGCGAAGAATGGGATTTTGATAAAGGAAGTCAAGAAACAAAAAAAAACGATGATTTTATAGATCAGGTCCATGCGATCAACTATAAATATATAAAGAATCTTGCGCTTTCAATTTCTGATGCTATAAGTGTTAATATGGGATCTAAAAAGGCACTTTATAATGCATATTCTATAAGACATAGAGATGTATTTGGTAAAATTACTTCTCCTTCAGATATTGAAAATCTTGTCCTTGACTGGGACGGAATCATCGTTATGCTGCTAATTGAATCCAGCCCTACAAGCGTTCTTGAAACCCTTTTTCGTGCAGTACCTCAGACATTTATTACAATTGCTAAAAATTTGTGCAAGCGTATTGACAATTCGGATATGCCGATATACGGTCTTACGGAAAGCGAGCTTCTTTCTAAAGTGAATGATGTTATCAAAACTAAGCTTATCCTCGGCGAAACTGGTGGATTTGGAAAGATTCCACGTATGCGTTCGGATGACAGACTGTATGCCCGTGCGGCGTCTTCGCTTATTATTTCTTCGCTTACTGCGGCACTTGAAGAGGATAATACCGAAAAAGCAATATGTGCAGGTAACATATATGATAATATCACTATTTTGAAAAAAATGAAGAGCGATGAGGATTCAGATCAAAAATGTAAGTATGTTTCTATTATTTTAGGTGAAACATTCCGTCATTTACTTTGTTTTTATAAAGGACTTTTTGAATATGGTGATGCAAAGGGGCGTTTTGATGCTGAATCGTGCAATTGTTGCTTTTCGGAATCAAAAATAGCTATATATCAGAAACAGATGCATACTGCGTTTATGGATGCCGCAAAAGAGGAAGCGGAGCAGCTAAAGCAGTATAATTCAGCAGATTATCACGATATGCTGGAAATGATGCATAGATTTATAGATCTCTGTGAGCGTTGCAGTTCTTCAACGCGAAACGCGTCTGTTGAAGGACATAAACTTTATTCTGCGATAGGCAGACATGATATTCTGAATATCAATGAGTTCAAAACCTTCGCCGAGGGATGCATTAAGAATCTTTTAGATATAAACGAACAAAATGTAGATGCGTGGATTTCTTTTGCACTTGATGTTTTGAGATATCTCCGTACGGGAAGCTTTAAGGAATCATCGTCCGCTTCTCCCGCTCGTGCTATATATCCGTTTGTTGCTACATATAATCGCGGAAATGAAAACTACGACGGATATAAAACAGTCACATTTACCTTGAATATCAATTTGGACAATGAGGAAAATGAACATAAAGTATATATCAATGTTCTTACAGAGTTTTCGTATGATCATAGTAATGTATTTTATTGCTTACCTAACGGGCTCCGTTCTAATAAGAAGTGGTGGATAGATCCCATTTTGATAGATTTTAAGGAATTCAATGAGATATTTGATGAAATGGAATAGGAGTGTAATATGTTAGCAAACAGACATTATATGCTGGATGCATACGGTTGTTTTGTTGAACAATCAAATAGTATAATGGTAGTGAATGATCTTTTGGTGCAGTTGGCAAATGATTTTGATATGAAGCCGATAATGCCTCCGTTTTTAGTGCCGTTTTATTATTGCTCTGATTCGGAAGATGTGGGAATAAGTGCGTTTTGTATCTGCTCAAACGGTTCACATATTACTATTCACACATTCCCATACCGTTCTTGCTACTTTGTTGATATTCTTACTGACAAATTTTTTAGCGAAGCTGATGTGACAAATGCTATACAGAATCAGATATATGCAAGTCAGATCAATACAAATGTTGTTGACAGACGTGTATACGAGGGGATTGACGGTAACATAGATACTAATAATGATTTCGGACCGCACTATATGATAACTATTGAGGATGTTGACGTATCATTTGAAGATGTTTTTTCATGGCTTGATTGTATTGCTCCGAAAATCAATATGAGTCCGATTTGCAGACCGTATGTTATTTTTGACAAGATAAAAGATCCTGAATATATATCAGGTGTGCTTGTTGTTGCTCAAAGTCATATCGCTTTCCATTATTCAATTAAGGAACGCAAAGCAAATCTTGATATTTTCTCGTGTAGCTTCCTTGAAAACGGTTTGGTTGACAATCTGATTCACGATTCGTTTGGAGATGATACACAGATAAATCTTTTTGCCAGAGGAAGCAAACACCGCATTCGTTGTGAAACCGCATCACGCCAGGCTCGTATAAAGCGTGATGAGTCGTGGAAACATAACATTTAGTTGTGCAGTAATAGCTTTGATCAATGCTATTGTCTATATGATTTCTTTGCAGTAGTATTCAAATCTTTTCGTTTTTTATTGTGTACTTAAAGATGAGGATTGCATTTGAATTACAAAATGATATAAAAAGATTTCACATTCTGTGTAATGCAGACTGTGAAATCTTTTTTTGTATTTGAAATCATAAAACATTTGATTTTTTTAAAATCTGATTTGTGGTTTCGCCGTTATATGTAAACTTCAAATCGTCATAATCAAATGGAATCTCAGAAGATGCGGATAGCCTTATTAGTTTATAGTTTAGTCTCAATCGCTCTTTATTTGCTTTTATCGAATTTCGGATATGCTCTTTTTTGATGGCTTCGACATTATCGAGTATCCCTTCAAGCGAATTGAACTCGTTTAAAAGCAGGGCTGCGGTCTTTGGTCCTATTCCTTCTGCGCCCCTTATGTTGTCCGCCTTGTCGCCTACAAGTGATTTATAGTCAGCGTATTGAAAAGGGAATATGCCGAGCTTTTCTTTTATGTACTCAGAGGTACACATAACGGAGTTTTTACCTCTGTAACGCAAAACGCTGACATTTTCGGTTATCAGCTGAAAGAAATCGCTGTCCTGAGATGAAATAATTACCTTTTCTGCCTTGCCGTACTTAAGTGCATAAGCGGCTATGATGTCATCTGCCTCACAGGATCTCGTTTCGTAATATTGTACACCGAGGGTGTCAAGACAGGAAAATATATGCGGTAACTGTGAAAAGGGAATATCTTCCTCGGGTAATTGATCAAAATCGGGGCGGTTTGCTTTATAATCCGGCGATAACTCACATCTTGCGTTTTCGCACTCTCCGTCGAATATAACGATAATGTGTGACGGGGAATATTGCCGTATCATTTTTAAAAGCGCGCCGATAAAGCCGAGGGTGCCGTGTATGGCAAAGCCATTGCTATTAAATATTCGCGACGGCATACCGTAAAACATTTGAAAAAGCAAGTTGCTGCCGTCTACTATAAGTAATGTATTCATTTTTAACCTAATAAATATCCTCAGAGCCGAAACCCTGAGGATAATTTTTTGAAATTTTATTATGCCGGTGCTTTCAAGCCCTTTTGCATATATACATCAAGCACGGTCGTGTTAGCGTGGTGAGACCATACGCTGAAGTAACCTGAGTTTTCGAGATTTGTAAGTCCGCAGAAGAACATCTTGCCTGCTGAGTCACGAACACATATCTGATTGTACGTTGTATCCACTCTTATGGAGCATACGAGATAACGTGTTCCGTCTCCGGGGTACATATAATACTTTATGACATCGCCTGCATCTACAACGCTTATTCTGCGAGCCTGTGAACATGTAACAGGAAGCTGAACTCTTGCCATTACCTCGCTCCATAATGTTCCGTGGAGGTTAGGACCGTTTCCAACGCCTGTAAACAGTGTAGCAAAAGCAGAGTCGCTGAAGCACAGCCAGATACCGCCAGCTTTTGTGGGATTGTGATTTGATGCGGGAAGTCTTACGCCGATATGAGCACCGTTATGCTCACTTGACTTATACATATTCTGATAACTGCGGTCAGCTACTGATGCCACGGAAAGATGGATCTCATACTGATATTCGTTATACGGATTGTACGAATTGGGCATTACGAGCTGATATGCGCCGTTGTTAGGCCATGATGCGTTAGAGAAGTTTGCTATCGTTGAGGGATTTGCAGAGGGAGCTGCATACGTATCGGATACAGAGTTGTATATCTTGGAAAGAGAATGAGCGGGAAGTCCTGCAGGATTAGGACGCATTGCGTACATGAACGATGAGTTTATAGCTTCTCTGAAAGGCTCATTTGTATTTTCTACATATGCATAACCGCTGATTCTTTGTATTCTTTCGGTAGAACCGTGGTCATAACGCAGATTAGTACCCGCACAAATAAACTCGTGACCGGGGATATATACAATATCTCCCTTGCGAACCTGGCTTATGTTCGTTATCTTGGTAAATCCGTACTTGCTCTGAAGAGTTTCTGCGGGAAGACCGCCGTGGAAGTATACCTGGTCTGTAAATCCTGCACGGTAGAGAACCCACGATACGAATCTGTTACAGCTTGACACCGTTTCGGCGGGATTTATAGCGCCCGCAACAGAGCCCGTGTAGAAGTTATAAGCAGGGTTTATCATACTGTCGCCGTAAACGAAGTTGTTGTAGTTACAGAAATCCGTAACCCATCTCGCTTCACGCATGATTATTTCAACAAGCTCGTCGTATGTAGGCGGAACATACTCGGGTTCAACCTGTATTTCGTAAGTTTCACCGAGGTTTGCTTTAGCTGCAGTAATATCAGCCTTGGTTATAGAGCCGTCTCCGTTAACGTCAACGTCTGCACTGTACGGAAACGATGTCGGATTTGCGATATGCTTTTTGATCCTTATCAGGTCTTTTGTGTTGATAATACCGTCTTTATTCGTGTCACTTTTTGAGACGGTTGCGGCATCTGACATCATCAGCGATGCAGGAATGTAAACGGCTCCTGCGAGCAGCGCCAGTGAAAGAATGATGCCGGCAGCTTTGATAAAGCTCTTCTTTTTCATTATTTTCTCCTTGGTCATATATTGGTGAATACAATTCATCTATATATAATTATATCTATCTTGTGATTTTTGTCAATGAAATTGCCGACGAAAATAACAAAAACGGCATTTTCAACAAAAAACGCACGCGTTTATTGTTGAAATCAACAATCGAAATGTTACGGACCATAATACGGTTTTTGCTTACTGTGAAAATTTATTTTATTGCTTTTGTAAAATGTAAAATGCCGCTGCTTTTACAGCGGCAAATATTACTTTTGATAAATTACGCTTTTACACCCTTTATGGAAATATCCTCGCATGTCATATCCATACTGTGATTATTAACCTTGAAATAGCACTTGTCCGGAATATTGCATTCGCCGGCGTAAACGATGTTTCCGTCATTGCCTCTTACAACTATCTGATCGTATTCAGCGTTTATGCGAATTGAGCATATAAGATACTGCTCGCCGTTTGAAAGCTTCATAAAGTACTTTATGTAATCTCCCGTGTCAACAACGGTATATTTGTGCATTGTATCGGTTGATTCGGGAAGACTGAATGTAGCTACTCGCTCGTTCCATACCTTTGCTTCGGAAAATTTACCAAGGAACAGATGAGCCGACTTATCTCCGCGTAGTGCGATCCATATCCCGCCGTCATATCTTGAGGGCGTGTCTCGTTTATCGGGAAGAGCAGAGCCGATATAGCTTGCTACCCATGTGTTTCCGTTGGACATTGTATTCTTTACAGAAAGGTTTACGTGAAACTCGTAAGCGCTGTACTTATCATTGCTGTGTGAATATGAATATCTTATCGTAACTGTGTCAGTTTTATTTTCTTCAGTATGCAGAACCTCTGTGTTTTCGCTGGGCATTGCTGCATCCTCGGAATGAGGGCCGTAAATATCGATCATTGAAGGGTTGGGCATATAGTCGGGCGAAGGACGCCATGCATAGCAGAAATTTAGTATCGGCTCGTTAAAGGGCTGAGGACCGCGCGAGCCGTTTATTCTTTCAATAGTGCCCGCGTCATAACGCATATTAGGTCCTGCACATATAAAAACGTGTGAGGGATCGCCATTTGCGTTGGGATGAACGAATACGATGTCACCCGCCTTGCAGGCTCTCGCGCTGTCTATACGCGTAAAGCCGTGTTCTTCAGCGTATCTGTCTATATTAATACCGTGGAACCAGTTCTGATCGATAAATCCCGCACGGAACATTATCCAGTTGACCATTCTGTCGCAGGCAACTATGCGTTCGTCGGGCTTTATGGCTTTTGCGGGATCAAGCTCACGCCAGTTTATAGCAGGATTTATACGTGCATCGCCGTAGGTGAATTTGTTGTCGCGGATGAAGTCGGCAACTATCTTGCCCTCCTTCATCATAGTTTCTACCAGTTCTTCATACGTAGGACGTACCCATTCGGTCGTATTATCGTCGTTTGCTTCCGTCTGCTCAGAGTCGTTTGTTGCATCAGAGATACCCGTGTCGGACGCATCAGATCCGGTTTGCGTATCAGCACCGCCGCAGCTTGTCAATGCTATGACAAAGGCAAAGCATAAAAGCCTTGTCAAAATCGTCTTTGTTTTCTTCATTTTTTTCTCCGTTCCGCCGTTGATGCGGCAAAATTTTCTTACCCGTAAAAGCTTTCAAATTTCAAGATCGGCTGCTACGGTATATGCAATGATCATAATTATAAACTAAAGCCGTTGTTTTGTCAATACTAAATAAGTTTTTAATTACTTGTCATATGCTAAACATAATATCCGTCATTTATTTATGCATATTTTACAAAACAACGGTAAATAATGATAATTTAGTGTTGATTTTATCGTTCTGTTGTGATATAATACAAAAGATATTTGGGTAATAATTAAAGCAAAGCGGTGTTTATTCGGCGTTTTATTTGCCGATCAAGCAAGCCGCGAATGAAAGGAACGATAAAATGATAAATGTAGCTGTTTTAGGATTCGGCACGGTAGGAAGCGGTGTTTGTGAGCTTCTGACGATGAACGCCGATATCATTGAAAAAAATGCAGGTGAAAAGATCAACCTCAAGTATATTTGTGATATAAGAGATTTTCCGGGCAGCCCTTTTGAAGATAAAATGGTTAAGGACTTTGAGGTAATTCTTAATGATCCCGATGTAAACGTTATCGTTGAAACCATCGGCGGCAGAGGTCTTGCGCTGAAGTTTACTCAGCAGGCACTTGAGAAGGGGAAAAGCGTTGTTACATCAAATAAAGAGATAGTTTCCTATCACGGCGTTGAGCTCATGAAAAAGGCAAGAAAGAACGGCGCAAGATATTTATTTGAAGCAAGCACAGGCGGTGCTATTCCCGCTCTTACTCCTATAGCGCAGTGCCTTGCGGCGAATAATATTGACCGAATTGCAGGTATACTTAACGGCACAACAAACTATATTCTTACTAACATGTTCGTTCACGGCAAAAGCTATGACAGAGCATTGGGTGAGGCACAGGAAAAGGGATACGCGGAAAAGGATCCTACAGCAGATGTTGAAGGATTCGATACATGCAGAAAGATATGCATACTCGGCGCTATTATGTCAGGCAAGCTGACAGATCCCGAAAAGGTCAGCACGACCGGTATTTCAAAGATAACAAAAAAGGATGTTCAGGCGGCTGAAAGCTTTGGATGCAAAATAAAGCTTCTCGGCGTTGCAGTTCAGCAGGAAAACGGATTGTTTGTAGAGGTAGCACCCTACTGCATTACGGATAATGTACCGCTTTACGGTATAGAGGATGTTTTCAACGGAATAATGGCTGATACGGATGCCGCAGGAACGGTAATGTTCTACGGCAGAGGCGCAGGCAAGCTCCCTACAGCCAGCGCGGTTGTATCTGATATAATCGATATCGCAGCAAGAAAGAATGCTAAATCTCCCTTCGAAGTGTGGGAAAACTCCGATAATGTCGCAAAGGATATGCGAGCTATCGCTTATCTTATGAGAGTCGGCGGAGATGTAGAGGAATTCAAAAAGAAATATGACACAGATGCTATGGTGACGGAGGACAGTGTTCTGTCGTTTGTCACAGGTAAGATGACAGCAGAGGAATACAGTACATTTGTTTCAAGGCTTGAGGGCGACGGATATTCGGTCATCTCCTCGTACAAGATATTCGAGTAAAATGTTTTTGATACATTTCAGCGAGTAATCAACGTTATTTCAAGAGACCGTCACATCACAAACGTACAATTCGGTACACAGGGATAAGCCCTGTCAGGCATCTATTTTGGGAAAGGAAATAAATTATGGATGAAAGATTTGATTTAAACGGTGAAAACGAGCGCAAGGAATCTGATAATTCTGAGATCACTGCCGACGAAGCATCACAGAGTGATATTCAGTCACAGAACAGCGATGCACAAGATTTAAACGGCGATGACAAAGAAAGATCCGCATCACAGCCGGATATTAAGCCGGTGGGAGCGGTGATCTATGACAGCAATCCCAATGCGTCAACGGTGCATACACCGAAGAAAAAGAATAAGTCAGGTGTTATTGCGGCAGTTATTTGCATTTTGCTTGCTGTGCTTTTGTGCATAGGCGCATTTTGCGCAGGTATGATAATATCGAATCTGAACGACGATAACCGCGGAAACGAAGGTGTTCAGGGCGATAAAGGACCGAACGGCGAAACGGCAGATGAGTATACAAACAGCTCGGAAACTCTTGCATACAGCAATACTGTGATAGAAGAAAGCGATCTTGTGACGGTGGTTGAAAAAACAGTTGACTGCGTTGTTGAGATCAGAACGGAAAGCGTTGTCTACGGTTCGTTCTACGGTCAAAGCGTAGCTACGGGTGCAGGAAGCGGCGTTATAGTAACTCAGGACGGATTTATCGTTACGAACAATCATGTTATCGACGGTGCTGAAAAGGTAACCGTGCGTCTGCGTAACGGCTCGGAATACGAGGCTGTTATATGGGGTGTTAACGCAAAGAACGATCTTGCCGTAATAAAGATCGAGGCTACAGGACTTTCAACGGCTACGTTCGGTAACTCCGATAATCTTAAGATCGGTCAATCAGTATATGCAATAGGAAATCCCTTAGGTCAGCTCGGCGGCTCTGTGACAAGCGGAATCGTTTCCGCACTTGCGCGTGAGATAAAGGTCGAAAACACGATGATGACACTTATACAGACGGACACTCCCGTAAACCCCGGAAATTCGGGCGGCGGACTGTTTAATATGGCAGGTGAGCTGATCGGCGTCATCAATGCTAAATCCTCAGGAGAGGATGTTGAAGGTATCGGATTTGCAATACCGTCAAATACAGCACACGTTATAGTTCAGGATATTATAACAAACAGATCGACGAGCGACAAGGCTTATCTCGGTATTGAGATCGGCCAGACAAGACAGGGATATGTATACGTTTCAAAGCTGATTCCCGGATATGATGCAGAAAACTCGGGAATTAAGGTCAACGATATAATTCTTATGGTTGACGGAACGATGATAACATCCCCGAATACCCTTTCAAGTCTTATAGCATCCTATTATGTAGGCGATACGGTCAATATAACGATATACCGAAACGGAAAATCTCAGGACATTTCCTTGACATTTACCGTTCCAAGACCTGCCGAACAGCAGTAATTAAATAAAAAAATCGATCCCCTTACCGCATAGGTAAGGGGATCTTCAATTATTCTTCTTTGTGATCGGAGCTTTGTGACTGTACTGTGCTGCTTGAGCTTCTCAGCGGTTTTTTGAACGGCACGGGAGTCATTCCGAGCTTGATCCTTGCGTACAGATTTGGTATTAGCAAGGATTCTGTAGCCTGCTCGCCGTAAGGTATCAATTCAGGTGCTTTAAAGCCCTTGAAATCCTCATACATATCAATATCCGCTATCTGCGTTATGATAGGATACTGCCTTGCGTGAAGTATAAGTGCTTCGCCCTTTTCTTTGTTCAGTCTTTGCAATTCAGAAGGAGATATCAGTCTTCTGGTCCTGCCGTCCGGCAGTGTGGTCTCACCGCAAAGACGGCTTATTTCTTCAAGCAGATCAAGCTCTCTTGAGGTAAGAAATACCCAGTTGTCGCAGTTGCCCTTTATGGCGTCAGCGTCCTCACCGTACTTGCCTCTGAGCTGATGTAAGCTCTGTGCAATAAGAAAATATCTCATATTTCTGCTTCTTGACGCTGATATCATAGAAGGCATATCCGGCACCTTTGGAATGTTACAGAATTCGTCAAGCACGAAATTCACTCTGACGGGAAGCTTTTTGCCATCGCACTTCTGTGCTTCGTTTATGAGTATTTCATACGCCTGCTTTATAAACATCGTAACCAGAAAATGATACGTGCTTTTTTCATCGGGAACTATTATGTAAAGTGCGGTCTTGCGTCTGCCTACCATTCGCATATCAATGGTGTTCTGCGAAAGCATTGACGTCAGTGATTTCTGCGTATTGAATATTCGTATCATACCGAAAAGTGAAACGAAAATGCTTCGTAGGGTGTTGGGAGCTGCAGCCAAAACGCCGTTGAAGTTTATTGCGCAGAGGGAAGAAGGATCCATCATATCTGCTATTGCTTTCAATTTGGGATCTTCCGGCTCGGAGCACATTATAGCAAGGCTTTCAACGTTTGCCTGCTCCTTCGTTGCCGTTTCCATGATAAGCAAAAGACAGGCAAGCGCGAACGATGAAGCCATTTGCGGCCAGAATACATCTTGTGTATTTTCCATTTGCGGTGCGGCGATCGTAGTTACAAAGTCGTTGAGCAGAGCTATAGCCTCTTCTTTTCTGTCGTTATGATAAAGCTCATACGGTAATGAAAGCGGATTCCATGCAGCACCCTTTCCGATATCGCGGAAGTTCAGCGCAATTATATCATAGCCGTTTGCAGCCATAATACCTGATGTTTTTTCGTAAAGCTCGCCCTTTGGGTCAGTTGCTATAAACGATTCTCCCGCTTTTGCGAACATATTCAGCATCGGCATACAGAAAAGACGTGTTTTTTTCGAGCCTGTTGCACCGAAAATGATCGTGTGAGTATCCTTTCCGTCGACGTATGCAGTCTTACCGTCCGAAAGCAGAGGCAAGCCTGCACAAGCATATTTCGGGCTTTTTATATCAATGTGCGTACTGCTGTTTTTTATTTCATCATTCGTTGCCCAGCGTGTTTCCGAGCCAATATTTACATATCTTTCGTATTTGTGCAGATTATCATTCATTGTTATCACCTCTGAAGCCTATTTTTGCAAGCTTTTTCTTTTCAGTTTCTACATATTCGCTTTTATCTGCAAACATAAGAATATCTTCCGTGCACAAATGTGTTGTAATGCATTTTCCTTCCGAATAACACGTGTAAGCAATATTCTGACAAAGCATCTTGACGGTTTTATACCAGTCGAAATGCTTGTTATTGCAAAGAGCTTTTATCGTTTCTGAAATGACGTTTTCCGCATCATAACACAGATGGATGTTATACATTGTAAGAATTGAACGGGCATATTCAAGCAGCTCTTCTGTTGATGGCGGCTGTATCGTTATTGTTTCAAGTCTTAAAAAGCACGATATGACGATACCCATCTGCTTTATTTCCTCTGTGTTTCCGTCAGTTACCGAAAGAACTATCATCCAGTGGTCGCTGTTATCCGAAAGATATTCGAGAAAGTCAAGGAAATACTTTTCTTCGTAGTGCTTTTTCCATTCGTCAATATCTATGAATATGATGCCTCTGAATTCGTTTCTGAAGCCTGCCGCAGAATTGACGTCGATCATAAATCTTTTGATCTCTGAAAAGTCCTGATTGGGAGAGCAATATCCGAGCTTGAATTCAAACCAGCTTACGTCGCCGTAAAAGTCAAGAAGATTACCCTTGATCTTGAGAAATTGCGTGAGATATTTCAAAAACTCCGTTCTTCCCGTTCCCGATTTTGATATAAGAAATATATCGGGCAGAATAATAGGTGCACCTGTTTCGGTAACCTTAAGATTTTCGGAAAGGGAATTCCATTTTGAAAGCATTTCACTTAATCCGTTATATCTGGAAACGGTGAAATTCGTTATATTGTCAATGCTCATTTTATTCCTCCTTTTATTCTTTTACAAATATACTTGATATTTTAAAAACTCTTATGCTTTTTGCTTTTTTCTTATGAAAACTATAATACCTGCAACGATAGCGACACCGGCTACACAAATGATAACTATGATCAATGTCATATCATTTGTGTCATTTTCACCTTTGTCCGTAATATCCGTATCGGCATATGTATCAGTAGCAAATGCAGTTTGCTCGTCGGTTGCGGGTGCAGATGATGTTTCTGTGATGCTTTCATCCTCTGTCGGAACGTCTTCCTCCTGCAATGTGCCGCCGGGATGCGTAGCGGATGACGGGTCATTCAAAAAATCGTTGTAGCTTAATACAGCACCCTTAGGTAAGTAATTTCCTGTTGCGACTTTTGCTGCTTCGTCCGCGGTCTTGCAAAGTGTTATACTGCCTAATGAAAATACCGTTTCTTTGCCTGCGTATGTAACTATTGAATCGAATATATCAAGGCGCATGCTTGTTATCGTACCCTTCCAGGACGGATCGTCAGACATATCGGCTATACAGTATGTCCATGTGTCCGATTTCGGTATTGAGACGTTCTTTGTATAGCTTTCATCAGGCCCTGCGGCGCTTGATGTTGAATAGTACAGCTTCAGAGTTGTCTTAGGAGATGTATGATTGGTTTTTGCTTTGAAAACTATATATTTGTAATCGTTTGCGCTGACTGTGCCTAAGGATGTATAATCAAGATAAGCGAAAGGGTCGTTTGATGTGATGCTTATCAGAAATTCAAAGGCGTCTGCTGATTTGTTATATTCAAGGCTGCAGTTGCTCGGAGATGAGATCACTCTGTCAAGAAGGTCTGAAGGAATGTGATATCCCGGAATATCGGACAGATCGATCGGATATTTGATGTGGCTGAGACTGCCTTGCTTTTCACAAACGGGAGTCTTGTTCCATACTACCGCTATTGCGTTGATGACCGCGCGGGGAGATCCGTCAGATGACTTGCTTCTTACACTGTACGTTCCGTTCTGAAGCGTTACCATAGTTGCAGATCCGCCGCCGTCAAGCATAAATACGCTATTGTATCCTGCATCCTTAAGGAATTTTGTAACAGAATTGTAGTTAGCGCCGACATACTCCCCGTCCTTATTCGACGTAAGTGTAGTGAACATGACCGTTCCGTCGTCCTTATATCCGATAAATGTTGCGGGATATTCGGTGTTTCCGCTTAAGGCGGTGTAGGTCTTACTGTCTCTGAGTATCTGAATATGGCCGCCTATGGCTTCCTTAACGTTTTCCCACAGGGAAGTATTGCCCATTGTATCAATTATTGAGCAATCAAAGCTGACCTTATCGCCAACCTTGAACTTGTCTTTGACAAGTGATATTTTATTGCCTCTTGCAGTTATTACGATGGTTTTTGATGTGATCGACGGTCTGCTCGTGCTTCCGCTTTCGTATATGCCCTTTACAGTTCCCGTTACTATGCCGTCTACCGTAAATGCAGTGTTATCGGCTTCAATGGCGATTTCATAAGAATCGTTCAATGCGTAGTTTGTCGAAAAGCATCTGTGATTGTATACAATCAATGAATCGGGGGCAGGAAGTCTGTTTATTCCGCCGCCGTTGATCTTCTTGCCGTTAACGGTGATCGTGATCGAGATCTCGGGACTGCCTACAACAGGCTGATTTTTATCGGTTACTCCGAAGGCCGCCTTAGGCGGAGTTGTGCTTCCGCGCTCGTCATTCGTGGCACATGCGTTTTCCATACCTATCTGCTGACTTGCCCATATTTCACCGTCAGCTATCATAATACCTCTTGAAACCTTCAACACCTTTTTTGACATTTCGGAGCCGCTGTGAACGTTTGTCATCCAAAGATCGCCGTTTATTGCCGAAAGGACTGTTTTATTTGTGCTTGTAAATGAGTTTACGGCAGAAAGAACGGTTGCGGTTTGTGTCATACTGCTTCCGCAGTTGATAACCTCGACAGAAAGATTTGTGTCAGATAGCTTGAATTCTGTAAAGCATGCTTTTTTTTCCTTGGATGAAGACGGGTTGAACGTGGTTTTTGTGGGGAGTATCATTTCCGTGTATGTAACTGCCGTCTTTGTTCCGTCCTTTAAGGTTATTTCATTTGTTGTGATGTTGCTTGCCCCTTGTATTTTGCCGGGGACGGCGGAAGCGCCGATGGCAAAAAGCATTGATGCACAAAGAAGGGAAGCGGCGAGTTTGATAGGTTTCATTTCAAGTATCCTTTCTTGCTTTAGAGTAATAAAATTTTAACACAGTTTCGACAGTATGTCAAGATACGACAAATAAAAAAGCGGAACACAAGCATATACGTGCTGCGTGTTCCGCTTTTAATACGGTACTGTTTTACTGATAAACGCCTATTTCGTATATAGAGAAGTAGCCGTTTGCAGAAGCTTGGATCTTAATATACCGTGCTTTTGTGCCGATCTTTACAGTGTTCAGCTGCGAATGGTCAAAATATCCAAGATCGTTCCATTCTTCGCCGTTTGAGGATATAAGTACGTTGAACAGCCCCTGAGAATTTGCTTCCCAAAGAATATTGATATAGGAAACGTAAGTATTATTTCCAAGATCGGATGTGATCGAAAAATACTTGTCTGTCGTTCCCAAGGGACTCCAGCGTGTTTTAAGATTTCCGTCGAATGCGTTGGACGGATAATATTCACCCTCAACACCGCTTGCTGTTGCCGATTTTCCAATAGCGATGTTTTTATCTGCGGCAAATGAAATGCTCGGTACGCTCTTTGTGATAACTGCGATGTTATCCGTGCTTGTGAACATATTTTCTGATTTCTGGACAGTTACCGATTCGTTGATGCTTACGCTCTTTGTATCGTGTATGCTCTTGGATGATGCACCTACGTGGAATTTGTATTCACCCTGCTCAACTATCCATTCTTCGTCAGATGTTACGTACGTTCTGAGCTCGTTGTACGTTACACGGCACGTTACGGTTTCACTTTCGCCCGCATTGAGAACGGCGGTTTTGCCAAAGCCTACAAGCTCTAATGCAGGATGCTCGTTTTTGCCGTCGGGCTTCGTTGTGTAAAACTGTACTACCTCACGCCCTGAACCTGAACCCGTATTCTTGACCGTGACGGACAGAATAAAGTCGTTACCGTCGGGCGTCAATGAAAAATCGGAATACTCAAACTGTGTATAGGAAAGACCGTATCCGAATTCATACATAGTGTCAACGCCGAACGTTGAAAAATATCTGTATCCGACGTATATATCGTCAGTATAAGCAACAGTTGTGTAATCACCGGGGAAAAATTCGCTGTACGGAGTGTCAGAGAAGGATAACGGCCATGAGCACGTCAGCTTTCCTGACGGTGTTGCATTGCCTGTAAGTATATCCGCTACGGCGTATCCAACGCTTTCTCCGCAAAGTCCTGAATAAACTATCGCATCCGCAAGACCTTCCCAGGATGCAACCTCGATCGGATTGCCCGTATTGATGACGACGATGACCTTTTTGTTTTTTGCGTGGAAGGCTGACGATATGTTTTGCAAATTCTGTCTTTCAACAGCGTTCAGAGAAAAGTCGCCCGCTCTGTTTTCGTGGTCGTACGTTTCACTTGTTACTCTTGATATTGTGAATATCGCATAGTCGGATCTTTCGGCAGCCGATCTTGCATTATTTTGCGATATTGAAATTTCAAGAGTATCGTTTTCGGGGTTAGCACTTTCAGGCGGTTGGCTGGTATGACGCAGACAACCGCTGTACAGCGATTTAACAGTGCTGTTTATGCTTGCTCCGCCCGCCTTCAAAGCATCGTTGATGCTCGTTACGCCGTCTACGTTAACGTAACCTGATCCGTATCCGCAATGCTCTGTGTGATATGACGCATTACCGAATACCGAAATTTTTGCATTTGATTTAAAGGGAAGAGTAGAGGAGTTATTCTTCAAAAGAACTATTCCCTCTGTTCCCGCCTGTCTTATTATCTGTCTTTTTTCTGCCTTATCCGAGATCGTGTTGTCGGGTGTGGATCTATCCATGGCAGTTGTTTTTGAAAGGGAACGAAGAATGTTCTTACAGCAGTCGTTGATCTGCTTCATACTTATCTGGCCGCTGTTTATGCCGTTGGTGATAATGGATATTTCAAGTGCGGTGTCATTTGTACCGCAATACATATCGTTTCCTGCGTTTATTTTTTGTGTTCTGTCGCCCAATACGCCCCAGTCGGTCATAACGAAGCCGTTAAATCCGAAATCGTTTCTCATTACGCTCATCATACTTCCGGTTTCCGATGCAGGACGTCCGTTGATAAGATTGTACGATGTCATTATGGAATAAGGATCGCCGAGAGATACCGCATATCCAAAGCCTCTTAAATATATCTCTCTGAATGCACGCTCCGTTACCTCTGAGGAATGAGTATATCTGCCTGTTTCCTGGTTGTTTGATGCAAGATGCTTGAGAGAAACGCCGACGCCTGTTGACTGCACTCCGAGCGTGTAGCTTGCCGCCATAAGCCCCGATAAATACGGGTCCTCAGAATAATACTCAAAGTTTCTTCCACATAAAACGTTTTTCTGTATGTTCATACCGGGCGCTAAAAGCACGTCAACGCCGAATTGCTTACAATCATCGCCTATCAGTGAAGCGATCTTCTTTACGATCTCGGTGTCCCAGGTCGCCGCTAACGCACTGCCTGAAGGATAGCCGATAGTATTGGAGGATATTCTGAGTCCTGCAGGACCGTCTGCAAACTGAGCTGACGGAATACCGAATTTTGATATAGCGTATGTCTGACCTGCCATTCCGCCGCTTGCACTGCACAAAACGAGCAGAGATACCTTTTCCTGCGTTGTCATAG
Organism: Eubacteriales bacterium; assembly: GCA_045544195.1. GTDB lineage: Bacteria > Bacillota > Clostridia > Oscillospirales > CAG-272 > RGIG7213. The sequence continues at coordinate 25,185 of JAZPYO010000028.1, forward strand.
CATCGACAACGAGATTATAGCTATCTGCAGAAAGCTGCGGCAGACCGTTTATGTACGATACGGTCTTTGTGTCCGAATATCTTGCATTTTTTGCAGTTATCTCAACTGTGAAATTTCCGGAAAGAAAAGAAAGATCGGTGAAAGACGATGAAAGATCGGAATTTGCAATGACGTTTGCATCCCTGCTTTCAACGTATTCTTTACCGCCACTGATGAATTTATACTCGACGCTGCCTGAAAAATTGTTTTCAAACGACAAAGAAACGCTGTAGCGTACCCCGTCGTTATTTCCCGACGTCAAGGACATTATTACCTCTTTTTCAGGGCATTTGTGTCCGAGATTTGAGAGTATCAAATTCATGTCTGCATCTGATATAACGCTATCATTGTTGATGTCAAGCACCTCGGAATAAATATTACCGTGTATCGCCTTTTTAAGTCTTATTATATCCTTGACATTGACTATTCCGTCGCCGTTAAGGTCGTACGTGTCAATTTCCGATGAAGCCTTTGTTATCATCATATTCGGAATGTAAAGCGAACACGCAATTATCACGATGGCAAGAAATGCCCCGACCATACGCTGCAGCTTGTGGCTTTTTCCTTTTATTAGCTTCATTTTTTCCTCCTTGCGTATCTGTTCCTTGACATTATACAGCATCAAAAACAAATTGTCAATACGCATTTTGGAAAAAATAACGTATACAAGGTTAATATCTTATACGTTTTTTGTATATTTACCACAAAAAAATTCACTTATTTGGTTTTAAACAACTGAAATTTTGTGAAAAAAGTGAATTTTAAACAAATGCTTTTTTGAATATTTCCAGAAGCTTGAACTTTATTTCGTATTCGGGCTCTTCGCTTTTGGTTATGATGTTGATCTCGTCTTGAGTAAGTCCGACTGCGGCAAGCTCCTCCTCGGGTTCGTTTGCCATAGCAGCACCTATGCATAAAGGCGGAAAAAGAACGCACCACCAGTTCTGTCCTTCCGATCTGCCTATCTTCACCTTTACAGAATAGTAATCTCCTGATGGCAGGGAAAGCTTTCCGTAATTTCTGGTCGGATATTTTTCTATGCCTGTTTCAATTGCAACGGTGTAATCGTATCCGTTTTCCTTGATGCACTGTTCTGCGCTGCTCGTAATAAGCCCGATATTTTCGGAAACATACGTTTTTGCCTGCTCTATGTTCTCGCAGTCTGCAAGTCCCTCGCTCATACACTCCAAGAGCGCATCACGCACACACAGCTTCAGCTCCTGGTCTTCTGCGCTGTCGGAGTTTGCGAGAACGTGCAAGCGTAATACGCTGTCATATATTTCAACTTCGCCGTTTACGGGCAAGGCGGCAGAGAAAATTGAAAGAATGAGAGCAAAGCATGTAAACATTATTAAAGGCTTCATAAAAAACACTCCTTTTGAATATCTTCAAAAAGAGTGTTTCCCAAATTTTATTTTTTATTCACAAACAGCGATCAACAAAACAGCTTTCTCATTTCAGCGGCTTTTCCGCACGAATACGCCCCCTCAGAGCATCTGCCCTTGCTTACGCACGCAGGGCCTGCGTGCTTGAACAAAAGAGGATATTTTTGCTTGCACAGTAAAAGCATTTGCTTTGCTACCTCGCTTATCTCCCATTGAGCTCTGTCGCAGCAGCGCAGGGAAAAGAAATTGTAAAGGCTTCTTGTGTTCATTGTGACGATCATTCTCGTGTCGCACGCATTCGGCAAAACGAATCTGGCATCCTCGTTTGCCTTTTTATCAGCCGCTTTTTTTGCTTCCTTTTCACTCATTCCGCTTTCTATCATACGCTTATAATGGTTTTCAAAAAGCATTTTGTGCAGATTTGTATAGTGACGTGCATCTTCCTCCATTGCGCGCTCAAACTCCTCAAGCGCTTCGGGGATCGCGGCGATCTGCGGAGGTATTATGTGTTCAAATTGTGCTTTGTTAACGTATCGCTGACTTTGTACGGAAAATGATGCTATTCTGTGGCGGGTGATCTGCGCAAGAAGGGTTCTTGAAACACCCTCAATGCCGAAAGTGAACGTTGCATGCTCAATAGGACTTTCGTGGCCTAAAGATGAAAGCAGTTCAAGAAAGCTTTCGGTTTTTTCGGGGGTGAGATTTTCAAGCAGGGTATCTATATCACTTTTGGCATAGCACAGCTTAGCCGCCGCAGCTACCAATTTATCCGCATCGGGAGTGCAGGTTATAAGTTCAACTTTTATCATTTTTACCGCTCCTATATATTAATGTAAAAATTATATCACATATGCAAAAGTACTTCAAGCGAAAACGTGTAAATTTTAAAATTATTTTTGATAATTTGATCGGTGAAAAAAATGATTTTTTTTTGCAAATCTATTGACAAAACGCGAGAAACGTGATATTATATATTGTGGTTAGCGGATGCTAACTCAAATTTATGACAATCGGTTAGTTTATGCTAACTTCAATATGAGGTTTTTGTTATGATGCCGCTTATTTTTTCTAATGCAGGCGAAGAGAATATTATTAAGAAGATCGGTGGAAGCAGTGAGGTAAGAGCTCACCTTGAAAACTTGGGATTTGTTGTAGGCGGAAGTGTTACGATCATATCGTCTATCGGCGGCAATCTCATTGTAAATGTAAAGGAATCACGTGTTGCTATCAGTAAAGAGATGGCAAGTAAGATAATGATTTGAATTTTGGGAGGTTATATGAAAACTTTGAGTGATGTCAAGGTAGGACAATCGTGCAAGGTAGTAAAGCTGTACGGCGAGGGCGCAATAAAGCGCAGAATAATGGATATGGGTATTACGAAGGGCGCAGAAATATACGTTCGTAAGGTTGCTCCCCTGGGTGATCCGATTGAATTGACTGTCAGAGGATATGAGCTTACGCTGCGTAAGGCAGACGCAGAAACTATCGAGGTCGAATAATAGGGTGCAAGCCCTATTTTTAATGGCTACGAGTTAGCCATAGGTAACTCAAATATATTCAGAAAACATTTAAACGTAAACAGAAAGAGGAAACATTTATGTCAATCAAAATTGCCCTTGCGGGCAACCCGAACTGCGGCAAAACGACGCTTTTCAATGCACTTACGGGATCTAACCAATTTGTCGGTAACTGGCCCGGTGTTACCGTTGAAAAAAAGGAAGGCAAGCTGAAAAAGCAAAACGACGTTATCGTAACAGACTTGCCGGGTATATACTCGCTTTCACCGTATACTCTTGAAGAGGTCGTTGCAAGAAACTATCTGATAAATGAAAGCCCCGATGCTATTCTTAACATAGTTGACGGAACTAACCTTGAACGAAATCTGTTTTTGACGACACAGCTTACAGAGCTTGGTATTCCCGTCGTAATTGCGATCAATATGATGGACGTCGTTCGTAAAAACGGCGACAAAATCAATATCGAACAGCTTTCAAAGCAGTTGGGATGTAAGATAATTGAAATATCCGCCCTTAAGGGTGACGGAATAATGGAAGCAGCACAGGCGGCGATAGATGCGGCCAAAAACGGAAAAACAGTTCCTCAGCATAATTTTTCAGGTGCTGTCGAGCACGCCATAGCCCATATCGAAGAGGCTGTTCTTCATAACGAGCCTAAGGAAAAGCAAAGATGGTATGCAATAAAGATATTTGAGCGTGATGAAAAGGTGCTTGAAGCGCTCAACATTCCGTCAGATACGCTTGAGCATATAGAGGACGACATAAGGGCGGCGGAGGAGGAACTTGATGACGATGCGGAAAGCATAATCACAAACGAAAGATACGTTTACATAGCGTCGCTGCTAAAGGCAAGCTATAAAAAGAAAAACGCAGGCTCGTTGTCTGTGTCCGATAAGATCGACAAGGTTGTAACGAACCGCTTTGCAGCTCTTCCGATCTTCGCTTTGATAATGTTCCTTGTGTACTACGTTTCCGTAACCACCGTAGGTACGTGGGTAACGGATTGGACTAATGACGGTCTGTTCGGTGACGGCTGGCATCTGTTCGGTATCGGTACGTCCGAGTATGAAGAAAAAATGGACGAATACGCACAAGAGAACATCTGGACAGAGGAGCTTTTATCAAAGGTAAATGCGGCATCCGATGCAGGTGTACTCGGCGCAGAGCAGATGCTTGAAGGCATAGAAAACGGCAGCTTTTCCGATTTTGACGAAGCGTACGGAACGTACGGTGCATCACTCTCTGAAGCCGGATATGCTATAGACGGAATATACGACGCCGCTATGGAAAACGCTCCCGTTACAGAGGATTTCGGTATCTGGGTGCCCGGCGTTCCCGTGCTTGTTGAAGATCTTTTGACGAAAATCAACTGTGCAGATTGGCTCAGTGGACTTATACTTGACGGTATAGTAGGCGGTGTCGGTGCAGTTTTGGGCTTTGTCCCGCAGATGTTTGTTTTGTTTATTTTCCTTGCGTTCCTTGAAGCGTGCGGATATATGGCGCGTATAGCATTCGTGCTTGACCGTATATTCAGAAGATTCGGCCTTTCGGGTAAATCATTCATTCCGATGCTCGTGGGAACGGGCTGCGGTGTGCCTGGTATTATGGCAAGCCGTACGATAGAAAACCAGCGTGACCGCAGAATGACTATCATCACAACGACGTTTATTCCGTGCGGCGCAAAGCTGCCAATAATTGCGCTTATCGCATCGGCTTTGTTCGGCGGTGCGTGGTGGGTAGCGCCCAGCGCATATTTTATCGGTATAGCAGCGGTAATAGTTTCGGGTATAATACTTAAGAAAACGAAGCTCTTTGCCGGCGATCCCGCTCCGTTCGTAATGGAGCTTCCCGCGTACCATATGCCGACCTTCAGCAACGTTATGAGATCAATGTGGGAAAGAGGCTGGTCGTTCATTAAAAAAGCAGGCACGATCATTCTGCTTTCGTCTATCATCATCTGGGCAGGAAGCGTATTCGGAGTCGTAGACGGTGCGTTTGTATACAGCTCTGATATGGAGCTTTCAGACAGTATTCTCGGTATGATAGGAAATACTATCAGATACATATTCATTCCCCTGGGCTTCGGTGATCCTATTGCAGCGGTCGCAACGATAATGGGACTTGTTGCAAAGGAAGAGGTAGTTGCAGTATTCGGCGTTCTTGAATTTGCAGGTATGACAAAGCTCGCCGCTTATTCCTTCCTGATATTCAATCTGCTTTGTGCGCCGTGCTTTGCGGCTATGGGAGCGATAAAGAGGGAAATGAACAGCGGAAAATGGACGGCGTTTGCAATTACATATCAATGCGTTTTCGCATATTCAGTTTCTCTCATCGTATATCAGATAGGTCTTGCTGTAACGGGAAGCATCAATATAGTAGGCTTCGTTGCGGCGATAATAGTCCTTGCATTTATGCTCTATATGCTGTTCAGACCTGCTAAGAAAAACGCTTAAAGCGTGTAAGAAAGGAGATTTGCTATGCTTACATTTTTGATGCAGAATATTTCCACGGTGATCGTTTCGCTTTTGCTTATAGGCATAGTGACTCTCATCATCGTCGGAATGGTAAAGGATAAGAAAAAAGGGAAGTGTTCAGGCTCGTGCGCAGGCTGTTCAGGCTGCGGTAACGGACACAGCTGTAATAAAAACACTTGATAATTGATAAAGGACCGCGGAAAGTTCTCCTCTGCGGTCCTTTGCTTTATAAAAAAATATCCGCTGTGAGCATATTGCCCGTAGCGGATATTGCTTTATTATTCATATATTATAACAAAATCGTAGATGTCCTGACCGCCGTCCATAAGGATCACCTCTGTATCCTCGCAAAGCTCCTCCAGCCTTTCTTCAAGAAGCTCTGCTTCGTCTTTCGTTGTGTCCTTTCCTTTTATCACGATTATTATGTCACGGTCCTCAGCGTTCAGTGCCTGCGACATTTTAACAGCCGCCGTTATCTTGTCATCCTCTGCTGAAAGAATATCGTGTCCTTCGATGCCGATGTAATCGTTCGTGTGCACCTCGATGCCGTTCATATTTGCGTCTCTTACAGCCTTGCTTACCATACCCGTTGAAACATCGCTCATTGCTTCACGAAGACCGTCCATAACCGTGTCGGTATCGTCCGACGAAAGATCGATCATACCAAGGGCGGCGTAGCCGTGACCGATCGTTTTGCATTCAAGCACCTTCACCTCAGCGTCCTTGTAAAGCGCCGCCGCCTGCTGCGCGGCAAGGATAACATTGCTGTTGTTGGGGAAGACGATTATAGTGCGTGCGTTGACATTTTTGAATGCGTTCAGGAAATCCTCGGCAGAGGGGTTCATAGACTGACCGCCTTCGACAATATAGTCAGCACCGAGAGATCTGAAAGCATTCTTTATTCCGTCACCTGTCGCAACTGCAACTATGCCGAAACGCTTGGGCGGAAGCTTGATCTTCTGAGCCTGTTCTTTTTCCTGCGCTTCCTTTTCGACAGCTCCCGTGTTGTGCTGTAATGACATGTTTTCGATCTTGACTGTCAGAAATTCTCCAAATTTGCGGCAAAATTCAAGAACGAGACCGGGATGCAGGGTGTGAACGTGAGCCTTTACGATGGAGTCTGTTTTGAAAATAACGACAGAATCACCCTGTGTGTTAAGATAATCCTTGATAACCGTTTCATCAAAGCCCTCGGGATTTACCTTGCTTTTTTGAAGACGAAGCAAAAACTCTGTGCAATAGCCGTATTCCATAACGTCATTTTCCGTAAAGGAATCGAATGATATCTCGGTAGTCTGCGCACCTGATGCCTGTGCATCCGAAAGTATGCTGTATTTTTCGCCTCTTATAGCCTTCATCATTCCGTCGGCTATGTATAAAAGACCGGCACCGCCGCTGTCAACAACACCGGCTTCCTTGAGAACAGGGAGCTTTTCGGGCGTACGTTCCAGAGAAGCCTTAAGCTCCTTTGCAAAAATTACCCAGAATTCTTCAAGCGATGTGTCCTTTTCAAGACGCGCAGAGGCTCTGACGGTGGCTTCGCGGCATACTGTGAGTATCGTTCCCTCAATAGGCTTTACAACTGCGGAATAAGCCTGGCGGACGCCTTCCATGAGAGCGTCTGCAAAGCCTCTTGCGTCAGTTGCCTTCTTTTTATCAAAGCCGTGTGCTATTCCTTCAAAGAATTTTGAAAGGATAACTCCCGAATTTCCTCTTGCTGAAAGAAGCATGCCCTTTGCGGCAACGCCTGCTATAGTGAAAAGATATGATTTTTCAATGTCGCCTTCAAAGCTGTTAAGGGCAGTAACACCGCCTCTTATGGTCATACACATATTTTCGCCCGTGTCACCGTCGGGAACGGGGAAAACGTTAAGATCGTTAACTATTCCTGCGTTAGTGCGGAGATTTTCGTAACCGCCTCTTACCATATTTGCATAAAGCTCGGCTGTAAGCTGTAACTTAGCCATAGGATATACCGTACCTTTCTGTAGGGAAATTTTTCATAATGCTTGACTTTTTACATTCCCTTATATTATAATATAACCGTTAAGAACAAACAAAGACCGATTATGTAAAAAATCTTAAGTTTTTGTTCATAATGTTAATACCCGAAGCTGTTGAAAGGTTTCAGGTATTCTGAAAAAAAGAAAGGATTTTTATAAAATGAGCTTCAAGGACGAATTTCTGGCAATATACAGTCAGCATATAAAGCGTGAGGGTGCGGACAAGATGCTGGAGTATCTTATGAAATCGGATTTTTTCACAGCACCGGCAAGCACTCGCTTTCACCTTTCCAGACAGGGAGGTCTGTGTGAGCATAGCGTGAATGTATATAAATGTCTTTCCGATTATATGAGCCGTCCGAGAGTAAAAGAAGTGTACGGACTTGAATACAGTGAGGAGTCGATAGCGATAGTCTCGCTTTTGCACGATGTTTGTAAAATAAACTGCTATACACAGAGCTTCCGTAATGTAAAGGATGAAAACGGAGTGTGGCAGAAAGTGCCTTGCTATGAATTTGCAGATAAATTACCTTACGGACACGGCGAAAAATCTGTGTACATAATCAACGGATATATGCGTCTTACAAGGGAAGAGGCCTTTGCGATAAGATATCATATGGGGTTTTCGGGTACGGACGATGTGCGTAACGTCGGAAGCGCTTACGAAATGTTTCCACTTGCGCCGGCACTCAGCTTTGCTGATATGGAAGCGACATACTATATGGAAAAGGATATGTAATATAAAGAAAAGTTTTTGAATGGAACGCTGAAAAAACTTTTTTTGAAAAATTTAAAAAAACTATTGACAAATCGGATTTTTTAGTGTATAATCAAACCATACCAAAAAGGTGTTGATTAGAGAGGTGCGTATGAGGATAACTCAGGAGGCAGATTATGCATTGCGTATAACAAGCCTGCTCTCCGGCAGAGATACCCCTATAGGAGCGCCGGAGCTTGCTGAAAAGGTCAAGGTCCCGCCGAGATTTGCAATGAAGCTGCTGCGCAAGTTGGCGCTGCAGGGTGTGGTAAGATCCACACGCGGCGCATCGGGCGGATACAGTCTGGCGGTCTCCGCAGACCAGCTGACTGTCAGGCAGGTTATAGAGGCGATAGACGGTAAAATTGAAATTTCAAAATGCCTGTCCGATTGTCATATATGTTTGAACAATCCGGATAAAAGCGTGTGCAGATTTCACAATGTCTTCGCTCATCTAAACAGTGAGCTTACATCGAAGCTCGACATGCTATCGATAGCACAAATGACAGATGAAGAGATTTCGGTAGAACATCTCATTGGAATATTAAATAAAGAAAATTAATTTTTTGGAGGATTTTATTATGAAACAGTACAGATGCAAGGTATGCGGAGAGATCATCACATCGGATTCCATTCCCGAAATGTGCCCTCGCTGCAAGGTTAAGGGTGACGACAGATTTGAAGAGGTAAGAGAAGATAAGCTCACATGGGCGGCAGAGCACGTAGTAGGTATCGCAAAGGACGTTCCCGAGGAGATCAAGGACGGTCTTCGCGCAAACTTTATGGGCGAATGCTCTGAGGTAGGTATGTATCTTGCAATGGCAAGAGTTGCCGCAAGAGAAGGATATCCCGAGATAGCTTTGTATTGGGAAAAGGCAGCATACGAGGAGGCTGAGCACGCAGCAAAGTTTGCAGAGCTTCTCGGTGAAGAGCTTACCGATTCCACAAAGAAGAATCTTGAAATGCGTGTAGCGGCTGAAAACGGCGCAACACTCGGTAAGTTTGAGCTTGCAAAGAAGGCGAAGGAGCTTAACCTTGATGCTATTCACGACACAGTACACGAGATGGCTCGCGACGAAGCAAGACACGGCAAAGCGTTCGAAGGACTGCTCAACCGCTATTTCAAATAATTAAAAATAAGAGGTGACGACCATGACAGAGAATTATATGGTTTGCAATTGCAAGCAGGTAAGCTATGCTAATATAGTTGATGCTATTCAAAATAATCAAAAACTCGATGATGTATTGAAAACCTTTGAGAGCGTTCAAAAGATAACCCATTGTTCTACAGGCTGCGGTGGTTGTCATCAAAAGGTGCTTGATATTATATCTGATATAATCAACGGGGCTGAGATTTGACCCTCTCAAGATAAAATTAAAGATGTGCTATCATAAAGGTAGCACATCTTTTTTATTCGATGAATATGTTTTGCAAGTTAAAGCTTTGCGATCAGTGTCAGTCTTTGAAAATACTGCATGTAACGAATGCAATATTCGGATTTGTGTGTAATTCGTCAATGGAAGCAAAATAAGCACATTCCCAACTGTCTGATGAACTGCATTGAGTAATATTTTCTGTTCCCGAGATGGATTTAATATACTGCTGAATTTTGCTGTAATCGGGATCTTCTATATCTGTGCTAAGCTCTGAAATAACGCACCGTTCATCCTTCCAATAAGGCAAGAACGTATGATCATTTGAAAGATTAAGATAATTTGTCAGTGCGTTCACCTGTTGCTTCACAGCTTCAGCAATGCTGCGGTCACAAATAATGCGAATTGAAAGCTGCATAGAATATACTCCTCTTTGAAATTCTCATTTTCTGAGTTCATTATATCATAAAGACGCAGGTTTTTCAATATATCCAGACCAATTTATAAATAAGTGAAGCATTAGTGAAAAAATAAGGGCAGGATCAATAGGTCCTGCTCTTACTTTTTAACGGTCAATACGTGATCTTTTTTATCCCATAGGTTTTTGTCAAAGGGTCCTCGAATATGGCGATATTCGGAGTGACAAACGTAAATACAACGAACATAACTGCGATAATGCAAAGTATTATAACAGCGAGCTTTTTTGAAATACACGATGAATTTTCATTTAAAAGCATTCGTGCTTCATATATATACACAGCGGCGGCAGATATAAAAAAGATAACGATATTGATCCAGTCAGGCGATGTTCCTATAATGCCGTTGTATGTGTAAAACAATACGGGAATGAGCAAAAGCCCGAATAATATACCCTTCAGCTTTATGCACCAGAATGCTCCGTATTCCTTGAAATAAAAGCTTTGAATGACAGCAAAAATGAGCATCGGAACAAACAACAGCTTCATATGCTCCCATGTGGACTCGTTGATACCCGAAAACGGTGCAACAAAAACCGACTCATTGCTCCATTCATATAAAAAATGCAGCAATGTGCCGCCGAGCGATGTTACAGCAAAGCCGATAAGCTGCCATAATCCTATTGATCTTTTCATATTTCACCTCAGATGTTTTTAGTTATATTTATTCAAGAATGGTGAAATTATACCGTTTTTGCTTAAAAGAATAATGGAAAAGTATTCATTGCTTCGTCTGTTGCTTTTTCATTTTCCGCCAATTTATAAATCCGTATATATCGTTAACGAGAAATGCAGCAAAGCATATAACAACGGATATATAACGGATATCGTGCATTGATGCAAGTGTCCATAAAACGATGAGAACTACATCGTTTGAAGCATAGGCTAAAGCGAAATAAGGACTTCTGCGAAATGTAAGATATACGGCAACAAAGCTGGTCAAAACAGAAAGCGTGCTCGGCAGAATATTTGCAGTATCAAAGTGCTTCAAAATGAAATAGAACACAATGGTTACACCTGTACCAAAGATCCACATGAATAACTGCTCTGCTTTTTTGATGCTGTTTACCCTGACCTGTGCTCTGTTTCCGTTGTAGGGATTTAAAAGCCATGATATAAGCGCAAATACTGCCATAGGCATCGTCATTCCGAGATACGTTATCATTTCGCCGTAATATGAAAACGAATACGAGATCATTCCGTAAACAAGGCTGAATATTATCATCAGCACCTGTCCGAAGGGATTGCCCTTTGCATTGAATATCAGTGATGTCACTCCGATCAGAGAAGCGCATAAGGTCATATAATTCGTTCTGTCGAAGGCGAAAAAGGATATGATGATAAGTGCAACGGATGATGCCCACAGCGTAATTTCAAGCTTTGAAAAGTAAGAAAGCAGTTTTTTCACATTTACCTCCAAAAATAAAGCACCCGTTACACATCTTCTAAGACCTAACGATGTGTAAACGGATGCATGTGCATCGACCTACCCGGTGGCAGTTTTTGAAATTATATCACAGAAAATACTTTATGTCAATATTATGACGGAATATATTGACAACATGTCTTGGCTTATGATATAATAAATTTGAAGTAAAAAATGCGAAAATGCATTTGGAAAAGGAGAGAAAAACATGTCTATATTCGACAAGCTCAAAAAATCTACACCTGAACAGAATTCTGCTCCGTCAAACACAGAAGCACATCCTTCAAAGAAGGTATTTACATTTTCAGCCCTGCCTGAAAGTCTTGCACAGATGCAAGCGTTACCTGAGTCTGCATTAAGTGATCCCTTTCAGACTGCCGCGCTGACAGTATGTGCGCTGTGTGCGTATGCCGCTGATAAAGATATAGGTACTGAAATGCTGAATTGGCTCAGAGGCCCACGTCCCCTGACACCTGCCGACATATCTTTTTTGAATGACCGCTTCCGCGATAATAAAACTTACATACCATTTTCGTACTTTAAGGGCGCAGCTCCCGAAAATGACTACACACCTGATGAGCCTTTTACACTTACTGTTGAAACAAATCTTTATTCCGATGCCAACGAAGGATACAAAAAGCTGTTTGTAAAAAGCGGAGGAGCCGATAATCCTCGTGAGATCGTTCTTCGCAAAAAGGGTGACGGAACGTGGCTTTTATGGGATCAGATGCTTCTGGCAGGCATACGTGATCCGAAATCGGCAGACCCCTGGGCATGATCCGTTTATGATTTTGAATTTTAAAAGGTGCACTTTTCAACAAGTGCACCTTTTGCTATCATATTATGCATCATCTGACAAAGCGAAGAGGATCATTCGATTTGATGCTGATTTGAAGTTAGTATAAAGTATTTGTTTTTGCGGGTGTGATGACTAATAATCGAAATATTAGTATATATTGACAAATATGAGCAACGAAAGAAGTGAAAAAAATATTTATTTTTCACATTATAGGTTGACAAAATGTGTTTTTCGTAGTACTATTAATATGTAGGTATACTGTATTCACAAATATTATTTAAGTAGGAGGAAAAAATGAAAAAGATCATTCGTTTGACTTCATTGTGTTTAGCAATTTTAATGATATCTGCGGTAATCCCCTTCCAGGCAGTTGCCGCTGTTTCTGTACCGTCGAATGTCAAATCGGTAGTATTCAATGCAACCTATTATGCAAGCAAATACGCCGATCTTAAGGCGGCATTCGGCACAGATGCAACAAAGCTTTACAACCATTTCATTAATAATGGTGTAAAAGAGGGCCGTCAGGCAAGCCCCATGTTCAGCGTTGATTATTATCTCAAGAACAACGCCGATCTTAAGGCAGCATTCGGCTCAAACCGTGAAAGCGCATTCAATCACTTCGTATCTTATGGTATAAACGAGCAGCGTGTCACGGCTCCTGTGGCTGATGTCGGAACCGGAATCGACGTCAGGATCTCGATGAATTCCGGCGGTATGAATCTCGGTTATACAGGCACGAATGTATACACTGTAACACCTGTTTTCAAGGCAGACCAGTCGTGGAGACTTGACAGACAAAAGGACGGAAGCTACAAGATAACAAACAACGCAACAGGCAAGGTGCTTGACGTTTACGCGGCATCACGTACATCGGGTGCAAACGTTGATCTTTACGCAAGCAACGACACGAACGCACAGCGTTGGTTCATTTACAAGAACACGAACGGCACGTACACCATGCGTGCAAAATGCGGAACGACATGTGCCCTGTCTGTAAACGGCAACTCTACTGCAGCAGGCGCAAACGTTCAGATGAATACGTATAACGGTGCAGCAGGTCAGCAGTTCAAGATCACGAAGCTCAGCGCACTTGAAAGCATGGAGCCTGCAAATATAGGAAGTAACTTCTGGGGCAACATCAGAGGTGTTGGCTCAAATTATAATCTCGGACTTTCAAACGATAATGTTCTTATACGTTATCCTAATTCCGGATACAGACAGACGTGGAGATTTATCCGTTTCTCCGACGGAAGCTATGAAATAACAAACCTTTACACAGGTAAATCGCTTGACTGTGCGGCAGGATCGGGCGTAGCCGGCACAAATGTAGCTACATATGTGTCAAATAATACAAACGCTCAGAGATGGTATATTTTCAAGGTAGACGGAAATTACGTATTTGTTCCTAAGTGTACAATGGAATGTGCTTTGACTGTTAAGGGCGGAGGAACTGCAAGCGGTACAAACGTCGAGCTTGCAAAATACTCGGCTTCTTCTACAGCACAGCAGTTCAAGGTCATCAAGCTTACAAAGAGCAACTCCGAAAAGGATCTCGCTATAAGCGAGATCTGCCAGACACCTACAAACGGTGCGTATGAGTTTATGGAGATCATAAACACATCCGACAAGGCTGTAAATCTCAACAAGTACTCCCTTTACAGATTCGGCTTTGCTAACAGCGGTAAAAACGAAAGCAACGGCTACAACATACTTCTCGGTCTTGTATCAGGTGTTGAAGTAAGCACGGATATCAAGTGCCTTGAAAGAGTAAATCTTTCATCTTACAATGCAAGTATCGCCCCCAACGGTATAGCGGTTCTCTGGTTCGTGACATACGCTAACAGAAATCTTACGGTTGATGATTTCAAGGCGTACTGGACAGCGCAGGGCAGTGATATGACAAATGTTACTGTTATCCCCGTGGCTATCCACGACGGCAGTGCCGACATACATGCGGCAACAAAGATCAACAAGGGCTGCGGCGCAGGCTTCTTGCCCGACAAAAAGGCGGGCGTTGCGCTCTCCCTCGTCAAGAATGAAGCAGTAAACGTAAGACTTGACAACGGAACAGATCTTGGTAGCGTTACAGCAAGTGCTGATGCTCTTCTTGCACGTGAATTGACAGCTGAAATTCACAACAGAGCAGATTCTATTGCTTTGTACTTCGTAAGAGAAACGGCTGAAACGGGAACATCACGTAATTATTATAACTACGTTGATTATGAAGCACATACTTACGCTTCATCTCAGGCGATTAAAGAGCCTATGCGTACATACATACATACATTTGCATCAATTCCTTATTCTGCACAGGTTACAACTTCCAATACAGCAGCAGGTTATCCCAAGGCGCTCGGTGAGTATATCAACCTTGATTCAACAGGTACAGCCCCCGGCGTTATAACATACGGTGTTGACGGTGGTAACAAAAAGACTGACGTATCCCCTGGTACAAGATGGTGCGGACAGTTTGCAGGTCTTGATCTCATAGGCACGTCGGTTGATGCTTCCGGCAATTTAACACTTACAGGTAAGTTCGAATACGATCAGTATAAAGAGCTTGGCTTCGTTGTTACAACTGTAGCTACGTCAACGGGCAAGGCGATTGCAAAGAAGACTGTAAGCACCGCAGATTTCAAGGCTATAAACGGCGGTTACTCATATTCTGTAACAGTCAGCGGTCTTCCGATCAATGACAGCGGTATTGTTCTCTCTGTAGTTCCTTACGCTATTTTCAATGCTCCGTCAAACGCACGTGTCAACGGTACTGCCAAGGAGATAAGATGTCCTCTCGTTTCCGCAACGATCAACGGAAAGAGCATTGAAGGACTCAAGGTAACGTACCTTGTAAATGAAGAAAATGCTCCTGCAAACGATGTTACAGGTATCAAGGAAGCAGTTGAGCTTCTTGCAGATGACATCGAGTATTACACAGGCGTTGAGGTTGAAACAGGTGTATACGATCCGAGAGCGGCATATCCGCAGATCGTTATCGCAACGTCCGGCAACGGTGCAGGCGGTAATGCGCTTGTTGCAAGCAACAAGACAGTCGGTGTTAACCAGTACAGTATTGTTAATAAGACAACAGGCGAGATATATGTTATAGGCGGAAATGCTATAGCAGCAGAATACGCATCACAGCTGATCGTAAAGGCGTTGGCGAATGCAACGGGTAATGTAGAGCTTAAAGATCTCTGCTTTGACGTGCCTAAGACGCTGAATACAAAAAATGATCATCTCCCCTTGACAGATGGCGCAAATTACAGAATTATGACATTCAATATGCTGTGGTACGAAGGTTACAAGGACACAAGCAGATACAACAAAATGGTTGAGTTTATAAACTACTACTCACCTGACGTTATCGGTTTCCAGGAATGCTGTATTGAGAATATGAACAGATTTATGCCTTTGCTCAAAGCACAGGGCTACACTGTAATTCAGCAGCAGGTATATACAGGACCCTCCGACGGAAACAACCGTGTTCCCTTGGCGTATAAGACCTCTAAATTCACTTGCCTTGAAAGCGGTTGGAAGGAATTGCCCGGCGGTGACAGCTGGTTCGGTGTAACGTGGGCAGTTCTGAAGGATAAGGCAACATCTCAGGTGTTTGCGGCAACGTCAACGCACTTCTACAACAAAGGAGGTTGGGATCATAAGCTTCCCATTCGTGTGAAAAACTCGCAGATGATATTGGATGTTACAAAGGATATCGTCAACAGATACGGCTGTGGGGTCATCAATATGGGTGACTATAATATGCGTACATATGATGAAGCATATCACTTGATGGTCGATGACGGCATTCTTACCGAAACAAGATTCACAGCGTTCAGAAACAACGGAATAATGATTCGTGGCGGTCACACTCTTAATACTACGGAACCTTTGGTTGGTTCACCTTCCAGAGCTATAGACTTCTTCTTCACAACATCCAAGGTAAACGTGCTCCGTTCAAGAACAATTATCAATATGACATCTGCGGTCACATCGGACCACGCTCCTGTATATACGGATATTTCATTTATAAAATAATATGAAATGGACCGGCTCATTAAGAGTTAGAATTTAAAAAAGAAAAAAGATACTCTTTACTTTTAAAAAAGCATTGAGTATCTTTTTTTGCTGGCATCTACTGTCGGAAAAAAGGCAAGGCGAAAGAAAACAAAAATCCGCACCCGAAAGTGCAGAAAAAGCAAGTGAATAAAAGAAAAATCGGGAATCTTACGACTCCCGATTTTTGGTCTGAGTGACAAGACTTGAACTTGCGGCCTCTACCACCCCAACAGCATTATGCACCAAGTGTAGGTGGCTATATCTTGCGATATTTCGGTAAATCGTACCACATCTATGCTTTTTGCGCCCTTTTCGGCGTTTTTTTGTCCCCGTTTTTACGTACATTTAGTGCATAATTCTCCCCACTATGCACCGAACCTATGCACTGAATTTCTATGCAATCGGCAAAATCAGGGGCTTCGACACTTTTATGTTAACTCTGAATCGGTCATTTGTCAAGTGCTTTTAAAAAAAAGTTAATTTCGAAGACATGAGAAATTATTGGTGCTCACTAAATAAAAAACTTACCCTTGACACTGACGATGAATGTAAAAAAGTCAGTGCAAAGGGCAAGTAATTCAAATTACATTTCCAAGCTATCGAGTTTGAGGAGAAAATCGTAAATGCTCATTATGAGATAGCCTTTTTCGTTAATCCAAGGCTTGATAATATCACCAACAATAATAATCTTCTTAAACGAATCATTGATGTGATCAAGAGAAGCAGTTTCCTGATCCATTTTTTCTTTATCGGGGATTTTAATCTTAAACACTGAAATTACAAACCAATGTAGGCTATGACGTGTTTTTAGAGATAATTTGCCAAGAAAACTGTTCTCGTCTTTTTCTCTTGTTTTGAAATACAGTTCATTAAACTCTGCTTCGAGTCTTGCTCGTGTTTCGAGGTTTTCTGTTTCAAGCATTTTCTTTTGAGCTTCAGCAAGTATGTTAATTGTTTTCTCCAATCTATGGCAATCTCTTATTGAATAAGAATGCGTTTCCTTTTGTGTGACGAATATTAGATAAATCCGCTTGGATCTGCTCACGCTCAATTTGCCATTTTTCTTTACGAGCGTATTTCCAACTGAGTTCAAAGGTATAATATGAACACTCAGAAAGGCGTTTTTCGATATATCTGTCCCATTCTGAGTACAACTTATCTTTTTCATAATCTACTTTGCAAAATGGTAATTCTTCTATAAGAGACCATTTCATTTCAGCCATCTGACTGCGTAAATCTTCAAGAATAGATAAGGGTTCTTCCGTTGGATAAATAGGTTCACCGATTTTTACATAGTAGGTTTTGTTTTTGTCATCAATTTCTTGTGCAAAAGGAACGATTGTTGCATTTGTTTCTTTTGCAATGTCCGCTATACCACGAAACAGAGGGAGCATAGGTAAATTAGGTGATAAATTCCAAGTGCCTTCGGGGTACATCATTATGTTTCCACCGTTGCGCAGGTGAGTTATCATTTCTTGTTTCGCCCTTGTTCGCCATTCTTTGTCATCGCGGTCAACGTAGATCACACCGTGAAATTGAAGCCAATATCCCTCAACCGTACCAGGCAAAAAATTAGGATCTCCCGAAAGGAGCGACCAACGGTATTGCCACAAAACCTCAGCCAATGTTTGAATATCAAACTTTCCGCAATGAGTTGGTGCAAAAATGATAGGTCCTTTAACACCTCTGACAATATTAATTTGCTCTTTGTTTACGATTTTGATTTTTGTGCCACGCAGCAACCGTTCAATCATTAAAACAAAGATAAGTATGTAATGCCAAAGCATCTTAATAAAGTTCATCATTTAATAATCCTATCTTCGTCAGTAATCTCTCGGACAACCTTACACGGAACACCGCAAGCAAGAACATTAGCAGGAATATCCTTTGTAACAACACTACCCGCACCGATAACTGTGTTATCGCCGATAGTTACACCCGGACAAATGGTTACATTAGAACATATCCAAACACTATTTCCGATTTTTATCGGTTTAGTGTATTCATAATCGCCTCTATAATTGGATGGGAATTTATTTGGCGAAACAAAAACATTACGCTCTTGGGCAACCATAGGATGAAGCTCGGTCGCAATCGTAACATTAGGTGCAATCATTACATTGTCTCCTATATCTATCCTTGCCCCATCAAGTAATACCAAATTAAAATTTGAAACAAAATTCTTACCGATGGACACATTTGAACCATATTGAACATAAAGTGGCGATGCAACATAATATGGTTCACCTCCAACAAAACCGAATAAATTTTTTATAATACGGTTTCTTTTACCTTGTCTGAGCATTGATATTCGATTTAATTTCGTGCATAACAAATTACCTCTTGCCATTTTGAATACAATACCCATATCGGCTTGGTTATAAACCAGCCCTGATATCATTTTATCGAATTCAGTAATTTTATTTTTAGACATAATCATTCCTCAAATCAATTTCAAATACTTAACAACATAATCCACAATATGTTGTAATTGAGGTTACAACTACCCCATTTTAAATATAATATATCATAATATGGTATTAACGTCAATACTTTGTGTCCCTAAAAGTATGATTTGCTAGATAATTGTCGTTTTTTTGCAACACAAATAAGCCTTTTTAAACAACTTTGTGAAAAGGCTTGCTTTGTGTGTGCTCGGCACGCATTATTACTTGGTGGTGAAAGTCCACTACAGACTTGGCAGTAGGAACTGTTAGCCGAAAGCAAGGGTGTCTATCGCGAGGTAGAATCTGAAAGAAGCTGGATATAGAGGCTGAAAAGTGCTTCTATGGGCAAAACCTCGGTCTGACGAACAGAAACTGTATATCAAGGCGTATTTGAGATGGACGAGTTTCCACAACAAAACGAAGTCCGGTACTGCATGAAATCTCAGAACGTAAATACAGCAGATATATGAGGTGAAGGTGGTAATGCTTATCCGAGGAGGTCTTGCAGACGGTAAAGCGTAGTAACAACGAACTGCAAGAAGTCAGCAGAAGCCATAGTAACAAGGAAAAAAACTTGGGAAGGGCTGAACAATCATAAGTCTTTGAGTAAACAACAGAAGGGAGTCGATATGATGAAAACAGAATACCACACTATACACTGTAGCCACAAAGGTATCGTATGTAAAATTCGCTCCCAAGCGAAACCCCATCATAAAGCTGTCGAGATTGGATTCACCGTTTACCACGCTCCACGCATTTGCAAAATCGAGAAACCATTTCTTTTGCTCATCGTTCAATGCGTTTGTAAGCAGTTCTTCCGTTTGGGTCAATACCGCCATTTCCTTTTGTACCATCTTGTTCTGCTTCGTACTGCGAGCCTGCGGATCAATATTGCCATAATAAAATTCTTCTATGAATTTCCCCATATCGTTACCTCCTTTGATTTTCTACCATAATTGTACTCAAAGGCGGTTTAATAGTCGAATGTACCGCTATAAACAGAAAAAGGGCAAGAAAAAAGAGAGAAGCCGAAACTTTTCTCTATTCTCTTGCCCTTCGCAATGCTCGTTCCTTTAGGTTATTGTCCTTAAGTGTACGATGCATTACAGCATCATGTTTGAAGAAGAAGCATTTTGCGGTATATATTTATATATACGATACTGTGCGACAGCACATAATGGGACAGATTATGAAAATGAGTATAATTGTGATAAAAATAAAGAATCCACCGTTCTATTCTTTAATCTTCTTTTCGTATTCCTCGATATGTACATTTCCGCAAAGAGCTGAATCGCGGTAATCAGATGCCCACGTTGACCAAGTCAGAAACTCTGATTTGGTCATTTTCTTTTTCAGAAGTCTTGCGTAATGTGCCTTGTATGCACGGTTATAGGCAAGCCATACGGGATCGCTTTTGCATTTTGCTTCGTACTTCTTATGCGAACCGATATCGCGGCATGTCTTTCCGTTTGTTCCTTTTACAATGCGCTCACAAAAATCGTAATATCTGCCGGATGTCAAGAGAAAGTATTTTCCGCAATGATCACAACGCTTCGGAATATAACCTTGACGAAGCCCGCGGAAGAAATCGAAGTAGAGAAATGAAGAAAGGTTGTTGAATGTATACACGTCACACCATATCGATTTATTACCGTGTTTGACTGTCTTACACATAAGCGTCATTATGCCCGAGGGTGTTATGATCCGTCTGCCTTTTAAATCGTAGGAGTATTTTTCAAAAAGAGTCGCAATCTCATCTTCGGTGAGATATCTGCTTTTGGAATGAATGTATTCATCAAGAAATTTGCCGTATGTATCCTTTAAAAATATGAGCGTATTGAGAAGATCAATGTATGGCTCTATAAGATTACAAAGATCACGGTTGAGAAGTTCAGCTCCTAAATAATCCTCTTGCTCGGCATTGCCGTAGTACCAATGCGGCTGGAAGTGTGTCAGTTGATCATCATATCGATTTTCTCCATCAAGCATGTAGCTGTCATAGAATCCCGAGTATTGTTTTTCATATCCCGAATCTTCTCTGAAGGAATACTGCTCACTTGGATCTTCAAAACCTTCCTCACGATCTTCATAGTCTTCCTCGTCATAATCAAAAATATTTTTGACGACTTCCTCTGGTATACCATTTTCAAGCATTTTGTTTTTACGCTCACTGCTTTCTTGATTTCTCATCATATCGTTGTATTGATTGTCAAATAGATTCGCATGGCGTTGCAAGCATTGAATCAAATCACGGTAATCGAAATCGTCGGGATCAGCTGCATGCTTATACAGAGGCATTTTCAGCATAAACTCTTTTACGAAATTCAAACGGTTCTGTGTTTTGTAAACATTTTTATCGTACTCATTCCAAGCATCATAGTTAGTATTAAATTTGATCAATAAAAGCTGTAACAGACTTTTCAGGTCATTTCTTACAGTAATAATATTTGCGGTATTATAGTTGAACAGCTTACAGAGGATTTCACAGGTTTTAAAGTTGTGCTGTTCATCTATGATACAAGTATTACCGGAATAGTATGCGGTAATCTGAAAAATATTTTTGATTTTATTCTCCATAACAAATACTCCTTTATGAATAAAAGGCTGAAAAATTTACAAAAAAAGTTTTATTTGAGTAGATAACTCTTGTTCTTGAAAAAAATAATTTTTTCTATTTGAAGCTTAAAAACTTTAAAACGTATTTTTAAAATACAGTAAAAACCCTTATTGTATCAGGCAAATTTCGGTTTTGAATAAAATGTAAATTCGCACCGGATAGATAACGAAATAGATAATGGTAGAGATAGTATACGTTATCTATTGATTTTTGTCAAGAGCTGTGGTAGGATTTTTGTGTCGGCAAAACAAGAGTCACGGTTGTGCGCAGACAATGGCTCAAATGATCATCAAAATTAAAAACGGAGGTGTCTTGTTGAAGGAAGAAAAAGATCTAAACTTTGATGAAGAATATCGAAAACATAGGCTTGCATTATTCGATTTTACTGAACTCGAAATAATGGATGCGGACACTTTGGTGAATACACCGCTGTCAACTGCTCCGTTTATCGTTTCTGAATTGATACCTCAAGGCGTTCATATTATCGGAGGTGCTGCAAAGATAGGTAAGTCGTGGTTGATGCTTTGGATGGGATTGAAAATTGCAAAGGGTGAGCCTGTATGGAATTGCGAAACAAAAAAGGGAACAGTTTTATATCTTGCGCTGGAGGATAGCTTTGAAAGGTTGCAAAGACGGCTTTTGGATATCACAGATGAAGCACCTGCAGAATTGAAATGTGCTGTTGAATGTAAAAATATCTCCGATGGATTTGAAGATATGATTGATAGCTTTATGCATAGGTATCCTGATACAAAAATAGTTATTGTTGATACCTTTCAAAAGATACGGCAGGAGACAGGCAGCAATATAAATTCTTATTCCAACGATTATAAAGAGCTTGGAGTGCTGAAGCAGATTGCTTCAAAACACGGCATTGCTATTCTTCTTGTACATCATTTAAGAAAACAAGGTGCCAATGATCCTATAAATACTCTTACAGGGTCTACAGGTATTTCGGGTGCGGTTGATAGTACGTTTATATTACAAAGGGATAAGCGTACAGAAAATGCTGCAACGCTGTTCTGTACAGGAAGAGATATAAAGACGCTTGAAATTCCGCTTGTGTTTTCTGAGGAAAGATGTACCTGGTTTCTCCGTGAAGAAAATCCGGAGCTTGTAAAGCTGATCGATCCTACCGTGAATCAAATTAATGAGTTTTTTATAACAAGCGGTATGCGTGAATTTTGCGGAAGTGCAACAGAACTCTCGGAGCTTCTCAAAACACAAAACGGTATTTCTATTGCTCCTGCAGTGCTTTCAAAAAAGCTCTTGTGCGGGCATGCGCAATTTTGTTCGCTCGGTTACGAATGTTCTTTTTACAGAACGCACGACGGAAAGAAAATAAAAATCAACCGCATACAAGATGATGAAGAAATACCGAATCAATAAAGTTTTGCGTCGGTGCGTCGGATACGTCGGTAATATTGACTGTTTTTGAAATTGCCGACACACCGACACAGAATACTATTCCCGGACGCTGGCGTCTGGGGCAAGCATAGCGCTTGGATGTCCACCGCCAAATGTGTGCGGCGACATGCGCAACTTGGGCAGAAGCCCAAACCCACTTTTATGTGAAATTTTATTAAGGAAGGTGATCAGTTGGGAAGAACACAAACAGAAACGATTACAATTCGGGTAACTCCCGAAGAAAAATCAGCCATACAAAAACGGGTGTATGAAGCAGAGGCACCGTCAATGCGTCAATTTGTTTTAGAGATGTGCAAAAACGGCAGTATCGTTATAAACAGCGATCTGCGTAAGTTGAATTCCGAACTTCGGTATCAGGGAAACAATCTCAATCAACTTACACGCCTTGCTCATCAAGACAGAGTGTCGGTGATAAATCTTACAGAATTGCTTGCAATCTACCGAAGAATACTTTTAATGCTCGGAGGTGACAGCTGTGGCGATAGTTGAATGTATACCTGAGAAGAAGCAAACACCGAGTGCACAAAAGGGTGTGATCGATTACTGTACACAGCCGTCGAAAACTTTTGACCGTGATGAAGATCTTGCATACGTTTCAGGATATAACTGCGTTGCAGAATTTGCAAATGAGTCCTTTCTTGCAACACAAAAAATATTCGGTCATGAGTCGGGCGATATCCGTTTCTATCATTATGTACAGTCTTTCAAGATTGGCGAAAACATTACGCCTGAAACATCGCACGAAATCGGAATGAAGCTTGCACAGAAATTCGGAAACCGTGAAGTGTTGATTGCAACACACATTGACAAAGAACACATCCACAATCATTTGGTAGTGTGTGCGTACGATTTTCAAAGCGGAATAAAGCTTCATAACAATAAGTTTTTTCTGGGTGAGTTGAGACAAGCAAGTGATGATATTTGTAAAGAGTACGGACTTGCAGTGCTTGAAAAATATGATCCGCATAAAAAATCAGCACGGTTACACCCGAAAGAATACAGAGCCGCTATTAACGGTAACAGCTGGAAGATACAGCTTTGTGTTGCAATTGATCATTGTATGGTACGGTGTAAAAACGAAAAAGAATTCAAGGCAGAAATGAAGAAACTTGGGTACGGTATGATATGGACACCCGAAAGAAAATATATTACGTATATTTTAAATAGCGAAGACGGTAATGAAAAGCGTGTACGTGATATTAAACTGCATGAAGAAAAATATCGAAAGGAGAATATGGAGCGTGAATTCAGAATCAGGGCTGAGCTATATGGACAAGCTCAAGGCGAAGAATGTTCCGCCACAGCTACGCAAAGAAGAAAATTTGAATATGGTTCAGACAGTGCAGATCAGCGCGGAGGAATGGAAACGCCTGATGTATTTGCTGACACAGTTGGAGGGGACAAGCGCCGATTTCTTGGCGCAGAAAGCGACCTTGTCGGATGCGGTGAGCAAATATACCGAGATGATGGCAAAGGCGGTGGAAGAGCAAGAAAAAGCCACGAAAAGGGCTGTGGAAATGATATCAGAGGAAGCTGTCAAACAGGTTGGGAATGCGAGCGAGAGAGCCTCGGCAGTTATACGCAGAAGTATTTTTCGGGACGAGGTGATATGGTGGTTACGTCTGATACTCACGGCAGCACCGATGATATTGGTGTTGCTGTTATGGGTGCGCGTCAGCTTGGCAATATAGCAAATTTAATAGGTGATGGCGATGAAACCGAGGAAGAAAAACGCCAAAAAGATGCACGTAATGCAGGTGCGGGCATCGGCTTTGCGGTTGGAGCTTTGATGGGTGTTGCACTTGCATCAACACAAAATTCAGCAGATGGCGAAACAGAGGAGGATGACGAAGAATACGGTTTTGATATTACAATGTAAAGATGATAATATATTTAGGTGGAGGTGTAAAAATGGCAACATACTATCGACGTGATAACGGCACTTACTGTGTCCGTGTATCAAACGGTCTTAAGGACGGCAAACAAGAATTGATATCGTCTACGTATAAACCGCCGGAAGGCTTTGGCGAACGTGAAATAAAACGGGGTGTCGAAGAGTTTGCAAGGCTTTTCGAAGCATCGGTTCATAGCGGAATGTATGTACCGGGCAAGCGTATTAAATCACAAATAAACCCGTTTGGTATGACGGTTGAGACATTTGCAAATGAACACTATTTTAATAGCGTTGAGAAATATCTTTCGCCGAATACGATGAAGTTCTACCGTTCGGTTATAAATGATATTATCGTTCCATCATTCGGGAAAATCAGATTAACAGATATTACATCAACGCATCAACAAGCCTTGGTGGATTATCTCACTACGTCCGATGCCCGTGCGGATGCAAACAGCAGTAAGCCGCTATCTCCATCTACCGTGAAACGGTATTCGGTGGTGTTTTCTTCATTGATGAACGAGGCATACCGAATGGGATTTATTGAAGAAAATAAACTGCACCAAGGAAAGGTGCGGTATCCTAAAATAAAAAAAGAGCCTGTTAAGGCTTATGACCGTGAGGAAGCGTCTGAGTTTATGAAAGGGTTGTTAAATGAACAGCCGAGAACGAGGGCTCTTCTTATGACGTCACTTTTAATGGGACTGCGCCGAGGGGAGATAGTTGCTTTGAAGTGGGAAGATATCGATTTTAAAAACCGTACCGTATCGGTGAATAAAAGCGCATATAAAGAAAAGGGAAAACCGCAAGCACTCAAGTTGCCCAAATCACAAAACAGCGTGCGCACGGTATATTTTCCCGAAATATACGAAACGGCATTGTTACAGTGGCGGGAAGAACAATACAATCAGAGAATGACAGCAGGGAAGAAGTGGAACGAGCAGGGGTTTATATTTACAAATGAATTTGGCGATATGATAAGCATTTATGCGCCGACTCAAATATGTAATGATTATGAGGAAAAGTGTGGACTCCGTCATTTGAAATTTCACGGATTGCGGCATACGTGCGGTTCGCTTCTTGCCAATAATGGGGCAGATCTTGAAACTATCAAAGCGTTACTCGGGCACGAGAGTATTCGCACAACAGAGCAGTATCTCACACCGTATGATAAATCAAAAAGGCGTGCAGCGGAGCTTATAGCAGATGTTGTGAAAAATAAAGGAAACGAGGTGGTTTGTTGAGAATAAAAACACTATGCGGAACAGTAAAAGAAATATGTAAACTTGATCCCGAATCAGCTGTTGGAGAATCATTTTTAATGTCATTGGTACAGTCAGGAGAACTGCCGCACACATATCACGGAAACCGTCTGGTCGTTGATTATGATATAATATCATCGACATTTAACCGTTTGCTTGGTTTTGATGAAAATGGAGCACTTCCGCAAATTCGCACAATAAGGAGAGCTGTCGAAGAACTCAAGCAAAATAATCCCGATATGGGCATCGGTGAAAAACTGATAAGAGGTGCGGTCAAAGACGGCAGAATATCAAGTATTAAAATTGGCAACAGAGAGTATATCGCAATGCAAAGCTTTGACGAGCCGTATTGCAGACGCATATTCGAGCCGACCGCGACCGCCCCAATCTCGCACGCGGAAGCCGTACGCCGCGACGTGATGGAGCAAATGGCGAAAACGATAGCCTCAAGCCCGTTTCTTCCTACCGTAACACGCGCGCGAAAGGCGGGGTAAAGAAGTAGTCACCATAGGCTAAATACCCGTGGTGACTGCTTAAGATTTCATAAAGGCGATAAGAGAAATGATTGACGGGGCTTGAAAAAACTGATATAATAAACGCAAATATATAGCGGTTTAATACGTTATTTAAAGAGTGGGATCGTTGGCGTGGCTTGTGGCGAATATAACCCACGTTTAAAGAAAATACGGGTTATTCTTTAGCATCTGTAATTTTAATCAGATGTTTTCTTTATTTACTTGGGAATACTAAATTATCATATTAAACCGCAGGCAAGGAGTTTGTTGTGAAAAAAATAATTACCGATTCAGCTGTTGAAGAATTTGAAAATTACCTTCGATTTGAGGAAAAAAGCGAAAATACAATACAAAAGTATATTCGTGACGTGCGGTTCCTCCGTGAATTTGCAAGCGCAAGAGAAATCAGTAAAACGCTCGCTATAGAGTTCAAGGCATATCTTGCCGAAAAATACGAGCTGTCAAGTTCAAACTCGATGATAGCGGCAGTAAACGCTTTTTTTCGCTTTCTGGGGTGGGGCGAGCTTTGCATCAAGCAATTTAAGATACAGCGAAAGGCGTTTTGTTCGGAGGAGCGAGAGTTGACCAAGGACGAATATTTTCGCTTGGTAAATACCGCAAAGCAAAAGGGGAACGAGCGATTGAATTTGATTTTACAAACCATCTGCGGCACGGGTATCCGCGTTAGCGAACTGCGGTTTATCACGGTAGAAGCCGTGCGCAAGGGCGAGACGGTGGTTACCTGCAAAAACAAGACCCGAACGATCTTTATCGTTCGGGAATTGCAGAAAAAGCTATTGAATTATGCCAAAAGAAACAGAATTGCGACGGGCTGCTTGTTCCTGACGAAAGCGGGAAAGCCAATGGAGAGATGCAGCATTTGGCGCGAGATGAAGCGTTTGTGCAAAGATGCGCACGTTTCTCCTGCCAAAGTGTTTCCGCACAACCTTCGCCATCTTTTTGCACGCACGTTCTACGGTATTGAAAAGGACATCGCCAAACTTGCAGATATTCTCGGACACACAAGTATAAATACCACACGCATTTATATCATTACCACTGGTGCAGAACATAAACGCAAGATGGAAAATATGCGATTGATAATCTAGAATAACATAATTGCGATTATGTTGTAGATTCAAATTCAAAATGTACATTTATACTCTTTTATCATACCATTGTTTTGATAATTTGTCAATAATTTTGTCGTAAAAAACAGTATTCTCATTTAAATAGGCATAACGATTCAAGCCCTTATTTTGATTTTTCTTTTAAGGGCTTTATTGTTATGTCTTTTTTGTTTTTTGGATTTATGTATCCGAACGTTATTCAAGAGGTAAATACAACATAATCGCAATTATGTTGTATTTGAAAAGGAGCAAAATTATGCCCACTGAAAATAAATTAACTGGTTATCCTTCGATTGACAAACCTCACGAACGGTTTTACAGAGAAACACCTATTCGTGAAATAGACATCGAACAAACCATTTATGAGTTGATATTCAATACAAATAAAAATAATATGGCTGATTTTGCTTTGGAATATATGGGTGTAAATTGGACTTTTGAAAAGCTGAAAGCTGAAACCGACAAAGCGGCGGACGCTTTTGAAAAATCGGGACTCAAAATCGGAGATGCTGTTTTGATTGGTGTCTCGAATTGTCCCGAGGTTGTTGTTATATTGCTTGCGCTTAATAAACTGGGCGTCATTTCAAAATGGTTTGATGTGCGTGCAAGTGAAAAAGATATTGAATGCTACGCAAATGACAGCAACTGCCGTTATCTGGTCGCATTTGATATACTCTTGCCTCGTATAGAAAAGATCTTGGATAATACAAAACTCGAAAAGGTTTTGGTTATCCACCCAGCCGATTCTTTGTCAAAGTTAATTCAAATTGCATATTCGTTCAAGGCCAATCGTTTGCCCAAAGATTCAAGATATACACGGTTTAAAGATTTTGTCAAGACTGGCAATTCGAATTCCGAAATACCTTGCGTTCCTTTTGATAAAAATAGACCGTCTATAATGATTCAGTCAAGCGGTACAACGGGAAACCCGAAAATCATCGTTCATTCGGACTTTTCCGCAGTAACCTGTACAAAGAAATTCGCCTTTGGCGATGTTCCTGTTGGACGCGGTAAGGTTTTATTGGATGTTCTTCCGCCTTGGATCGCATATGCACTTGGACAGGCAATAATATATCCTATGGCTTTGGGTACGAAAATCAAGCTTTGTCCCACTTTTGAGCCAAATATGATTTTTGACAACATCGGTACATTTACCGTATCGTTTGCAGCACCCTTCCATTATCGTTATATAAGAGATAACTTTGATAAATTATCCAAAAAGCAATTAGACGCACTTTCTAAAATTGAATGTTTTGTGTCGGGGGGCGATAAAGTTTCTGCCGAAGAAAACAAAGAACTTGAAGAAAAACTCGGCACAGTAATTGTAAATGGCTACGGTAACAACGAAGGTTGGGGAGCTTTGTCCGTTAATCCTACCAAGTATAACAAATACGGAACTGTCGGTATCCCGAAGTACGGTGATACCATAATCGCCTATGATAACGACACCGAAACAGAATTGCCTTACGGAGAACAGGGCGAGATTTGTGCGTTGACAGACACGATGTTTCTTTTTTATGAGGGCAATCCAGAAGGTGCGAATGAGGTGAAAAAACTTCACCCCGATGGAAAGGTGTGGTTGCATACCGGAGACCTCGGATTTATTGACGAAGAAGGTTTTATCACCCTCAATGGCAGAGCAAGACGCGTTATCGTTCGTCAGGGATTCAAAATCTCTGCGTACACAATCGAGGATAAAATCACAGAACATCCCGACGTTAAGGAATGTGTTGCTGTTGAAGTTAAGGATGAAATTGAAGAGCATGTACCTATGGTTTATATCATTTTGAAGGATGATATAACTGATGCAGAAACATCAAAACAAAGCATTTATGATAAATGTAAACATGAATTAAAAGAATATGAAATCCCTAAGTATTTCAAAATCGTAACCGAATTGCCTTATACCCAAAACGGAAAATATGATTTCAGGCTGTTGGAAAAATATGGAAATGAATTTATAAGTTACTTAAAGACTTGATTTGGTTGGAGATATTTGTATGACATTGTATAAATTATTATATTGGATTAGCACATTTGGTGGTGGGATTATAACATGGATTTCCTTGGCGTCCAGTTTACTTGCAGTACTCGGAGCTATATCAAGTAAGAAGAAAGAGAATGTTGGTTCGTTCAGAGCATGGACCATATTATCAATAACTGGGATTTTTGTTACGATTACAACCTTAAGTGGTCATATGCTTGTGAAAATACCTGATGTAACAGATATCTATTATGAAGATGCGAGAAGAATACTTGTCGATAGTAATTTGAAATATACCGTTCTGCCAGATACAGGGCTATATGTTTTAGAGCAAAATCCTTCTGCGAATGAGATTGTACCACAAGGAACAATAGTTGAACTTACGGTTGGTCAAACCAGTTCATCAAAGGAATCGATTGCGTATTTTGAAAGCGCGATTAATGCAACAGATTTTGGGAATCTCTCAGTTCAGTTTTATGAGTCACTTGTAAAAGTAGTCGATGGAGCGGATAACTTACGGTGTTTTGGACCAGACTTTAGCGATTTCACCGTTGCAGAGGCATATCTATTGCAAAACGATTATGGTGTAAAGTACTGTGATTATTCGGTTGAGAATGGACTGCTCACATTTGAAGATGTTCCAACAGGGGTTGAATTTACACTATACATATTGCTGGACGGATATGAAGAAGCAAAATGCGATGGGATCATGCTATCCTCGATTAATATGATAGATAAAATATTTCGACTGCACTTAGGGTTGACAAAAGATAATCTTGAATATATGCCTTCGTCTTCCTTTCGTGTAGTTGATTCAGATGGACGTTTTTTGGAAGACGTCAACCTTCTGATCAAGTGGTCATGGAGCGATATTTGGCATGGCGACTATTCAAGTAATAAAGATGGTTGTTTTCCATATGTTTTGTGGCTAGATGAGAATCAGTCGCTAGAGGTTTGTGTGGTAGATCCATTTGGGGACGGAACGGAGTATAATTGTACAGTTACGCTTCGAAAATGTCAGGTTGGACATATCGCAAATGACGACGTCATTGTAGTTTCCAAGAACGGAAATTGCTATGTTGTTGACGAGGAAACGTATTTTGGGTACTAAAAAGCGTATATTTATGAACTTTCCTATATACTTTTCAAAAGACCAGCAAGTAGTTAACGAATACTTCCGTTTGAGGCGAGAGGAACGGTATAACCGCAAAGGTCCTTGGGCAACGCATATCCGTTTTCACAACTTTATGCATTACGGTTTGATATACGCGCTTAAAGCTGTGCGAATATTGGAAAAACGCAAGGTAGTTGTTCTTGAGGACAAACGCAAGAACAAGGGCAATCGTCCGACGATTTACGCTTGTTCTCACGTGGGCGGTAAAGATATCGAGAGACTTTTTGAGGCTATCCGTAACCCGTGCTATCTTTTTCTCGGCGACCCCGGACCTTATTACCATTCTATTGACGGTCTTATGCTTTGGTTAAACGGAATTATTGCCCTTGAAACACGCAATAAAACCGATCGTGCCATTGCAAAGGAACAGGCGATCTCTCTTTTGAAGCAGTTGACTTTTATATTGGTTTCTGATACTACACCTATGTATAAATATAATTTTAGATATTGAATACAACATAATGTCGATTATGTTGTTTTTAAGAGGCATTATTATAGAACAAGGGAGGTGAAATTTTTTATATGTTAATTGGCGAAAAAGCAGTAATTACATCGGAATACAGTGAAAGTATATCGTCGCAGGCAGATATTTTTGCAGACAAGCCTCCTTCGTTATTATTTCGCATTCTAAACAAAAATTTTCTGTATCTTTTATCGAATGATACTAATGATGTATTCTCGAAACAAGGTATAGCTATACGTCGCATGATTAATCCGATTGTAAAAATGGTAGGTCCGTTATTTCTTAAGCATAAGCAAGTGTTTGAAAAAAAACAGGTGGAGTTGCCTGACGAAAGTGTAATTTGGTGCGGAAACCATAGCTTTAAGGACGATATATTGGCAACGGTTCTTAGCGCAAGACATTCCTACATACTGTTAGGTAGCTTGCCAATGTTTTTTAATACCTTTGACGGCGTAACATCATATATAAACGGAGTTGTTCTTTGTAATAGAAAAGTAAAAGCAAGTCGCAAATCTTCTGTTGAAAAATGCAAATTTTTGTTGGAAAACGGTACTGATTTAATAATGTTTCCCGAAGGAGTATGGAACAAAACTCCCGAAAAATTAGTTCTTGATATGTGGCCGGGTGTCTACAAAATAGCAAAGGAAACAGGGCGAAAAATCGTACCTGTTATACACTACCTCAAAGACCCACAAAAAAAATACAGTGGCAATGTTATACATACCGTCATTGCCGATCCAATAAGTATGGAAGG
Source organism: Eubacteriales bacterium (assembly GCA_045544195.1). Taxonomy (GTDB): domain Bacteria; phylum Bacillota; class Clostridia; order Oscillospirales; family CAG-272; genus RGIG7213. The sequence goes on from JAZPYO010000028.1 coordinate 57,159, forward strand.
CTTGTCTGAGCAAGATGGACTTGCATTGATACGGGATACGATTGCAACATGGTATTACATTATGATGGAAAAATACGGCGAAGCACAGCGATCAAATATCGTAGGCAAAAACGAAACTTCAGAGCAAGTGTGGGAAAATTATATTGCCAAGCATACCGCTTCCGTACCATTTTACGATCGTGAAATCGAACTTCAGGGAGATTTCAGATCAAAAAATATTACTCTACCCGAAGATGTATGGAAGGCTGTTGCTAATATAAAGGATGTTCATTTCGGCAATATGGATAGTGTTCTGTATGCTCGAAAAGTACTTGAAATCGAAAAACAGAGAGACTATCAAAGAAGATATTGATGATAATCTAAATAAGAGAATATTTTGATAGATAAAACAATGGAATGGTATACGTTGACAGATAAGATAGTGAAAGCAGAAAAGAGTCTGTCAAAAAAATGGAGCGTCTTTTAAAAGAAGGAACAAGCGTTTTAATATATCCGGAGGGCGGCTGGAATAATACCGAAAATTTGTTAATTCAAAAGCTATTTGCAGGTTCATATGTATTATCCGAAAAACTTAAAGTTCCTGTTGTCCCGCTGTCTGTATTTCACGAGGTAGGCGCTGATACTATTTATTTCAGAGCGGCAGAACCATTAAATCTTTATGAGTACGAAAAAAATAAGGGGCTTGAGATTTTAAGAGATTCTCTGGCTACAATGATGTATGAGCAAATAGAAAAGCACTCCATGCCGATAGAGCACAGTAAAATGACAGGCGATATCCATATGAAGCATATGGAAGAGCGAAAGAGCGAATATTTTCGCGCAAAATGGCGCTGTGACGTATGGGAAGAGGAATTGACAGTTTACAAGGATAAAGCCAATCCCCTGCCTGAGGATGTGTGGGACTTTGTAGACAACGTAAAAATAACG
>JAZPYO010000029.1:0-1757 GCA_045544195.1 Eubacteriales bacterium
CTCACAGCTCTGGCTGAACGATATGAACAAGGCTGAGATGCAGAAAGCAGTTAATGAAAAACTGGATCAGTTTGAGCCGTACAAGCTAACGCCTCGTCAAAAAGAAGTGGCCCTTTTGCTTCTTGAAGGAAAGACCCGCCGCCAGATTTCAGGGGAGCTGGATCTCTCAGAATCCACGATCAAGCTTCATGTCTCTGAGCTTTATAAAAAGCTTGGAATAAACAGCAGGTTTGAGCTTTTTAAGCTGTTTGACGTAAAGAAATAGGCTTTTTTCTCACTACCTACCCAAAGAGCTATATTGTTTTTATCAGTTTTTCACTGTAAAATACTACTGTATACGGTTCACCTTGGCATGTTTTTTCAAACTGTGGATGGATCGATGATTTATAGTGAAAGGAAATTATCACAATGAAAAAAATCTTAGCAATCATGTTGGCATTAATTTTGGTACTGGGACTCGCAGCCTGCGGCTCTTCGGGGAACACGGAGCCTTCCGGCAACGCGGGAAATAACTCGCAAAGCAGTACCGCAAACAATAATGCTGAGGGAAATAGCAATTCGGAAAACAACGTCCCGGAAAAAACTTCCGGAAACACGGCTGATGTGACAATGGTACCGGGCGTTATAAACCTTATAAAACTTGACGACAGGGATCCGTCCGTCCTTCGCGGCGTGGCCATCAAAGGTGTAAACACCGGCAGCTACGACGGCATCAACGGAAAAGAGTCCTCTCTGACCGACGTCCGCTGCATTTTTGAACTGGGTGAGTGGGTCGAATTCTACCCTGATACCGACAAAGAATTCGCTCTGCGCGTATGGATCCTCAAGCACCGCGACGATCGGGAGTATTACAACAAAGCCAAATTCTCCGACCTCGATCCGAACTTTGCAAACTATTGCGATCTTCATTATCCCGAGGATGCGGAAAATCCAGATGAAACGGAATGGGGCAGCTTCTATCTGAATAAGGAAGAATGCGAACCCGGCTATTACGATTTCGTCTTCACTTACGAGGGAAAAGCCATCGCCACCTTGCTTACCCGTTTCTACAACGAAAATGAGCTCACCGTCAAATCCGACGCTGATCTGGAAGCTCTGATGCACGAATGAGCGGCGCCGTGTTCGAAGAACGTTTTATAAAGCTCGTCGAAGATAACGGCGGCTTTGAGTATTATCAGGCGTACCGGGACGACGTCGATCACATCCTCGGCGGAAAGGGCGATACCTATTGGTACGTCATTATGAAAAAAGGCAAGGTCACGGAGTCTTATATCGGGAAATACAAAGACGGCGTGTGGGAAGACGTTTATGTCAAGGGCAGCGGTGCCAGTAAAAAGACAAAAGCCATGCCCTCTGGCAACACGATTAAGCGAATCGCCGAAAAAGCGTATCTCTGTCAGAATGAAACCTGGGTCACGCGGCGAACGCCGAAACCGATTGAGGATGCACATCCGCGTTACCATTATGTGTACGGCTTCGGCGACAAGGGGCTCGATATCTCTGTGCAGTACGGCGTGACGATCGCTTATTCAGATATAAGGGATTTGGATGCGGGCTTTCATTTGAGATACCTTTATACCGGAAACGATGTTGATCTTCCGTAATCATTCAGAAAACACGAACAGCGGGGTAAGTTGCTATCCCGCTGTTCTTTATTATTGACAAGCTGAAGAGCCGCTTTGTGCGGCTCTTTTTTTATGCCATAATATGGCGAAAGCTCATCTTATCCCCTTTGGTTCTCATTTTCCGGGAGTTCT
>JAZPYO010000030.1:0-3811 GCA_045544195.1 Eubacteriales bacterium
TACCACAGCGGCTATATCACCGTTCAGACGGGTACGAAAACTGTCAACGTGCCCGAAGAGAGCCACTACGAGACGAGAATCGTCAAAGAGGCTTGGACGGAAAAGAAGCTGATCAGAGCTGCGGGATGGTACTGAAAATAAAATTCAGTGAAAAATTATTCAGCAAAATATAAAATCAAAATGAAAAAGCAGTCTGTTTTTTTGAGTTGAACAGGACTGCTTTTTATTTGGATCGTTTTTCAAAGAATTGAATGGCGGATTTGAAAATTATATTCCCCAAATCTTAAAACTTTTTATTTTTGGGGAATTTTAAGAGCCGGCAATCCAATCAGCCGCGTCAATAATTTCAATTCCCTCGTGTTGATAACGAGGCTGATAGGTTCTGGCAATCAGTATCTTTGGGTAAGCGTCTCGGATTTGAAGCAATGGCGTCACTTCTCTTTGGAAGGTTGCGGGGTCGGAAATATCGTTCGCAACCTGAATATATCGCTTCTCACCCTGCTTCATCACAACAAAGTCGATTTCCTTTTGATAAAGAACGCCGACATAAACTTCATATCCTCTGCGCAAAAGCTCGATTGCAATGATGTTTTCCAGTACGCGTCCGTAATCCATGTTTTTGGTGCCGAGCCTTGCAAACCGGAAGCTCGCGTCAGAGAGGTAATACTTGTCTTCCGAGCGTAAATATTTTTTCCCTTTGATATCATAACGTCTGATTCGGTAAAACGCGAACGCCTTACACAGCAGATCGATGTATTTGCTGACAGTCTTATGATCAGCCTTGGTCATATTGGAAGATAACGTGTTTGTGATGCTTCTGATGGAAGTGACATTGCCGATGTTATCCATCAGATAGTCAATGAGTGCCTGTAAAAGCGGTTCGTTGTGCAGACGGTTTTTGTTGATGATATCGCGAACGATCAGTGCGTTGAGCACTTCGTTGTTGATGTATCTGTATTTTTGCGTTTCGTTTTTGTACAGATACGATCCTGCCATACCGCCTTCTGTAATATATTGGGTGAAAGCCGCATAGATGTTTGCGTTCGGGAAGTAAGCAAGATATTCCTTGAATGAAAACGGGAACAGATGTATTTCGTAGGTTCTGCCAACAAAAAGGGTGGCAAGATCACTGCTCTGTAAAAAAGCATTGGAGCCGGTGACGTAAATATCATATTTCTCTTTTGCGTGAAGACTGTTAATCGCTTTTTCAAAGGAAGGACACATTTGTATTTCGTCAATTAAAAGATAATTGATGTGACCTTCCCTATAGCGGTCTTCGACATATTCCTCCAAAGCGTGATATTCCAGCAGGTTTTCGTATTCCGTAAGATTGTAATTGATGTGTATGATATTGGCGTCTTTATCAAAGCCTTTAATATACTGAACAAATGCGTCCATCAGCTTCGATTTTCCGCATCGGCGCACACCGGTAATCACTTTGATATCAGGCGTTCCCGATAGTTCCTTGATTTCATTCATATAATCCGTGCGTTCAATAAGTTTCATTGCGATCTCTCCATCTGTTTATATATTCTTATTATACTCGATACATTCCCCAAAATCAATATTTTTTTAAATTTGGGGAATAAGTTTGCTGCTTTTGCGGTAGGCGTTCAGCAGTCGTCATTAGAATGAGGAACTTATTCGAGCAACAAAGTCAGCATTTTTTAACGTTTAGGTGTGATATAATTGAATTATAAGAAAACGGCTGATTCGTGGTGATCGGTTTTTATTATGCTTTCTAATAACCATAAAGAGGAATAACAATAATATCATTGTGATATTTACATAGATATTTCACTTTGAAAGGATGATGCTTATGCTTGCATTATGCTGAAACCGGCAAACTTTATAAAACAACGAAAGGAGAATTAAATTTGGGTAAAAAGAGAATTCTCAAAGCATTAACTTCCACGGCATTAGCCTGTGTGTTGACCGCGTCGTCGCTGGTCGGTGTTTTTGCTGCGCAAGGTACCAGAACTGTTGAACGAAGCACAGTTAAGTGGGCGAAAACCGTCAGCTACAACTATCCGAAGGGCACGCAAACCGTTCAGTTTACGCAGGATCTGGGCTTTACGATGCACTATTTCAAGCTGAATTCGGAGAGCGGAAATCTGGTCGCTCCCGATCACCTTGCTTTTTGCATTGAGCCCGAAAAGGGAGTTGAACTGTCCAGCTCCGGCGATATCATTTCGACAGACGCTACAACAAATGACAAATATATGCGTTTGGACGCGAGCACCAGACGGCTGCTCAACGAGGTGCTGGCAAACGGCTACGGCAACCGACGCATTCCCTCAAGCAGAGATTCCAAGGAGGCGTACTATTACGCAACGCAGCTGCTTGTCTACGAGACGATAACAGGTATCAGAGATACTAACGATTTTTCGGTTCATACCGTTGACGGACAGGGGAATTTCCAGCCAAGCACCTACCTCAAGGGCGGCGGCAGCGGTCATCCGCAGATTTCCACTATCAACACGGCGTATAACGATATCGTCGGATGGGTAAAGCTCTGTTTGACGCGTCCTGCCGTAAACAATTCGAGCGACTGTATGACATTCACTGAGAAAAACGCCAACAAACTTCCAATGTCATACAATTATTCGACCGGCAAATATGAGTACACCTTTGTCGATAACATGGGCGTACTCAGATATAACTACTACACAGACGGCACAAACGGCGAGAAGGAATCCGAGCTGAATCTGAAAGCCTCGGATATTACCATATCCGATCAAAGCGTCAGCTGTTCCGTATCAAAGGACTCATCAAATAAATGTGTTCTCAAGTTTACGTCGTCAAAGGCGATTTCAAAGGACAGTCCGATCACTGTCAAAATCAACCACCCGCTGTTCCGAGGCTACAAAACGCTGGTTGCGAACGGTCAGGGCGGATTGATGATCTGCCGCGGTGAATCGTCAACACAATGGGAACAGTGCTACGCGAGAGGCGCGGATGTGCCGAGCTACGACCTGTACCTGAAGCTATACACGAACACGGAGAACATCAGCCTGCAGGTTATCAAGAAATCCGCGGATACCTGTCTGACGGAGGATAATCAGATGTATTCTCTGGAAGGCGCGAAGTTTGCCGTCTATTCCAACAGCAGCTGCAGTGACGACAGCTTCGTATGCGAACTGGTTTCCGCCGGCTTGACCGATGACGGATACGCGGTATATAACAGCCCGAACGCGGTGCCGGCTGACAAGACCTATTATGTCAAGGAGCTTGAAGCGCCGAAGGGTTATGAGCGCAGCACGGATATTTTGCAGCTGAAAGACTCGGGCGAGAAAAACGCGAGCGGTCAAAAGATTTACCGCGCGGAATATACGGAGCTTCCCGGAAACGACCCTATCAACATCATTCTGAAAAAGCAGGCTGCGGGGCTTGTTGACGGCAGCTACGATCCTGCGGAGCTTGCGGGCGCGCAGTATCGCATGGAATACTTCGACGGATATTATTATTCTGAAAACGAATTAAATGCAGCGATACAAGGCGGCGTGAAGCCCCTGCGGACATGGGTTTTCAAAACGGATAACCGCGGATTCATCTCATACAAAGAGGAAAGCAAGGTTTCCGGTTCCGATCTGTATATCGACTCTATCACGCAAACGCCTGTTTTGCCCTACGGAACGGTGCGGATTCAGGAAGTCGCTCCTCCGACCAGCGGCAAATACAAAATCAGTGACGAGGTGTTCATCAGAGTGATCGACAGCGACGACGTTTGGACGCCGCGCGTGGAAGCAGATCAGCCGCCCGAGGATGTGCTGATTGCGGAGGAACAGCCGAATACCGCAGGCTTGCTCAT
>JAZPYO010000031.1:0-106198 GCA_045544195.1 Eubacteriales bacterium
TAGCTATAAGAAGATCACGATTCACAGCCATAATTTCGGTACTGCTTGGAAATACAAGGAAGCTGACGGTCACGCACACGTCTGCTCATTTTGTGGAGAATACGATACCGTTATAAAGCACACACCCGATATTTCAGCTCCTACGGAAAAACAGGATCAGAAATGTACTGTGTGCGGTTACGTTATCGCTCCCAGCCTCGGCCATATTCACAAAAATAATCTGACTAAGGTTGCCTCTAAGCCTGCATCATGCACGTTAGACGGTAACAGCGAGTATTATTCGTGCCCCTGCGGTACATATTTCTAGGATGCATCGGCTTCTACTGAAATAAAGGATAAAAACAGCGTTATAATCAAAGCTTCTCACAGCTTCGGCACAGATTGGGGCTATCAGGACGAAAACGGCCACGCACACGCTTGCGTATGCGGTGCTCACGATGAGCTTATTCCTCATACACCCGGCGCAGAAGCCACGGAAACGACACCCCAGAAGTGTACTGAATGTGCATACATTATAACTCCTGCACTCAACCACGTTCACAACCTTACGAAAATATCGGCAAAGCCTGCAACCTGCACGGAAGAGGGTAATGCTGAATTCTACATATGCGACGGTTGCTCCGATTGGTTTGAGGATGCCGAGGGTAATGTAAAGATAGAAGACAAATCAAGCGTTAAGCTCGTTGCAACGGGACACGCTTTCGGTGATGAATTCAAATCAGATGAAAATGAGCACTGGTACGAATGTGCTTGCGGCGAAAAGAAAGACGTTTCCGCACATAATGATGAAAACAACGACGGCAAGTGCGATGCTTGCGGATATTCGAGTGCTAATGCTGAAACGGAACCCGCTGTGACTGAAAGCAAGCCTGCCGAAACAACAGCACCCGACGATACGGACGGTGAAAACAAGGGCGGTATGCCCTGGTGGGCAATTCTGCTTATAGTTGTTGCCGTTGCAGGTATCAGCGTCGGTGTAACAGTAATCGTCCTTAAGAAAAAGAAATAAATATAATATCCAAAATTCATAAAGGAAAAAGAAAATATGTCTATTTTTGATAAGCTCAACGGTAACGCATCGAATGCACAAGCAACGGATCCAAATTCAAGCATAAGTACAAAAACGTTTACGTTTGCAAGACTTCCCGAAAGCCTTGCTGAAATGCAGGCTTTGCCCGAGGCGGCACTGACAGACCCTTTTCAGACAGCCGCGTTGACCGTGTGCGCTCTTTGCGTTTATGCCGCGGACAAGAATATCGGTGCGGAAATGCTCAACTGGCTCAGAGGACCCCGTCCGCTCAGTAATTACGATATTTCATTTTTAAATGACCGTTTCCGTGACGGACATCACGTTGCATTTTCATATTTTGAGGGCGCTGTTCCCGAAAATGATTATACACCTGCGCAGCCGTTCAAGCTGACAATAGAAGCAGGCCCTTACGCTGATGCAAGCGAGGGATATAAAAAGCTTCACATCAGAAGCGGCGGCGCAGATAACGCGCGTGAGATCGTACTTCGCAAAAAGGCAGACGGACAATGGCTTTTGTGGGATCAGTTCCTGCTTTTGAGCATCCGCCCTCCGAAATCCGCAGATCCGTGGGCGTGATCTGATACGGTGGATAGCTTGAAATATTTTATCATAATACCTGCTCTTTCCGTAATATTTACAGTAATAATATTTACAGTAGCGGCGCTCGTATTATATATTCGCCGCAGGCGGTATATTCTTGACGGTGACGGAATGATAAATCCTAAAAGCTGGGATTCGTTCACCGTGTCAAGAACGGACAGCTACGCACAGCACAATTTCAATATAAGAATTGATGCAAAAAACGGAGGTCTCGCCGTGACGGGAGACCTCCGCGGGAATGACGGAACGGAATACGAGGAAAACGAGGGCATACTCATTTCCAAAAAACAAGCGGAAGCGATATATGCTCTTTGCCCCGAGGGGCTTCCCGACGTTACGAAAAACGATAATTCGGATAATTCTTTCTTTGACGGTGTTGAGGTGCTTGATGCGCCAACTGTAAAAATTGAGGTGTTTTGCACCGACGGCAGAATACTTGAAAAGGCAGATGTTGACGGCTTTTCAATAAGCGTTTATCAGATCGTGGTGGGAAGCTTTAAAAAGAAACACGGTCGGTAAAGCACAACTAATTAAGACGAAAGAAGGTGATGCTGTGAGGCGAATTGCGATAAATATGCAGAATTCCTTATTTTGCAATGCGATCGCAGATACTCTGCGCAATTCAGGAAACGGTCTTCAGCCATATACGATAGATTCACCCGACAAGGTTGCGGACGAATGCAAATGGATCGCCCCCTATGCTCTCTTGATGGAGGTCACGGGCTATACGCCGTGGCTGCTGTCCGAAAGGCAAAAGATTCGTGATGCAGTAAAAGCACAGAACCCTGACTGCAAGATCGTCTTTATCGTAGATGAAAATGCAGAAAAGGCGATAGCCAAGCAGGTCAAGCAGGCAAAGAAGGACGGCCTCATAGATCAGTTCATTTACGGCTCCATTTCCGCATCCTATCTTGCGGATATCGTGGATAGTCTGTAAGGGAGGTGCGAAATGGCAAAGATTTTACAATCGAATAGGGAGATCCGCTTGTTTGACAGTTTCAGCCTTGTCATTCCGCCGAAGCTGAAATATCACACGGACGGACTTTTCGGACACAGGGTGCTGTTCATTACAGATGCAAAGGAAACCTTCAACGTTTCTTTTGAAGAAGGAATGCAGATGCGTGATATGCTTTCCTTGAGCAATGATAGCGCAAATGCAGTCAGCCACCAATGCTGCAAGGGCAGAAAATACATCCACCAGCGGCGCAGTAACAGTGCTACCGAGCGTTGCGCTTTCTTCCATATAGAATTGGAAGACGATGACGGCAAGACACTGTATCTCTACGGTCAGATCGTGGTAACCGAAAAATACCAATGGTCGAACGGTGTAGAGCCGGTGCTGATGAAACTACTGGAAGGCATCGCCGTCTGTAAGACGAAAGGCAGTGGCAGCGATTGAATTGAACCCAAAACCGTTTTCCTGTACCACAGAAAACGTCCATGCGTCTCCCGATCGTTCGGCAGCGGGAGAAAGCGGCTTACTTACTGCCGGGCAAAACAAATTTCTGAAAAAGGAGAAATGAAAATGAAAAAACGAATACTTAGTTTGCTGCTCGTCTTGGTAATGCTCGCAGGTATGATACCCGCAGGCGTCATAACGGCAAGTGCGGAATCAAACTACTCTGTTTGGGTCGGCGGCGTGGGTATGAATGACGGCGATTATCTTGCCGTTGGCGCAACCAAGACCCAGACCACCAAGCCTTCCGGCGGCTATGCTTACTATAAGGATGGCGTTCTGACCCTCAATAACTACAGCTACGAGGGTGAGGGATACAAATACGACAGTCGCGATTATTACGCAACCGTATACGCAAATCAGGATCTGACCGTGGAGCTGGTGGGCACCAACTCCCTGAAGCAGACAGAGAACGCCTCTGAGGCAATCTTTATTGGTGACAGCGATAGCCTCACCTTTAACGGCATCGGCAGCCTCAACGCTACAGGTACCGCCAACGGTATTTACGCCACCGGTACCCTCACCTTTAACGGCAGCGTCAGTCTCAACGCTACAGGTACCGACAACGGTATTTACTCCCACGATACCCTCACCGTGAACGGCGGCACCATAGTTAGCACCGGTGGATTGGGCGGTATTTACTGCCACCTCCATGATATTAAAATCAATGGCGGTAATGTGACCGCTTCCGGCAAGTATGGTGGCCTGTGGTCGCTCTATGGCTATGTGGAGATTTTAGGCGGCAATGTCACGGCAACAAGTATCGAACAGGCGATTAAATATTCCACAGGATTTACCGTTGCAGAAGGCATGAATATCCAGGCATCCACAACCGCAGACGGCGCTCTTGGCGAATATGTAGCCGCAAACCACAACAGCTACAAGAAGATCGTTGTTCATCCTGTTCCCGCTCACATCCATCAGAACAACCTGACTCCTGTTACTAAGTTGAGTGCAACTTGTACCGAGGACGGCTACAAGGCTCACTACAAGTGCTCTTGCGGCAAGTATTTTGAAGATGCTTCTGCTTCCGTAGAGATTCCTGATATCGCTGCTTGGAAGGCAGGCGATGGCAAGATTGCTGCAGGTCATGCATACGGTACTCTCGTCGAAGAAGTTCCTGCTAAGCACACTGCTACCGAATTGAAGGCAGGTATGAAGGCTCACTACTTCTGTGATGTCTGCGATACCTACTTTACCGCCGAAAAGGTTGCAACTACCGAGTCCGAACTCGTAATTCCTACACCTTCTCATAACTATGACGACCGGTATGGTTATATCGGCGATGACGGGCACGCTGATCTATGCGCATGTGGCGCACAGGATGCTGTGAAGCCTCATACTCCGGACATTCCTGCTCCGACAGAGACTCAGGACCAGAAGTGCTCCGCTTGCGGTCACTTGATCGCTCCTAAACTCGGTCACATTCATGAAAACCATTTGACAAAGGTTGAGGCAAATCCTGCTTCCTGTACTGATGACGGTAACATCGAGTACTACGAGTGCTCCTGCGGCAAGTATTTCGAGGATGATTCTGCTTCTGTTGAAATTACCGATAAGGAAAGTGTAGTAATAAAGGCAGGTCACAAGTACGGCGAACTGATTCAGGAAGAACCTGCTGTTCATACTGCTGCCGAACAGAAGGACGGTATGAAGGCTCATTACTTCTGTGACGAGTGCGACACCTACTTCACCGCTGACAAGATTGAAACTACAAAGGACGCTCTCGTAATTGCCAACACTCACAGCTACATCACCGAATGGAAGTCAGATAAGGATAACCATTGGAATGAGTGTGCTTGCGGTGACAAGGCTAACAGCGCAGCTCACAATGATGAAAACAGCGACGGCAAGTGCGATGTGTGTGAATACGACGTAGGTCTTCCTACCAATCCCGACAATCCTGAGACCGGCGATAACAGCAACATGATCCTTTGGATCGCTCTGCTGTTTGTAAGCGGACTTGGCGTTGTGGCAACTGTAGTTGGAAAAAAGAAATTTTCCGTAAAGTAAATTGATACCACACCTTTAAGCGAAGGGCGGTGACGGTCAATTCCGCCACCGCCCTTTTCAAAAAAGGAAGGCTATCAAGCCATGATAGCCCTTTCTTCAAAGCGACAAAAGAAATGTGTTTGTCATTTTGAAGAAAAAGAAATGATCCTTTGACGGAAAAATATGTTTGGCTGTGGCAAAAAATCCAAATGTCTTTATAACACGATATAGCACAGCACGTCCGCAGTAATGTCGGACGTGCATTTTCGTCATAAAATGTTTCCAATTTGAATCAAAAAAGTTGGTGCGCACCCCTTGACTTTTTGACCAAAATCGATCATTACTTATATGGAGAGTAAACCGCTCCGCATTGCAAGACGTTTGCTCGATCATTCTATATACTGACAGAACGAGAAACTTTTTTCAAAAAAGTGCTGAAACGAACACAAAGTGCTATGAATCGTACAAAAAACGTACTCATTACGGCGTATAGTTATAATGTAAAAGGCATTTTCGATTTCAAATAATTTTTCAAAAAGCTCCAACCTTTTCAAATTCGCGTGTCTATATGGGTGAAAGCTTTCAAAGAGGAGCCAAAAAGTGAACAGACAAGATGTAGAGAAAACTATAACTGAATACCTGAAGCCCATATTCGGATTTGCTCTGAAGAGGTGTAAAAGCATCCACGATGCAGAGGATCTGTCGCAGGAGATTGCGATAAGAGCGTTCCGTGCGCTCCTTATCAAGGATGACGTTGCGGACATGGGAAAGTTTATCTGGACTGTTGCCCATAACACGCTCAGCAACTATTATCGTGATACTGCGAAAAGCATGGTCGGTGTTTCTATTGATGAGGTTGCGGAGCTGATCGCAGATCCGTACTCTGAGATGGATACAGACGACAATCATGACGCTATCTATCGTCTCCAGACTGAGATCGCATACCTATCTAAGCTGCAAAGAAGAATAGTGATTGCGTATTATTTTGAAAATCGCAAGCAGGCAGATATTGCCAGAGAATTGGGTATTCCTCTCGGCACTGTCAAATGGCACTTGTTTGAAGCTAAAAAAGAATTGAAACGAGGTATGGATACGATGAGAAAAGCAAGCGAGCTTAAGTTTAACCCTATTAAATTCCACTCATACGGCACCAGTGGTTCCGTGGGCAAAAAATCTCCCGACGAGTTCTTCCGTTCCACACTGGCTCAGAATATTTGCTATTGTGTGCGTAATACGGCAAAGACTATTAACGAGATTGCCGATGACCTGGGTGTTTCCCCTGTGTACGTGGAAACAGAAGTTGAATTCCTTGAAGAATACGGCTTTCTGCAGGCAAATAAAGACAAGTACATTGTCAACTTCATCATCAGCGAGCCGACTGCAGAATTGCTTACCATGCAGAACGATATGTACAAGCGTGCTGCTGAGCTGTTTGCGAATGATCTGTATGATGAATTGATAAATAGCGGTATTTTGGACGATAAACGCATTTTATGCAATCATATGCTTCCAGGCTCTACACGAGAAAAGCCGCTGCGAGATAAAAACTTTCTTCTTTGGTCACTTATTCCTTATATCGCCGCTTGCTCCGGTGAGAAATTGATGGATGAGAGCATTTCTTTTGAAGAAGTTGCTACGATCCGCCCGGACGGTGCGCATAACATTTGCTATGCGGCTGTCGTACCGGATGATATAGTGCTTCCTGACGACTACGTGCATATGAAAAACTGGTGTGGACCTATGTGGAACGGAAACGGAGAACGCATACTTTGGCAGATCGACAGTGAGTGGTCAAATCGCGATAATGATCATAGTTTCCGCTATTCTGAAGATGCGAAACGAATTCTCTCACTCTACGCACACGAAAATGACAATCTGCTTTCAAAAGAAGATTACGCATGGCTCTGCCAATGTGGATATATGGAGTTCAAAGGAGATTACGATGAAGATTTCAAAACCATTTGGAAAATAATCGTTCTCCAAGATAACGAAATAAAAAATGAACTCCTTACCATCGGAGAGCGAATCAAAGAAAAGTACCAAACTGACTTTGAGGCGCTGAAGGCACCTTATGCCGAGGCTGTACTGAAATCGGTTCCTGCACACCTTAGAAAAATTAAAGCGTATGAATTGCAGTTTGTATTCCACGCTGACGGATGGTTCCTGGTACACTGCATCACAACCCTCCTGAAAAACGGCAAACTGAAGGAGCCTACCGAAAGTCAGAGAAAATCCCTGACGACATTGATTGCCAACGTATAAGCAAAGCGTTTTGCATATGATCACGATCAATATGTAAGATTTTTAAATCATACGCAAAGCTACCGAAAAGACACCATTAAAATCTGAACCCCAAGTTCAGACTCAATGGTGTTTTTATTATAAAATCCGGTATTTATTCGGCTTTTAAAGGTCGCATTTTTTGTCAGACGGACTAAAAACAGAAAAACGCAATTTTACGATCCGAAGATTTAAAAGCCAACCGTTCCGAACTCCTTAGTCCGACTGCACGTGTCTTATAAACCCGCGTCCTTCAAGGCATATTCCTCTTCCTTCTGTACGGGAGTTTTGTATTGCAGTTTCTTGTGTGGGCGTTTGGTGTTATAGAAAAAATGTGCTTATCAGCCGCACTTCCATTCAATCACTCAACGAGAGAAATCACTATACCGTTTTCATATGATATTCAGTACTTGTGCTTTCATTAGCAAACTGTTGACTTACGGCTCGATTTATGGTATAATCTGTTTGATAAACAATGTCTTTTCGGGTGATAATATATATCATACGACATTGCCGTGCTGTAAGCACGGTCAATAATAAAACGGTTTAATTACAGTGTTATTCAAAACAATATTTTTAAAGGAGATATAAAATGGGAGCTTTAACAGGAAAAACCGCTATAATAACAGGAGCCGGACGTGCGGTACTGAGTAACGGTGCATGCGGTTCAATAGGATACGGAATCGCGACCGCATATGCAAAAGAGGGCGCAAACCTCGTTATAACAGGCAGAAACGTCTCAAAATTGCAAAGCGCAAAGGAGGAGCTTGAACGCCTTTACGGTATTCAGGTGCTCACGATTGCCGCAGACGTAAACGCAAACGCCGACAATGAGCAGGTGGTTAACAACGTAATATCAAAGACAATAGAAAAATTCGGAAGGATCGACGTTCTCATTAATAATGCTCAGGCATCGGCATCGGGAGTGACAATTGCCGAGCACACAACAGAGCAGTTTGACCTTGCCGTATATTCAGGTCTTTACGCAACCTTTTACTATATGAAGGCGTGTTATCCGTATCTGAAGGAAACTAAGGGCACGGTCATCAATTTTGCATCGGGTGCAGGACTGTTCGGTAATTACGGGCAATGTGCTTATGCCGCCGCAAAGGAAGGAATCAGAGGGCTTACACGTGTTGCAGCTACCGAATGGGCAAAGGACGGCATAACCGCAAATGTCATATGTCCTCTTGCCTGGACAGCACAGCTTGAGCAATTCAAAAACGCATACCCCGAAGCATTTGAAAAGAATGTTCACACGCCTCCCGCAGGGCATTTTGCTGACGCTGAAGCGGAGATCGGCAGAGTATGCGTACAGCTCGCATCAAGCGATTTTAAGTATATGACAGGTGAAACGCTTACGCTTGAGGGCGGTCTTGGTCTCAGACCTTAATAATTTAAAATGCGTCCGATGCAAACAGCACGGACGCATTTTTATTATTCAAAGGATACCGGCTTACCGTCTATATTGGTAAAACGGCTGTCCTGAGGTGACGGCTCTGACATACTGAAATACATTTTTGCCGCCTTGGTCGTTCCAAAGTCACGGTTTGATCCTGTATTCTGAACCTTATTGAACGCTTCTCGGAACATAGCATTGTGCGCTTCTTCCCTGTTCAGAAGAAAATCTATCGTTTCACGCACCTTTTTATCCTCTATCTGTCTGTACAGATATTCATATACAACCTTTGCTCTTTGCTCAGAGGCAATATTTGATAACAGATCGGCACAAAGATCTCCTGTTACGGAAACGTAATCAGCAGTCCATGAATATCCCGATGCATTCATCAATCCCGGGTTAAGTCCAAGCACCACATGTGTTTGTATTTCACCTGCGGGAACCTTTGCAGCATCAACATCGTGACCGTTCAGAAGGTTGATAGTTTGCGATACCATTTCAAGATGGCTGAGCTCCTCGGCTGCTATATCCAAAAACAGATCTTTTATTTCAGGGTCCTTTATTCGAAAGCTCTGCGACATATACTGCATTGCTGCCTTAAGCTCTCCGTTGCATCCGCCGACCTGCTCGTGCAAAAGCGCGGCATACTGCGGATTCGGACGTTCCACCTGCACAGGATGAAAAAGCATTTTTTCGTGTTTGAACATAAAAATATCCTCCATTTTAAAACTGTAAAAACAGTATTGACAAAACGGGGGATATTATTCATTTAAATCTATTCCGTTCTTTCAAGACATACTGAAACTATCTGCGGGCGGTTATTTATCCGAAACGGTATTCTGCTGTTTCCAAGCCCTCTGCTGACGATCATGACCGTATCGCCGATATTATAAGCGCCGCCGTCATACTTCGGGAAAAAGCCCTGCCCAGGTGCATACAAGCCGCCGATAAACGGCAAACGGAACTGACCGCCGTGAGCGTGGCCGGAAAAGACAAGGTCTACTCCGCAGGCTGAATATTCTTCTGCAAATTCAGGACGGTGTGACAAAAGCACCGTATAGTTATCCGTATCAGTCAGCTTTAAAAGCGCTGACTTCGTAAACAGACCGTAAAAAGAGCTGTCAGCATTGGAATATACGCTTATATCGTCCATTCCGATAAGTGTTATGCTCTCCCCGTTCCGTTCTGACACGATCGCTTCATTTTCAAGCACCGTAACACCGCTTTGCCTGAATTTTTCCTTTATATCTTTGCAGTTCAGTCTTCCCTCGTGATTGCCCGTAACGTAATAGCAAGGAGCAATTTCCGATGCTTTTTCTGCAAACGATACGGCAATATCAATGTTCGTTCTGCTTGAATCCACCATATCGCCGGTCATAACGATAATATCAGGAGATATTTCTTTGATCTCATTTATCAAATACTCATTATCATGTCCGAATTCAGCGTTGTGAAGATCTGATATATGTGCTATTTTAAACCCGTCAAATGCAGATGGAATACCCTGCTGCCTGACTGTATATTCAGCGGTTTCAGGAAAGCGGTTTTCCCAAACCGTACAGGATACGAATACCGCAATAAGAAAAACAAAAACGACAAGTGCAAGCAAACACCGTCTTCGCTTACCGAATTTCATATTTCCTCCGTAACAAATCGTAGCATACAAAACTTTTATAGCTGTTTTCGGACAATAATTCAAGTTTAAAATGTAAATTATGATCTTCGCTGTAATGATAAAAGCAGAGGTGGCTTCTCTAAAGTTTACAAAAAATTCATTTTTATCGTCACTTATTATATTAAAATAGATGGCGATTTATGATATAATAAGGGATAAATTATGATAGGCAGCGTGTTTGTATGGAATTTAAATCAAGACTGATAATCGTAACAGGCCATTTCGGCTGCGGAAAAACGAATTTTGCCGTCAATCTGGCAATGCAGCGTGCATCAGCGGGAAATGATGTAACCATAGTCGATCTTGACACCGTTAATCCGTATTTCAGAACAAAAGACGCCGATGAGCTTATGAAAAAGTGCGGCATTCATGTCATAGCGCCTGTATTTGCAAACACAAATGTAGATATACCGTCTATACCTTCCGAGGTATATTCAGTCTTTCCCCGCTTAAAAAACGGCGGAACGTGCATATTTGACGTTGGCGGTGACAGTCTCGGCGCTGCCGCTTTAGGCTTTTTTAACAAAGAAATAACTGATTTCGGATACGAGATGGTATACGTATTCAATATGTACCGTCCGATAACAGAAGCCCCTGACGGAGCGCTTGATATAATGCATCAGATCGAGTCAAGAAGCAGACTTTCATGCACGTGCTGCGTCAACAATTCAAATTTAGGTATGTTCACCCGAAAGGAAGATATAGAAGCCTCATACGCTTACGCAGAGGAGTTTTCGCGAATTTCGGGATTGGATATAAAATGCACCTGCGTTATGGGTGATACAGTCATTGATAACGATCGGGTGTTTGCTATGCAAAACATAACAAAAAAGATATTTTAGGAGGAATTATGAACAGAGTAACCTTCAACACCGAAAGGTGCAAGGGCTGCGGACTTTGCGTTGTGGCATGCCCTAAAAAAATCGTATCGCTTGATACCTCCGTGCTTAACGCAAAGGGCTATCACCCCGCACAAGTTACGGATATGGGCTCTTGTATTGCGTGTGCTATGTGCGCTACTATGTGTCCCGATGCCGTTATTACGGTAGAAAAAGATATTGAAAAGGAACAGGAGGCATAAAGATGGCAAAGGTACTTATGAAAGGCAACGAAGCTATTGCCGAGGCTGCTATAAAGGCAGGCTGTCTGCACTACTTCGGTTATCCTATAACACCCCAGACTGAAATTGCCGAGTATATGGCAAAAAGAATGCCTAAGGCAGGCGGTCTTTGCCTGCAGGCAGAATCTGAGGTTGCGGCTATCAATATGATATACGGTGCAGCAGCATCAGGCACACGCTGCATGACATCATCCTCATCCCCCGGAATAAGCCTTAAGAGCGAGGGCATAAGCTATATCGTAGGCTGTGACCTTCCCTGTGTTATCCTCAACGTACAAAGAGGCGGCCCCGGTCTTGGCGGTATTCAGCCCTCTCAGGCAGATTACTACCAGGCAACAAAGGCTCTCGGACACGGTGATATGCACCTGTTCGTGCTTGCTCCCTCATCCGTTCAGGAGATGGCAGAGCTGACGAGCGAAGCGTTCGATATTGCTGATACATACCGCATTCCCGTTCTCATTCTTGCTGACGGTGCTTTGGGTCAGATGATGGAGCCTGTTGACTTTGATCTTATCAAAAGAAGAAATGACATTCCCGAAAAGGATTGGGCGGCATGCGGACACGAAGGCAAGCGTAAAAAGAATATGATCACTTCCCTTTTCCTTAACCCCGAGGAGCTTGAAAATTCAGTTCTTGCAAGATATGAAAAGTACAAGAAAATAGATGAAAACGAAGTAAGATATGAGAAGTTTATGACTGATGACGCAGATATCGTTATCGTAGCATACGGTATAACGTCCCGTATCTGCAAGAGTGCCGTTACTGCTGCAAGAGCAAAGGGTATAAAGGTCGGTCTTCTGCGTCCTATCACTCTGTCACCGTTCCCTGCTGACGAGTTGAAGAAGCTGTCCGAAACAGCAAGCAAATTCCTTACGGTAGAATTGAATATGGGTCAGATGATAACAGATGTAAAGCTGGCTATCGAATGCTCAAAGCCCGTTGAGTTTTTGGGAAGAACGGGCGGCTCTATAATGACAGTAGACGATGTTCTGGCTAAGATCGAAGAAATGGGAGGTAACAAATAATGTCGGTTGTTTTCAAAAAGCCCCACGCTATGTCCGATGTTCCGTTGCACTACTGCCCCGGATGTACGCACGGCATAGTTCACAGACTTGTTGCAGAGGTTCTTGACGAGCTTGGCATTGAAGGAAAGACTGTTGGCGTAGCACCCGTTGGATGCGCAGTATTTGCATATAATTATTTTGAATGTGATATGATAGAAGCAGCGCACGGCAGAGCTCCTGCTGTTGCCACAGGCGTTAAGCGCACACATCCTGACGATATTGTTTTCACATATCAGGGTGACGGTGACCTTGCGGCTATCGGTACTGCTGAAACGGTACACGTTGGCGCAAGAGGCGAAAATATCACCATCATATTCATAAACAATACAAACTACGGTATGACAGGCGGTCAGATGGCGCCTACCACTATGCTCGGTCAGGTAACAACAACATCTCCTTACGGAAGAGATAAGAATATTCAAGGTCATCCCGTGCATGTATGCGAGCTTATGTCAACTCTTGACGGTGTTGCTTACGCTGAGCGTGTTGCAGTAAACGACGTTAAGGGTGTAAGGGCAACGAAAAAGGCGATCAAGAAGGCTTTCCAGGCTCAGATAGATAAGAAGGGACTTTCCATCGTCGAGGTTCTTTCCACCTGCCCTACAAACTGGGGTCTTTCTCCCGTTGAAGCCTTGAAATTCGTTGAAGAAAAAATGAAACCCGTATATCCGCTCGGCGTTTACAAAGACACGACAGGATATTGATAGGAGGATACAGAATATGACAAGCAGAATTTTATTTGCAGGCTTTGGCGG
This sequence comes from Eubacteriales bacterium, assembly GCA_045544195.1. GTDB lineage: Bacteria > Bacillota > Clostridia > Oscillospirales > CAG-272 > RGIG7213. The sequence goes on from JAZPYO010000031.1 coordinate 13,372, forward strand.
TCAGGGCATACTGTTCTCCGGCAAGCAGTGCGCAAAGACAGGTATGCAGTTAGGTAAATGCGTAACTTGGCTTCCCTCCTACGGTCCTGAGCAGAGAGGCGGTACGTGTAACTGCAGCGTTATCATATCCGACGATGAGATCGGTGCGCCGCTCGTAAGCACACCCGATATTCTCATAGCATTCAATGCTCCGTCTTTCGACAAATTTGAGCCGAAGGTCGTTGCAGGCGGATGTGTATTCTCCGACAGCACACTTATTTCACAAAAGTCAGAAAGAAGCGATATTTCCGCATACCGTATTCCCGCAACTGAGCTTGCAAACAGTATGAATGCGCCGAAGCTCGCAAACGTTATAATGCTCGGTTACGTTCTTGCAAAGACAAAAATATTCGATTTTGATTATTTTGCTGAAAAGCTGGCAGCTTCAGTTCCCGAATCAAAGGCTGAATTGAGAGAGCTTAACAAGAAAGCGCTTCTTTTGGGCTACAATTACAGCGAATGAGCAAGAAAAAGGTAGGTCTGCTCACAAAACTGTTCGGCAAAGACAGACGTGACTATTTCAACAGCGCAATAATCGTTGCCGCGGGCGTCGGCAAGCGTATGAACTCCAATAAGACAAAACAGCTTATGGAGGTGTGCAAAATGCCGATCATTGCGCGCACGGTAAAGCAATTTGAAAAGTGCAAATATATCGACGAGATAATTCTCGTTTGCCGCAAGGACGAATTCGGTGAGATAGGCGAAATAATAAAGAAGTATAAATTTAAAAAAATAACACACGTTGTATCAGGCGGATCAACACGTCAGCAGTCAGTTCTTAACGGTCTTGCTTACGTGGACAAGCAAAGCGAGTTTGTCAGTATACACGACGGAGCGCGTTGCCTTATAACACCTGAAATGATCGAGCAGGTATGCATATCCGCTTACCGCTTCGGAGGCGCAAGCGCTTGCTGCTGTGCCAGGGATACTATGAAAATAGCAGACAAAGGCGGTTTTATCAGCGGCGAGGATATTGACAGAAGCACTGTGCGCCATGCACAGACTCCACAGATATTCCGCACTGATATATACAGAGCGGCAGCGTATTCCGCAAAGGATGACGGATTTGCTGCAACAGATGATAATTCTCTCGTCACACGGGCGGGCTTCAAGGTCTTTTTATGCGATACAGGCGATGAAAATATAAAAATAACAACACCCGCTGATATACGCATTGCAGAAGGCATTCTGAAGCACAGAAAAGAAACGAAATAAGGCGGAATCGATATGATCAGAATAGGTCACGGATATGATGTACACGCCACGGACAAAGACAGAAAGCTGGTTTTGGGCGGCGTAAATATTGAATGCACCTTCGGTCTTGCGGGGCATTCAGATGCAGATGTTCTCACGCACGCTGTGTGTGATGCATTGATAGGTGCGCTCGGTCAAGGAGATATAGGAAAGCATTTTCCCGACACAGACGAAAGATATAAAGGCATATACAGTATGCTGTTATTGGAGCAGGTCGGAGAGCTTTTGAAAAAGCACTCCTTCAAGGTCGTAAACATAGACGCAACGGTAATTGCCCAGGCGCCCAAGTTAGCTCCACACATACCTATGATGAAAAAGAATATTGCTCACGTTCTGGGCGTTTCTCCATCGTGCGTGAATGTGAAAGCGACAACCGAAGAACACCTGGGCTTCACGGGAAGCGGTGAGGGTATCGCAGCCCACGCGGTGTGTCTTATTGAATCAGCTTGATCCCTAATCTGCAAATAGCAAAAAAACACTTGCATATCGCAATCGGTATGCAAGTGTTTTTAATTGACTGAAACTTAAAGTACCTTTGCAAGAAACGTTTTAAGTCTTTCGCTTTTGGGATCATTGAATATCTCCTCAGGACTTCCCTCTTCTATTATCCTGCCCTCGTCGATAAATACGATCCTGTCTGCAACCTCACGCGCAAATCCCATTTCGTGTGTGACCACGACCATCGTCATGCCGTCAAGTGCCAGCTTTTTCATTACCTCAAGCACCTCACCGACCATTTCAGGATCGAGCGCGGATGTAGGCTCATCAAAAAGCATAACATCGGGATTCATACAAAGTGCTCTTACAATAGCGACACGCTGCTTCTGACCTCCCGAAAGCTGCGCAGGATAATTATCTGCCTTACTTTCAAGGTTCACCTGCTTTAGCAGGTATTCTGCCCTTTGGCGTATCTCCTCTTTTTTTTCAGAAAACGGCTGAAGATCGCTTTCATCGTACGGCTTACCGAAAAACTTATTTCTTTTGGCTTTTCTTGCTCTTTGCTTTGCCACATAAAGCGGCGCAAGCATAATATTTTCGATAACAGTCTTGTTATTAAATAGATTGAAGTGCTGGAAAACCATTCCGATCTTCTGGCGGTGGACATTTATATCAACAGACATATCGGCAAGATCCTCGCCGTGAAAGATTATACTTCCCGATGTTGGATCCTCCATACAGTTCAGACAACGCAAAAACGTACTCTTCCCCGATCCTGACGGGCCTAACACAACTACCTTTTCGCCCTTGTTGATAGTAATACTTATATCCTTGAGAACCTGAAGCTCACCAAAGGATTTACACAGATTGGATACCTTTATCACCTTTTCTAAGACTCCTTTCCATGATCTTTATCAGCATACTTATGAAGAATACCAAAACGATATATATCAGCGCCATAACAAGATACGGCACCATAAATTCATAGCTGTTTGAGCCCATATAGTTAAATGCAACATAAAGGTCAGTAGCGCCGACGAAGCTGACAACAGATGTTTCCTTTATAAGCACTATAAACTCATTACCGAGCGTTGGAAGAATATTTTTGATCGCCTGCGGTACTACTATCTTCATCATCGTAGCGGAAAACGACAGACCCATAGCGCGTCCGCCCTCCATCTGACCGCTGTCAACTGAAAGAATGCCCGCACGCATTATTTCCGATATGTACGCGCCCGAATTCAAGCCGAATACGATAACGGCAACTGCAACCGACGTCATTTTAACGCCGATAAGCGGAAGCATTACATAGTAAAACAGCAAAAGCTGAACGACGATAGGCGTTCCTCTGAAAAAGCCAACGTATACGTTGCACACGCTGTTCAGTATTCTCGGCAAACGCTTGTATTTAGGCATAACACGCACGGTCGCTATAAGAGTTCCTATACAAATACCTATAATAAGACCGATAACGGCAATTATAAGGGTATTTCTGAGTCCCTCAAGGACCCATTTGTATCCGTCGTGCTCTATGAATTCTTCTATAAAGACTTCTACTTTTTTATCGAAATTTCCCATTGAATTACCCATTCTATCACAAACGCCTCACCGAAGGGTGAGGTGTTTGTGTGAAATAATATTTTTACTGTATTATGATATTGCGTTAATGGAATCTGTTATGCACTTTGCGGGAGCAGAGTCAATAACGACCATATCTATGTTACCGTTTACAAGGTCCTGTACTGCGAGCGCGCCGTTTGAATAGCCCTTGCCCTCAACAGGAAGAGCTACAAAGCCCCAGCCGTCCTCACTTGTATCACCGTTAACGTACAGAGCGCCTGTTGTGCCGTTCTGATAACCGATCTTTGTATCCTTTGTTTTTGCTTTGAGGATAGCTTCAACGTCTTCCTTTGTCTTGCAAGCATCAAACTCAGTGTTGTCACCGCTTACTATGAGCTTCTGGGACGCTGTGTAGTAAGGATCGGAGAATGTAACGTGCTCTTTTCTGTCTTCCTTGATCGTAAGACCTGCCATAGCGATGTCACACTTCTGCTGTCCTACGGAAAGGCAAACTGCCGTAAATTCCATATTCTTTATAACAAGCTCCTTGCCGAGCTTTTCAGCAAGCAGAGCGGCTATCTCCATATCAATACCGAGATACTTGTTTCCCTCTGTGTATTCAAACGGCTCAAATGCGGCGTTTGTAGCAACAATGAGCTGATCCTTTGTTGAATCCTCTGCTTTTGATTCAACGGGTGTGGGAGTACCGTCACCGAAATACTTGTTACAGATCTCGTCAAACTTACCGTTTGATTTGATCTCCTTGATGAAATCGTTTACCGCTGTGAGAAGCTCGGGCTGATTTTTATCAACGCCGAATGCATATTCTTCTTCTGTAAGGTTAATGTCGATAACCTTTGTGGGAGCAGTCTTATTACCGCAGCCTGCAAATACGGCAAGCATCGTAACAACTGCCAAAACGAGTGATAATAATTTTTTCATTATATAACCTCCGAAATATTTTTAGACATTGTACCACATATTTTAAAAAATTGCAATAGCATAAAATCCAAAATTGCAAAAATCTATATATTTTTCGCAACATCGCCAAGGTAAATTCCGAGCGACGTGAATACCCATAAAAGCAAGGCTATACCGACAAGCGAAATCAAAACGGTGATAATTGCAATTCTGATCTTTCTTTTTCTTCTTTGTTTTACAATAATTTTTTCGTTTTTCATAAAAATTAAATACTTTTCTCTTGAATACATATTCTGTGCAGTATATAATATCAGCATGGCACAGGTCTGTATTTTATTATGTGAGGTACTAACGTGGAAGACAACGAATATCATCCCGAATTTGAGCCGTCAAAGGCTTCAAAAATAATCAAAAATGTTTTCAAATATGCCTTTTTTGCCCTTATAATCTTCATTTACGGTTTTTTCATTCTTCGTTTTTGCACAAGTGAGCCTGATACAAAAATAATCTGGACACCGGAAGCAATACAAGCGAAAGCAGAGCTTGGCGACAGCTTCAAGGTATACACTCAGGAGCAGCACATTTTCATTGACGAATATAAAAACGTACCCGTCGGTGACGGATCTGACCGTACTATGAGATACGGATATAACATATCAATATTCGATGTTATGTATTTTCCTGCCACAAAACAGCTTCAGGTGACCGTCAGATACAATAAAAGCATTATGGAAGATCTTATGGATGAATACGGCGCAGATACCATTGACGGCGAGCCGTTTCTGTATACCCTGTTGCTTGAGGACGGTACACGCATTTCAACGTACAGGTATACCGCAACGTCCACGAACAGATATTATTTCAGATATCTCATATTCGACAATGTAGACCTAAACACGTACGAGCTTGTTGATTACAACGAAGAAAACTCCGCTGTCGTAGATGAGAACGGAAAGATACTTGCACACGAAACAACATCAGACGGCGGCAACATTCTTTACGATACCGATGAGCAGACGGGAATGGAAAAGGTATACAAGATCAACTATGTATATCTTGATACGTATTATATGGGCGATGTTAATTTTGAAGATACCCCAATTTCTTGTCTGCTGGTATATGAAAGAGACATAAAATTCAAAGAGGTAAATTGGAAAAAGGCAAAGGAAAACACATCGGTGCTTATTCCCTCACCCGCCTTTATCCAGAAGGACTGATGAAAGCATTTTGATATTTCAAACGGCTTGCGGTATTGTTTATATGCCGCAAGCCGTCTTTTTAATTAAAACTTGATCTTTTCAGCTATATATGCCTTAAGCTCGGATATAGGCATACGGATCTGCTGCATTGTATCACGGTCACGAACCGTAACACATCCGTCTTCCTTTGACTCAAAGTCATACGTAATGCAGAAGGGTGTACCTATCTCATCCTCTCGGCGATAACGCTTACCTATTGAGCCTGCGTCATCGTAGTCAACCGCAAAATCATCCGCAAGCATTGCATATACCTCTGATGCCTCTGCTGAGAGCTTTTTGGAAAGAGGAAGCACTGCCGCCTTAAACGGTGCAAGCGCGGGATGCAAACGCATTACAACTCTCGTATCCTTTTCATCTATCTGCTCCTCATCGTATGCATCGCACAGGAACGCGAGCGTTACTCTGTCTGCACCGAGCGAGGGCTCTACAACGTAAGGAACATAATGCTCATTCGTTTCCGGATCAAAGTATTCCATGCTCTGACCTGAGCAGTTCTGGTGCTGTGTCAAGTCGAAATTAGTTCTGTCAGCGATGCCCCAAAGCTCGCCCCAGCCAAACGGGAACAAAAATTCAATATCTGTCGTAGCGTTGGAATAGTGGGAAAGCTCTTCCTTTGCGTGATCTCTCATACGGGTATTTTCTTCCTTAAGACCGAGAGCTCTGAGCCATTCTCCGCAGTAATCCTTCCAATACTTAAACCATTCAAGATCCTCGCCGGGCTTGCAGAAGAACACAAGCTCCATTTGTTCAAACTCTCTCGTTCTGAAAATGAAGTTACCGGGAGTGATCTCGTTTCTGAACGATTTACCTATCTGTCCTATACCGAAGGGCAGCTTCTTTCTTGTTGTTCTTGCGACATTTTTGAAGTTAACAAATATACCCTGCGCCGTTTCGGGACGAAGGAAAAGCTCCGATGCGGAATCCTCTGTAACACCCATAAACGTCTTGAACATAAGATTGAACTTTCTTATGTCCGTAAAGTCGCCGGAACCGCAATCAGGACACGTTATATGATGCTCCTTGATAAATTCAGCCATCTGACTGTTTGACCAGCCGCCCACATTGATGTCAAGTCCGTTTTCTGCGGCATAATCCTCAATGAGCTTGTCCGCTCTGTGACGGGCGCGGCACACGCGGCAGTCCATCAAGGGATCTGTAAAGCCGCCAACATGACCTGATGCAACCCATGTCTGCGGATTCATAAGTATTGCACTGTCAAGGCCTACATTATAAGGCGATGCCTGTACGAATTTTTTCCACCAGGCTCTTTTTACATTATTTTTGAGTTCAACACCCAAAGGTCCGTAGTCCCAGGCATTTGCAAGTCCGCCGTATATTTCAGAGCCTGAAAATACGAAACCTCTGTTCTTGCAAAGCGCTACGATCTTTTCCATTGTCTTTTCGCTGTTTTTCATAACAAAACCGATCCTTTATGTTTAATATATTTTTTACTGTGTCGGAATGCTTACCTCTTATTTGTAAGGAGCAAACATATTGTGTACTGCTGAATACGTATATTCAAAATACGTTTTTCCGTTTTTTTCCGTATAATTACCCGGAATGGTAAGTATCTTTGAGTCAAATTTTCCGTAATTGCAAAGCACGGTCATAATATTATCTCTTGCAGAGTTATTGATATTCGTTTTTCCGTCCTTACCGCTCATTATCACCTTGAATGCACTTGTAAGCGGAACAAGCCCCTGATCTGAAAACGAAGAATCCGCAATGGATTTAAAATAACTTGAAAGCACCTGGCAACGCTTGCTTTCACCCTCTGCATACTGAGCATAACGCAAAAGCTGACACGATTTTTCTCCATCGAGCTTGTAAGTGCCTTTTTTGAGGTCGATTTTAAACGGCTCGCCCGGCAGTATCGTTTCAATGATATTGCCCTGACTGTCATATATGTACTCTATTTCGTTTGATGAGCCGGGAGTTATTATTCTTTCCTCCTCATTGACGTAATACATATCCTGCGGTACATTGCACATAACTCCCGTCGGATACATCATATCTATAACGCTCTTGAACATATCAAACTGCATTTCAATATGATAGTCTATCTGCAGACTGATTATTGATGTGATCAGCTGCTTGAAATACTCTATATCGACCGTCTCGTACGCTTCTGCAAGTGTCGTTTCAACGCCGTGAGAAACGACATGTGTGTTTTTCGGCAAGGCAGTAATAACAAAATGCCCTACCTCCTTATCCGCACGCACTATCAGAATAGCATCAGCGGTGTAATGGCGTGAATTCTCTATATATTCATCAGCCGTAGCGTCTATCGGTATATCAGCACGGTAATCATCAAACACCTTCGGCTGATAATCCGAGCCTACTATCATCATCGTGAACGATTCTGCGTTAATATCCACCTTGTTTGATGTAGGTAACGACGGGACATCGACAGGCGGTACATCGCCGCTTGTATCATCGGTCAGATCGGACTGTTCGGACATACCGAAGTTGTCAACTACATTTTTCATAAACGGTGTCACAGCAAATCCTATGATACCGAATATTAACGCTGCTATCGCAAACGAGATAACGAAATTTTTTACTGCCGGCAGCATTTTTATCCTCCGTAAATTATTCGTCCTACTATTATATTATATTTAACTATGAATTACAACAGATAATTTGACCGAATTTATTAATTTAATTTAAACAAAGATAGTTCAATACGTGCAAAAGCCGACACAGAGGTTTTCTTTACAATTTTGTAATCATTTCTGGCGTAATTATGTTATACTTAACTACGTATGTATTAAGAAATATTTGTGAGGTGAAATATATATGAAATACAAGTCAAGGCTGCTGAGCCTTTCTCTTTGCATCGTAATACTGATAACGTGTGTATGCTCGTGTGCATCGTCTGCCGACCGTCCGACGATGTGGAAGGTGACCGATCAAAACGGAAATATTATGTATCTTTTCGGCTCTATACACATAGGATTTGACGGTATGTATCCCCTTGAAAAAAGAATAACCGACGCATATGATGAATGCGAGTATCTTGCTGTCGAATACGATATAGTAAAACAGGAAAAGGATGCTGAAAAGTGGTCGGATGCTGAAAAAAGCATGTATCTTGCACAGTTTCTTTACACCGACGGCACGACCGTTAAAGACCATTTAAGCGAGGATACTTATACTCTTGCAAAGCAATATCTGCAGAAAAAGGGTATTTACAACGAATCAATGGACAACCTCAGCGCAGCATATTGGAGCAATATTATATCATCGCTTTTTATAGAGGAAACGAGATTTTCAACTGATTACGGCATCGACAGACATTTTCTGAATTCCGCTCATGCCTCGGGAAAAAAGGTTCTTGAGGTCGAATCGGAGGAATTTCAAAGAGAGCTCCTTTTGTCATTTTCAGATGAATATTATGAAAGCTCAATATCGCAGCTCTTTATGCAAAAGCAGAATCTGCAGACCTCATACGGCTATCTTATAGACGTATGGCAAAGGGGCAGAGATGACATACTCGGATTTATGAGTTATGATGCAGAGGGAATGTTTTCGGGCATAGAGCAGGACGGCTCTGAAAGCGACATCATCTCAAAACAGATGCTTGACGAAAGAAATGTCAATATGGCAAAGGTTGCCGACGAATACATCAAGGACGGAAAGAAGGTATTTTTCGTTGTCGGCGCTGCTCATATGTGCGGTGATACGGGCATTCCTTCCTTGCTCAAGGATATGGGCTACACCGTAGAAAAGGTATAAAATGCAGATCTTAACAGGGTTTTATAAGAAAATAACGGTGGAGAAAACGTTTCGCCGTCTGATAACTGCGTTGCTCATATCATGCAGTCTTATGCTATTGCTGAATAAGGGCGAAGCTGATTTTATGTCATTTGAATATATGGCATCGGTAGACCTTAAATTGCATATAGCCGTTATATTTTTGATATTCGCACTTATGACGGTGCTGTTTTCGATCTATGAGCAGACAAAGACAGAAAAGCTTATTTTGTTCGCATCGTTCATGTTTTACGCCCTTTTGTGCGTGCCTGCGTGCGATAATATGTATTTCACGTTTGCCGTTTGCTGTGTTTTGTTTGCCGTTTGTAAATACTGCTTTTCGGATATGCAAGCATCAATTCCGTTTGGCAAAGGCGCACTTATCACAGCAAGTGCCTTGAGCATCGCATTCTTTGCGCTTTTCGTGGGTTTACAAACGTCATTCAGGGTACTTACTCAATCTACCCCCTGCTTCGATTTCGGTATATTTTCGCAAATGTACTACTATATGAAGGAAACGCTTATACCGTACACCACGTGCGAGCGTGCGGTTTTGCTTTCTCATTTTGACATTCACGTTTCCCCGATATATTATCTTTTTCTGCCCATATACGCTATATTTCCGCATCCTGTAACGCTTCAGGTGTGCCAGGCGTTGCTTCTGGCAAGCGGAGTTATACCGCTTGTGCTTTTATGCAGGCAGTTTTCGTTATCACGCAGAGCCTCTGCTCTGTTTGCAGTATGCTACGCATTTTATCCGTGCATTGCAGGCGGATGCTATTACGATCTGCACGAAAACAAATTTCTTCTTCCCTTGCTTTTATGGCTGTTTTTCTCCATTGAAAAAAACAAATGGTGGGCAATTATGACGTTTGGTGCTCTTACTCTGCTCGTAAAAGAGGATGCGCCCGTATATGTAGCGTTCGCCGCTATATATATGCTCATATCAAAAAAAGATATAAAAAAAGGACTCGTTTTACTTGCAACATCATTGATCTATTTTCTGATAGTCGTATCTTATCTTGAAAATTACGGCTATTCGGGAATAATGTCCTACAGATACAACAATTTCATTTACGAAGAGGGCGGCGGTCTTCTTACCGTTATTAAATCAGTCATCATAAGCCCTGCTAACGTATTCAACGAGATATTTGACGTAACATCTGACGTATCCGGCTCAAAGATCATATTTATGCTGCAAACGCTTGCCCCGCTCGGATTTTTGCCGTTCATAACGAAAAAATATCACAGATTTATTTTGCTCGGTCCGTACATTCTTGTAAATCTTATGCCCGATTACGTTTATCAGCACAGCATATATTTTCAGTACACATACGGCTCTGCGGCTTTTTTGCTGTACCTTTCTGTAATGAATTTTTCAGAGCTGTCGCATACATTCAAAAGGACATTTTCTGTTTTTGCAGCAAGCGGTGCGATACTGTTTTTCTCAGCCACAGTCGCTCAAAAGCCGAATTATATAGAAAACTACTCCATAAGCCGTGAAAATCACGAATACGTAAGCAAGGTTCTTGATGATATTCCCGAGGATGCATCGGTTGCGGCGAATACGATGTACGTCACAGGCGCATCGCAAAGACGTATAATATACAGTATGGATGACAACAATTACAAAAACGACCCTATACACACGGAATATCTTGTTTTTGACCTCAGGTATTCATCAAACAGAAAACTGTATTCAGATAAATATGCAAACGATCCGTCATACGAGCTTGTATCGTACCGTGAAAACTGGATAGCGGTCATAAAATGCAGAATGTGTGCGGAGGGAGCTCATGAGTGATCTGTTCAACAGGCTGTTCAAGCCGAAGGAAAGCTCTGTCCGCTTTAAAGAGCAGATGGCTAAAAAGATCTGCTCTCACCCGCTTAAATACATCACAGAACCGTCCGAAAGCGGTGATACCGTTATAGGAAAGGGCGGAATATGCTGGCTGAAGGACGGAGAATTTTCAGTCTGTTCTGACGAAAAAACGCTTTTCAGAACAAATATTGAAGATCTTAAGGCTTATGAGCTGATGTCGCTTGAGGGCGCCGTATGCGAGGGTCCCGACAAAGAAAACGGCAATAAAAACAGATGTATTACCGTATTTTACAAGTACTACAGAAAGTAATATTTTTATAAGGAGATATAATTATGAAACTCGGAGTTTTGACAAACCTTTACGGAAGCAAGCCTATTGAAGAGGTTCTTCCCTATCTTGCATCGCTCGGTGTTGAAGCAGTTGAGCTTGGCTGCGGCGGATATCCCGGTGATGCTCACTGCAGTCCTCTCAAGCTTTTGAACGATGAAAAGGCATACAGCGACTTCATTGCCCTGCTTGACAAATACAATATGACCGTTTCTGCCCTTTCATGTCACGGCAATCCTGTTCATCCCAACAAAGAAACAGCCGAAAAATTTCACAGTGATTTTGAGCAAACGGTCCTTCTTGCAGAAAAAATGGGGATAGACACCGTTATTACATTTTCAGGCTGCCCCGGCGACCATCCGGGTGCAAAGTATCCCAACTGGGTAACATGCCCATGGCCTGAGGATTTTCTGGCAGTTCTTGATTATCAGTGGAACGAGGTGCTCATCCCGTATTGGAAGAAGACTGCGGATTTTTGTGCAAAGCACGGTGTAACGAAGATAGCATTCGAAATGCACCCCGGATTCTGCGTATACAACACGGAAACTCTTCTTAAGCTCCGCGCGGCTGTCGGTGACTGCATCGGAGCAAACTTCGATCCGTCACACCTTATCTGGCAGGGTATGGATATTTGCGAAGCGATAAAAATGCTTAAGGGCTGCATTTTCCATTTTCATGCAAAGGATACGAGAATAGATGCAGGAAATACTGCGCGTATCGGTGTTCTTGACACAAAGCACTACGGAGACGAGCTTAACCGTGCCTGGATATTCAGAGCCATCGGATACGGTCACGATATGACGTATTGGAGAGATATAGTTTCTATGCTCCGTCTTTGCGGATACGATCACGTAATGTCAATAGAGCATGAGGACAGTCTTATGACGATTGACGAAGGGCTCGAAAAAGCTGTTGATTTTCTCAAGCAAGCTATAATTTCTGCTCCGAAGCCCTCAACTATGTCCTGGGCATAACAATAAAGCAACATCAAAAAATAATGCGTAGGGTGCAATATCCTACGCATTTTGATTTGTGATGTGTTTTATTATTAACAGTAAGTCCCGCAGTCTCTGCGTATGGCGCAACATTTGGTTTTACCAAATGCTCCGATCTTATCGGAGTGCCGATCGTCATCGGCGTTGCGCCTTCAGCTGAACTGCATATAAAGTCTTTTTTCAAAAAGAAAGCCGATCGACAGTACGAGCCTTCGGTTTACACGCATTCTGATGTAATTGCAGCTTTATTCAAGAATAAATTTGCCGAAGAACTCAGGACGGTGAAAATCCGGCTTTTCGCACGTTGCCGCATTCCACATTCCGTAATGAGATATTTCGCAATCGTCTCCGCATTTATATGCGTTACCGTAAAACTCGTACCCTGATGTGAATCTCACATCGCCGTACACACTTTTCAAAATATCAAACGGCATTGTCACAGTGGCACACCAGACACCGTCGAGCACCGCAGATTCTACCTTTGGAACAGTACCGCATATGTCCTTTATCGGAATTCTGCCGCCTCTTCCCGCCCCATATGCTATAAGGCACGCGCCCTTACTGTTCATCTCGCAGTTTATGTAACCGCCGTTTGCATATGATGCGAAAAACTCAAGACAGCTGTCTTTATATACAGGCGACATATACTCACTGTATACAGCCTTTGGATCGTTTTCCATGCACGTCAGCTTCACTATGACAGCGTCATTTGTGTATATTGCCTGAAAAAACGCCTCGGGAGTATATTCATTTCCCCACGGATACATATCGATATATCCCTTTTCCACGTTTTCCCAATCAACGCGTTCTTTCTTTTTTATAACGTATTGCTTCATTTTTTCATCCTCATTATACATTATTGCTCTGGTTATTGCTCGAGCTTCACGTCACGGAATCTCGTGTTAGGCACTGCGCAAACGAATGTTTTTCCTCGGTTTAATTCAAGCTCCTCACCGTTTTTCAGGCAGTACGTGATCTGTGTTTGCTCTGCATCTCTCTTCCAGACTATCGGAATATATTTTCCGTCCGTAACATAATATCCGTCACCGCTGCCGATAAACTCAGATTTCATTTCTCCGCTTGCCTCGCTGATAACGGAATATTCCGTTGACAGTATCAGAATATTCGTATATTTAAGCTCCGTACCGTCATTATCAAGATGCTTTTCGCCGTACTGGTAACGTGTATACTTTCCTGTTACGGTAGAATATACGAAATACGGCTTGTGAGATGATGAATACGGAACAGTTACAGTCATACACACATTGCCGTCAAGCTGATTTTTCTCGCCCATTTTTACGAAATTGACCGTAAGAGATGTTTTGTTATTGTTCTTCTGCCGTATAGAGTCACGCGCGATCCTTTCCTTGAGAGCTGCGCCTGATGTGAGAATATTACTCAGCTCGTCTCGCTCGCTTGCAAGCGCTTCATCTCTGCGAAACGTGATCTCAGCCATTCCTGCAACGGCATCGATACAATCCGTCTTTTTTTCCTTTTGAACCGCCTTGCCTGCGGCGGTAGTACCCGCCTGAACGAATACGGCATCGTGAAATTCCGCAAATTCATAAAAATACGTGCGTGAATCAATTATCGGACCTATATCTGATATTTGCGAATAATCTGCATACAGTGCGAGCAGTCTTGTCATTCCGCCCTCTACTGCTGCCTCGTACACTATATCCGCTCTTGCTATACCAAGCTGCGGAGCACCCGTTCTGTCATTTTTCAGAACTACTGCAACAGGGCGGTCGAACAGAATATCGTTAAGCGATGTATTTTCGCCCGTCAGAGGATTTGTATAATACACTGTCGGATCCTTGACATCGCCTTGTGTTTCCTGCTCCGTATTCTGAGCTTCTGCCTGCGTTTGCTCGATGCTTATATCCGTTGCTCCCGCTGTCATACCGTCTGTCGATACACCGTCTGCGCCGTTGCACCCTGCAAGCAGGGTCACAGCAAGGATACATTGCACAACGCTTAACAAAGTCCTTTTCTTCATTTATTTAACTGCCTTTCGCTTTTGATTTCGATTATATCTGTATTTTACACTACAGTCTGTTATTATTCAAGGGAAATTTGTAAAATTCTTCAATTAAAAACGGTTTGTACTGTCTTTGAACACACATCGGGCGAATATTTCCAAACATCCATATGCTTGACATCCGGTAAAACGTAGTATTCGGGAGCCTTTTTTTCAATGGGCGCGCTTGACGATGAAACGATAACGAGCTTTATCTTCATTTTTTCCGCATTGATGCTCTTTATGTATACTGCCGCGGTATCACCTGCCCTTACATCAGGGCTGTATTCGGCAAGACCTGCAAGATTTGGCGACAGCTCAATGAAAACTCCGTAAGGCTCAACGCTTCGGATTATACCGCTTACAGTCTGCCCCGGTAAAAACGCCCGACTGTTTTCCTCCCACGTACCGAACAGCTCCTTTGTCGAAATAAAGACTCTGCCCGTTATTTCATCTATTGACCTTACGACGCATCGCAGCTCATCTCCGACGCTGAATCTTTCATCAGGTCTTTCTATTCTTGATACGGATATACAATCAACGGGAAGAAGCGCAACAAGACCGCATCCTATATCTGCGAACGCTCCGAATTGCTCGGTATGAGTTATTTTGCACGGAATTATATCTCCCTGCGTGAGCTTTGATATATAATTTCGGTAGCATTCCATTTGCGCTGATGCTCTTGAAATATATGCAACCCTTCTTCCGTTTTCGGTAACTATACTGTTAATATGAAAGCATACGCTTTTTCCCACTCTCGTCAGAACGGCTATGTCCTTGATCTTAGAGCCGTCGGGCTGAAACACCGCTTCGTTTCTCGGCATATATCCGACAATGCCGCATCCGATATCGACCGTCAGATTCATATTTTTGTCGCATAAAACCGCTCTGCCGCATATTATCCGTTTTTCAGCCATTGCCTTATACAGAGATTTTTCATCGCTGCAATATGCATCGGGTGTTTTATCAGGTGAGTACTGTCCTTCCGGTAAATAAATGTTTTGCATTCGATCCTCCAACACTTTTGATCTTCGTTTTTGCTTATTCAGTCAAATTCTATTAGCAAACTCAGAAAAATATACCCGAATTCAAAATTATGCTCTTGTGTTTTTGGCAATAATATGATAGACTTTCAAAAGAACTGTCCAAGATCGCATCCTGAAACGCTTAATAACGGAGATATTATGAAAAGAATTGCTTTGATCGCATCTGTATTGCTTATACTGTTTTCCTGTGCCTGCACGCACGCAGAAAATCCGTATGATGCGGACACTGCATCCTTTTATTCTGAAAGCTCGCAAAATACAGTCGAAAATACCGATCATAACACATCCTCTGATCTGAAGATCATCATCGGGGATGTCGGCAAGGCTGATTTTATTTTGCTTTCCTGTAACGGAGAATACGCCGTTATCGATTGCGGATACAAAAGCAATTACGATTACATTGAGGAGCTTCTTTTATCCGAAGGGGTAAAGGAGCTGAAATACGCCATCGGCACGCATCCTGACAAGGATCACATCGGAAGCATGGCAAAGCTGATAAAAAATTTCAAAGTAGAGCAGCTTTATATAAGTCCGCTTGCGTCAGACAGCGACGAGTATGAAAAAATGATAAAGCGCGCAAACGATAAAGGTGTTCCTGTAGTTACAGCATCACCAAATGACGTTCTTGCATTAGGCAGTGCATATCTTACCACATACTGTCCCACAAAGGAGCTTATAGCATTGAACGATGAAAATGAAGCATCCGTTGTGCAGATGCTGACGTTTGGCTCATTTCGCATGCTTTTTATGGCAGACGGTCAATTCGTATGCGAAAGCGTTCTTCTGAATTCCGAATTTGATCTGAGTGCAGATATTATCAAAATTGCTCATCACGGATCAAACAAATCGAGCAGCAGATCATTTCTCGAAGCGGTCGGCGCAAAATATGCAGTCATATCGGCAGCCGATACAAAGGATGAGGAATTTCCGTCCGACGGAGTTATAAAAACTCTTTCATCTTTAGGTATACAGACATACCGCACCGACACGGACGGCGCTATTGTAATAAACGTAAATTCCAACGGATTTAATATTGAAAGGGGATATACAGTTCATGAATAAAGACAGTGTATTCAGGTGCCCTGTATGCAAAAAAAGGCTTGTCCGAAACGGTGAAAGCATGAAATGTGAAAGCAATCACAGCTTTGACGTTTCAAGTGCCAATTACGTAAATCTTGCAATGAATCAAAGCGGTAAGACGCACGGCGATGACGCTCTTATGGTAAATGCAAGACGGAATTTTTTATCAGGCGGATATTACGAAAAGCTGAAAAAAGAAATATGCCTTGCCGTAGAAAACGCAGACGGCATCACTGTTCTTGACGCAGGATGCGGAGAGGGGTATTATACTTATGCCTTAGGCGGTATTGCAGGCACGACGGTATACGGAATAGACGTATCAAAAAAAGCCGTAATGCGTGCAGGAAAGCTGTGCCGCGGCGATAAGTTCGGTACGTTTTGCGTGGGAAGCGTATATTCTATGCCGTATACCGATGATTCGTTTGATGTTATAGTCAACATATTTTCCCCTCTTGCATATGAGGAGTACAGACGTGTTTTAAAATCGGGCGGAAAGCTCGTTATGGCTGTTCCGAACCCTGAGCATCTCATTCAGCTAAAGCGCGCCGTATACGACGAAATAAGGATAAAGGAAGAATCTGACGACACGCTTTGCGGCTTTGAAATGATAAATAAAAAAAGGGTAAACTATACGTTCACCCCAAAGGATACTGAAGCTATTGAAGATCTGTTCGCCATGACTCCGTATTACTACACGACACCCGCAGAAAAACGCAGCCGCCTTACAAGCAACGGTATATTTGACATAACTGCGGACTTTTCGGTAATTACATATAAGATCGTCAAATAGATATATTATCAAGTGTAAAGCCCTGCCATATACCGTTCTCGGTATTCGGCACGCTTACAGCGCTTATTCTTTCTTTCGTTATCGGATGTATAAACGAAAGCCTGTACGACCAAAGTGCAATAAACGGACATTTTACCCTGCTGCCGTATTTTCCGTCACCGCACAGCGGGTATCCTCTTGATGAAAACTGCACTCTTATCTGATGTGTTCTGCCCGTCAGAAGCTGTACGGCAATGAGCTGCTTTCCATCAGTATTCTGCGCGAGCCTTTTCCATATAAGACTCGCCTGCTTTACGCCCTTCCTTTCCTTATCCGCAACGAATGACTTGTTTTTTTGCTTATCGTGAAAAAGCAGGTCTTTTATTTCGCCTTCATCAAATCTGGGATCAGATGGCAATACGGCAAGATAAGCTTTTGACATACCGCACACCCCGTCAATATCGTGGTATTGAACGAGCAAGGACAGCTTTCCGGCAGTTTTTTTATCCTTGGCAAAGACCATAACGCCGCCTGTCAGCGTATCAAGCCTATGAACCAGCATAGCAGTCGGATACTTTTGCAAAAGACAGCTTTGACAATCCTCTTGACCTGACATATCGGGTTGAGATGGCATACCGGCAGGCTTTTCGCATAAAAGCAGGTATTTATCCTCGTATAAGATTTTTATTTCCTTCACTTCATCACCCTAATAAAAAATCGAATGCAAGCATAACGGCAAAGCCTGCGAGCAAAGCGTATGTTGAAGCTCTTTCATTGCCGTGGGAATGTGTTTCGGGAATCATTTCATCACTTATTACGTACAGCATCGTTCCGCCGGCAAAAGCAAGTGCAAACGGCAGAATTGCCTTTGAAATGCTTACGGAAAAATAACCGATAAACGTTCCTATCACCTCAACGATACCTGTCATCATAGCGATAATGAACGTTCTTTTTTTACTCATTCCGCTCGCTATCATCGGTGTGATTATGACCATACCCTCGGGTATATTCTGAAGCGCTATACCGCCTGCAACCGTGATTGCCTGAGCGATGTTATCTGTGCCGAAGCTGACGCCTGCGGCTATCCCCTCAGGTATATTGTGTATCGCTATTGCAATAACAAATAAAAGCACCTTATTGAGCTTATCCGTATTATCGGGATGTGCCTCGAAATCCACACCCGTTATTTTGTGAAGATGAGGAACGAGTCTGTCTACAAGATCAAGACATACGGCTCCTGTAAATATCCCGATCACCGTCACAAGTATTGTATATTTTCCGCCGTACTCCAATGACGGAATTATCAGCCCCACAACCGCTGCGGCAAGCATCACGCCCGCGGCAAATGACAGGATCATATCCTGCATACGATGTGACGGCTTTTTAAATATAAATCCTAAAAGTGCGCCTATCACCGTTGCCCCGCCAACGCCGAGCGCTGTTAATAGTATCGGCATACTGTACCACCTTTCAAAAACACTGTTATTATACGTATGCGTACATCATTGTGTGCGGGATACCGTCCTCATCGTATATATCTCCGCACGCAGTAAAACCGCATTTTTCATAAAATCCCTGCGCCTGAACCTGAGCGCTTATAACTATTTTATCGCATCCAAGCTCTTTTTTGGCAAATTGCATAGCATATTTTACGAGCTTTGCGCCAAGACCCGCACCGCGCTGTACGGTTATAACTCTGCCTATCGTCACATCCTGTCTTGCCACTTTTGCAGGGCATACTCTTAGATACGCTTTTATCTTACCGTCATCGGATGCTATATACAGATGATACGAGTTAATATCCTTTCCGTCAGGATCCTGATAAGGACAGCTCTGCTCCACTACAAATACTGCACTTCTTGCGGAAAGTATTTCATAAAGCTCCATTGCCGAAAGCTCATTGAATTTTTTTACCGTTATCGTATCCATATTCATTTCCCTTCAAAGCCTTTTTTGTTATATTATCATGCTGTATGTTCAAAGTCAATACCAAATTAAAATTTTCAGCTTTATGATGCCGACAATTAAGAACAATTTTTAACATTGTTTTTACAAAACATTATAACTGTATCCTTTTTTATATGTAAAATTAAACTGAATGCGGATAAGGCCTTTGTTCCGCAAATCGATAATAGTTTTACAGGAGAGATCAAAATGGATATATTTTCTATGGTGATCACACTTGTCGGCGGTCTTGCCTTCTTCCTTTACGGTATGACTGTTATGTCCGGCGGTCTTGAAAAGATGACCGGCGGAAAGCTCGAAAAAGCCCTTAACAAATTGACGAGTAATCCGATAAACGGAATTTTGCTCGGTATGGGCATCACTATCGCAATACAGTCTTCCTCGGCGCTTACTGTAATGCTCGTCGGTCTTGTAAACTCCGGCGTTATGCAGTTTTCTCAGACAGTCAGCGTTATTATGGGTTCAAATATCGGTACGACCCTTACGGCATGGCTGTTGTCTCTTATCGGACTTGAGGACGGCGGTAATATCTTCATCCGCTTGCTGAAGCCCACAAACTTCTCTCCCATACTCGCCTTCATCGGTATTTTGATGATAATGACGTCAAAGCGTTCGGCAAGAAAGGACATGGGATCGATACTCGTAGGCTTTGCCGTTCTTATGTTCGGTATGACGCTTATGAGTGATGCTATGGAGCCATTGTCAGAATCGGAGCAATTTGCAAGCATTCTTACAATGTTCAACAATCCGATCCTGGGCATTCTTGTAGGCGCAGTGTTCACGGGAATAATCCAAAGCTCTGCGGCATCGGTGGCTATACTTCAATCCATTTCAATGACGGGCGGTATAACATACGGTATGGCTATACCGATAATTATGGGTCAGAATATCGGTACGTGCGTTACCTCGCTTATATCCAGTATCGGCGTTTCCAAAAATGCAAAGCGTGTTGCGGTCCTGCATATCTCCTTTAACATTATAGGCACTGTTGTAATACTCATAATTTACAGTATAGTTGATGCGATCGTCAACCTTGCTATACTCGATACGTCTATTGACGCATTCGGAATTGCGATAGTTCACAGTATATTCAATGTAACTACAACGCTTATCCTTTTGCCCTTCAGAAAGCTGCTTATAAAGCTCGCAGAAAAGGTAGTAAGAGGCGACGATATCAAAAGAAATGTTCCCATCATCGACGAGCGTCTGCTTAAAACGCCTTCATTCGCTATATCGGAGTGCAACAGCACTACCGCAGATATGGCGAAACACGCTGTAAAAGGAATAAGAAGCGCTATTTCGCTGATGAATAATTTTGACAGTAAGCTCGTAAAAGAAATATACGAAAACGAAGAAATGATAGACAAGTATGAGGACCAGCTCGGAACATATCTTGTAAAGCTGTCAGCCGAGGATCTTTCGGTCACGGACAGCCGCCAGATAGCAAAGCTCCTTCATACGATAGGCGACTTTGAACGTATAGGCGACCACGCAGTAAATATAACGGATGCCGTTATAGAAATGAGAGATAAAAAAATATCGTTCTCTGAAGAAGCCATAGACGATATAAAGATACTCAGATTTGCAATTGATGAGATCGTTGATCTTACGTTCAGAGCATTTACGGAAAATAATCTGTCAGTAGCTGCCGACATTGAGCCGCTTGAAGAAAGAATAGACGATCTTATACTTGACATCAAAACACGCCATATTTCACGTCTGCAGGCAGGAGCGTGCACGATAGAGCTTGGCTTTATACTTTCAGATTTCCTCACTAATTTTGAGCGTATATCAGACCATTGCTCCAATATCGCAGTTGCCATTATCGAGGTTTCGGGTGACGTCGGTATACACCAGTATCTCGGTGATGTAAAATCAGGCAAAAACGAGCATTTCATTGAAAAATACGAAATGTATAAAAACAAATACTCACTTTAAGTATCGTAATAAATAACGGCGAGGTTTCCCTCGCCGTTATTTCATTTTTTGAATATTGAAAACAGTCCCTTTTTCTCTTCTTCCTTTTCCCTCTTGATACCCTTAAGCTCATAGCCCGTTTTCTTAACGGTCTGTGCTAAGTCTTCATCGGAAATATCCTTATCGGTGATTATTACCGTTTTGTTTTCCTTAGAAGACGAGGCCACCTTTTTTACGTTAAATGCTGAACGTATAGCATCATTCATATGAGATTCACACATTCCGCACATCATACCTTCAATATTGAGAATTATTTTCATAATATCGCATCCTTTCTCAGTTAGTCACCGCTAACTGAATAGATTATACACCCGAAAACGCAATTTGTCAATAGCAATCACGAATAACTGAAAAATAAAGATCATACATCATACATTTCACGTTTTTTTTGGAAAAATATGTTTTGATATATTGGCTTTTCATTTGTCTTATGTTATAATATGACGTAACGGTTGGAAATATCGTACGCCTTTCTGCCGAAACGGATATAGCGGTAAGTGCCGCAAACGGCGGAGAAACGTCAGACGTGTATTTCAGATCGTTCAATAATAAAGCATCGTTCACACTTAATATAAACGGCGATGAATATACGGTAAATTACAGATCCGAAACTATCAAAAAAGGATAAAACAAGGTTGGGGAGCTTAGCGTGATACTCTTAACGGAGTATTCACGCTAAACGATGTTTGCCCTTGCGGACAAGTGATGTTGCCTTCGGCAGTGATGTTCACTGCGTGAATGATGTTGTACCTTCGGCACAGTGGGCAAACATCACATCACTGCGAGCATTTGCGAGCAACATCATTATGCGTAGCATAACATCACTTTTGCGTCAGCAAAAACATCACTAACAGAAAAAAGAGCAGACATACAAGATTTTCTTGCGTGTTTGCTCTTTCTGTTTGTATAAGGGCTTGGGCTTAGCCCATTTGCGTTTGACTAGTCAAATGCGATGCTTGAACTTTTGTCAAAGTGAAAATTCTCCGATAAGAACATCACCCATTCCCCGACCTTTTATTTTTAGCTTCTTATCGTAATTCCAAGCTCTTTATTAAGTGCATCAAGCATTTTTGCGCACGCATTGTCTGTTTCCTCTGCTGTCAGAGTTCTGTCTGACGCTCTGAGTGATACGGAATACGAAATGCTCTTTTTACCGCCCGTCTGAGCGCCTATATAAATATCGAAGAGCTTATATCCGTCAAGCAATTTGCCAAGAGACTTTTTGATAACCTTTTCGATCCTTGCCGCCTCAAGCTCGACATCGCACATAAACGAAAAGTCACGTGTTACCGCAGGGAATTTCGGCAAGGGCTTATACTGAGCTGTCTTACCTGCGTATTCAAGCAGCTTGTCGAAATCAATATCGGCAAGGTATACGGGCTTATCTATTGAGTAATTCTCTGCTACCTCATAGCTGATCTGACCGAAGATAGCCAGCTCCTCTCCGTTCTTCATAACCTTTGCGCATCTTCCGCTATGGAATATCGGGCATGTCGTTACCGCCTCATACTCAACATCATCGATCGACGTAAAATCAAGTATTGCTTCAACTATTCCCTTAAGGCTGTAAAAGTCGCCCTTGAGCGTTCCTATTACCACCTTTGTTTTTTCATCGGGAAGCGTACCCGGGATACCCTTGTCATTTGTCACAACGTTTTCCTTAGGTATATACACCTTAGCCATTTCGTACAATGCGCTGTCTGTATTGTTATAGTTGTTGTTTCTTGCAAGGACCTCAAGCATTGAAGGAATTGCACTCGTACGCATAACGCTTGTATCCTCACCGAGAGGATTGCTTATAACAACGCTCTTGCGGATAGGTGAATTTTCTGCAAGTCCGATCTTGTCATAATACTTGGGGGATATAAATGAGAATGTTTCTATCTCGTAAAGTCCCATACCGCAAAGGCAAGCGCACAGCTCTCTGTAATACTTCTGCTTCGGAGAAAGCTTTCCTTCCGTTGCGGCAGTGCGGAAGCGTGTAGATTCTATCTTGTTATATCCGTATATTCTTATAACCTCTTCGGCAATATCATTCATACATTCAACATCGCTTCTGTACGAGGGAACGTGAATGTCATCTCCGTCAAGACGGAAGCACAGCTTTTCAAGCGTTGCGCGCATATCTGCTTCGGGAATTGACGTGCCGAGAAATTCATTTATACGCTCTGCATTGAGCTTTATCACCGTTTCGGGCTTTTTACCGCCGTAAACATCGATAATACCGTCAGCAACAGTACCTGCATTCAGCATCTGAACAAGCTCGCACGCGCGGTTAACGGCATCAAGAGTAAGCTCCGGGTCAAGTCCCTTTTCAAACCTGCCTGACGATTCGGTACGCATACCCAACGCGCGAGATGTTATTCTGACGCCCGCGCCGTAGAAATTTGCACTTTCGAAAACAACGGTTTTTGTTTCGTCGGTTATTTCGCTGTTTTCACCGCCCATTATACCCGCAAGAGCAACGGGCTTGTTTGCATCGGCAATAACAAGCATACTGCTTTTAAGCTGCCTGTCATTACTGTCAAGCGTTTTGAATATCTCGCCGTCCTCAGCGCATCTTACAACTATCTGATTTCCGTCAAGGCACTTATAATCGAACGCGTGCATAGGCTGACCGTATTCGAGCATAACGTAATTAGTTATATCAACTATGTTATTTATCGGTCTTACGCCTGCCGCTCTGAGTCTGGAACGCATCCATAAGGGCGACGGCTCGATCTTCACGTTATGAACGACTCTTGCTGTGTATCTGGGGCAAAGCTCAGGCTCATCGACCTTCACGGAAATATAGTCATTTACATTTCCTTGGCAGTTTTCCACCTTGGGAGTACGTGTTTTCAGCTCTGCTCCTACCGTTACCGCGCTTTCTCTCGCAAGTCCTATAACGGAAAGGCAGTCAGGGCGGTTGGGAGTTATTTCAAACTCAACGACTGTGTCTGAGAGCATAAGATATTCCTTGATATCGGTTCCTACGGGAGCATCAGTCGGAAGAATAAGTATACCGTCCTCTATCGCGTCGGGCATATCGTGCGTTGTCAGATCAAGCTCGCCAATGGAGCAAAGCATTCCCTCTGACTTAACGCCGCGGAGCTTGCCTGTTTTTATCTTGATTCCGCCGGGAAGTGTTGAGCCGTTGAGCGCAACGGGAACCTTGTCGCCCGCTTTTACATTTTTCGCGCCTGTAACTATCTGCAAGGGAGCATCTGCACCCGTATCCACAGAGCATACAACGAGCTTGTCAGCATCAGGGTGCTTTTCAATGTTAAGAATATGACCTACAACAACGTTTGATATATTCTCCGCAAGCACCTCGTAGCCTTCTACCTTTGAGCCCGTCGCCGTCATATCCTCACAATATTCTTTTATATCGGGGTTGCCGATATCAACGTAATCGGCAAGCCATTTAAGAGGTAATTTCATTATATTGCCCTTCCTTTCTCAGAACTGCTTCAAGAATCTTTCGTCATTCTCGTACAAAAGACGCATATCGTCGATATTATAACGGCGCATAACAACTCTTTCTATACCGAGACCAAACGCAAAGCCGCTGTATACCTCAGGATCAATACCGCCCATACGCAAAACGTTAGGGTGAACCATACCTGCTCCGAGTATTTCTATCCAGCCCTCGCCCTTGCAAAGCCTGCATCCCTCTCCGCCGCATACGAAGCAGGAAACGTCAACCTCTGCTGACGGCTCTGTAAACGGGAAATGGTGTGGGCGGAAGCGTATCTTAGTTTCATTTCCGAACATATTTTTAGCAAATATTTCAAGTGTTCCCTTAAGATCTCCCATCGTGATGCCCTTATCAACAACAAGTCCCTCTATCTGATGGAACATGGGTGAGTGCGTTGCATCCACTGCATCGGAACGGTATACTCTGCCCGGAGATATTATTCTTATCGGGGGCTTTTTATGCTCCATAGTACGCGCCTGAACGCAGGATGTCTGCGAGCGGAGCAAAATATTATCTGTTATATAAAACGTATCCTGTGTATCTCTTGCAGGATGGTTTTCGGGCGTGTTGAGTGCAGTAAAGTTGTAATAATCATATTCTACCTCAGGGCCTTCAACGATCTCGAAGCCCATACCTATGAATATGTCCTCGATCTGTTGCTGCACCTGCGCCAACGGATGACGCTTGCCCATTGATATTTTACTGCCGGGGAGCGTTACGTCCAGCTTTTCCTTTGCCAGCTTTTCCTTTGCAGCGTTAGCCTTCTGAGCCTCCGATGCCTGTGCTATACGCTCCTCGATATAGCCTCTTACCTCATTTGCAAGCGCGCCTATAACAGGTCTTTCCTCTGCGGAAAGCGCTCCCATTCCTCTCAGAACCGAGGTGAGCTCGCCTTTTTTACCAAGAAACTTTATGCGGATCTGTTCAAGATCGGCATTTTCCGCACTGAGCATTTCGTCTGCAGTGCGCTTGATCAATTCAAGTTTTTCTCTCATACTTGTGACCTTTCCTTTCTGTAACAGTCAAGGAGCATTCTGCCCCTTGTAATTATTTCGGGAACGAAAAAAGCTCCGTCCCAAAAGGGACGAAGCTGAACACACTCCGCGGTACCACCCTGATTTCCCTGCAAGCAGGGACTCTTTAACGGCATATAACGGTGCCCCCGTCCGCAGCTATCCTCAGTTTCACCGCGGCTGTCCGTCGCAATATGCGACCGCAGGGGGAAGTGCCGTTGCTGCACGCAATACTGCCTTTCAGCAACGGCAGCTCTCTGTGATTGCGTATCAGCGGGCTGACCCTGCTGACATTTTCGACTTACAGTTTACCACATACATTTAAAAAAATCAAGTATTTTTTAAATTTTGTGCAAATATTTTTTATGTTCGAAAATTATTCTCATATTTATTAATTATATTTTATATTTGTGTGTTAAACTGCATACAAATGAGCTTAAAAGGATGATCATAAAAACTTATGCATACAGTGCTTCACTCTCTTATACACGCGCTTAAGGATTGCGCATTGACATTACCCTTTCTCTTCGCCGCATATCTTATTATGGAGTTTTTTGAGCACAGGACGGAAATAAAGCTGTCAAAAATACTTTCAAGTGAAAAACTCGGTCCTGTCGGCGGTGCTATTGTAGGATGTATTCCTCAATGCGGAATGGGAGTTTTATCCTCGCATCTGTTTTCTTCGGGAATAATCAGCGCAGGCGCTCTGATAGCGGTATTTATTTCAACATCGGATGAAGCATTGCCGATAATCCTTTCACACCCCGATAAGATACTTGCAGTATTTCCGCTTTTGCTCGTCAAGATAGCCGCTGCGGTAATCGCGGGATATTTGTTCGATCTGCTGTACAGAAGATCGAAGCACAAAGAAAAGGAGCATAGCCATAACAGCCACGGCGAATGTCATTCGTGTGAGGAAATACACCATTTGCAAGACCACCACTGCGGTGAAAAATGCGGAGACAGTATATTTGTCAGTGCATTAAAGCGAACAGTTGTGATATTTTTATACATATACGCAGTCAGCTTTGTTTTCGAGATCCTTGTAGAGCTGATCGGCGAAAATACAATATCATCGTTTCTTTCATCGAGCTATCTTTTGCAGCCAATATTTGCCGCGCTCGTCGGACTTATCCCAAACTGCGCTATATCCGTCATAATAACGGAGCTGTATTTGTCGAACGCGATAGGCTTCGGAGCTGTCATAGCAGGGCTTTCGACCGGCGCAGGAGTCGGCTTTATAACCCTTTTCAAAACGAATAAAAGCAAAAAAGAATGCTTTGCGATAATGATATATATTCTGCTGTTCTCGATCCTGTTCGGCGAGATCATACAGCTTTTACTGATGTGATATGTTTGGACTTATCAAACCGTTTTTGCCTGAATTAAAGGTTAAAGAAAATGAATTTTACAAAGCCGCGTATTGCGGTCTGTGTCGCTGCATGGGCAAAAGCTCATCACGTTTTTCACGGCTCGCTTTAAGCTATGATTCGGTCTTTCTGGCTCTTGTCAGAATATGTGCGTTTGAAGAGCATCCGAGCATTGAAAAAATACGGTGCCCGGTTAACATATTTAAAAAGCGAAATGCTCTTTTGCCCACTGCTCAGCTTGAATATACAAGTGCTGTTTCATCATATCTGATATATTATAAGGCTCTTGACGATGTAAGCGACAGTCACGGACTTAAAAAGTTAAAAGCACTTTCTGCTCTTCCGTTTGCCAAGCGGATATATAAAAAAGCTCCCCGTATTGAGCCTATCGAACGCAAGGTATCTGAATACATACAGAAAACGAATCAGCTTGAAGAACAGAGGTGTCCGTCTGTATACGCACTTGCCGATCTGTTCGGAAGCCTTATGGGCGATATTTGTGCTTACGGAGCAGATGACGGATCAAAGAAGGCAGCGCTGTACGAGGTAGGCTTTCATACAGGCAGATTTATTTACATAGCCGACGCAATAAAGGATTATCAAAACGATTTAAAAAGCTCATCGTACAATCCGTTTATCTGTGCAAAAAAAGATCCGCAAAAGGATAAAGATATGCTGTTGAATGCATTGTCTTTTGAAAGCGATGGGGCATATGCAGGTGTTCTTCTTCTGTCAAACGGCATAAGCGGAGGCATATGCGAAAATATAACCCAGCTCGGTTTTATTCATACTGCAAAAGAATTATTTTCACCCGAAACATCCTGAAAGGAAAAGACAAATGGGAAAAGACCCTTACAGCGTTTTAGGCGTCGGTGCCGATGCCACTGACGCAGAAGTAAAAAAAGCATACAGAAATCTTGCGAAAAAATATCATCCTGACAATTTTGCCGACAGCCCGCTCAAAACGCAGGCAGAGGAAAAAATGAAGGAGATCAATAACGCATACGAAACGATACAAAAGATCAGAAGCGGAAAGAGCGACTACAACGACTACACATCAGGCGACAGCTTCAGAAACACAGGCATGGGAATATACAGAACAGTCCGTGAGTATATAAACGCACGCCGATATTCAGAGGCTGATGCCCTGCTCGAAACTGTAAGCATACAGTCCAGAGGTGCGGAATGGCACTTTTTAAAGGGACTGATATTCTACACACGCGGCTGGTACTACGATGCTGAGTCATCAATACGCACCGCGTGTGAAATGGACCCGACAAATCAGGAATACAGGCAGGTGTTGCAGATGCTGACATCACGCGCAAAAACAGCAAGAAGCCCGTACACGACATCTACCAGAGTCAATGAATGCAGTATATGTGACATCTGCACGACTCTTGCGTGTGCAAACTGCCTGTGCAACTGCTGCGGTGGCGGATGTTGATGAATTATGAATAAAGCAAAAAGGATATCCGTTTGCGCAATGATAGCGGCAATGCAGACGGTGATACTTTATTTTTCATCAGTGTTCAGTATGCTCGATCTGACGATAGCCGCCGCCACTCTGTTTTTGACAATGTTTGCCGTAATCGAGATCGGCGGTAAGTATCCGTGGCTTATATATGCGGTGGTATCCGTAATATCTCTGATCATTCTGCCACAGAAATTCACCGCTGTCGTGTATACACTGTTTTTTGGATGGTATCCGATAGCAAAGGCGTTTTTTGAACGCTTTGATCCCATACCGTCATACGCACTTAAGCTTTTATCATTCAATGTTTGCTACTTTATCATATATACGGTATCCGTCCGCATCCTGATGCTTGATGAAACATCGGCATTGGACGGGAAGGTCTACTTTTTTGTCATGTTCATTATAGGAAATGTGACGTTTATTATGATCGACGTGCTTATGCGTCTTGTAGCAACTCTTTACACCCTGAAGCTGCGCAAACAGCTCAAAATTGATAAATTACTAAAGTAACAAAGGATTAATTCGGTAGGTAAACCAATGGCGATCACTCTTCAAACCGGCATAAGAAGCATTTCCGGTATAGGCGAATCACGTGCAAGGGCACTTGCAAAGCTTAACATTTTCACAGTTGAAGATCTTCTTTATCACTTTCCCAGAGCATACGAATACAGAGGAAATGTAAAAACATTGATCTCTGCACAGGACGGCGAGATAGCTTCATTTATTCTGACAGTAGCATCTGTGCCGACAGTTGCACGCGGCAAAAACAATGTAACGTATATGAAATTTCTGACATATGACGATACTGCTAAATGCACTGTGACGATATTCAATCAGAATTACTTAAAAAGCACGTACAAAACAGGTCAGACCTACAGAGCATACGGAAAGATCGTCAAGTTTGGCAGACAGTTTGAAATGGTTAACCCGACTCTTGAGCTTATCACATCCGATAATGAGCTTTTGCCGCTTTTCCCTGTTTATCCCGCAACAGAGGATATGTCAGGAAAGCAGATATTCCATCTTACCGAAACCGTTTTTCGTTATATTGAAGAAAACGGCAAAGAGCAGATAGTAGAAGAAAATCTTCCTGCCGATACGGTTGAATCGGAAAAGCTCCTTTCAAGATACGAGGCTATACACAGATTGCACCGCCCTGAAGGATTTTCTTCATTGAACGATGCAAAACGCAGAATGATGTACGAGGAGCTGTATTTTTTTGCTTGCGATATGTATAAGCGTAAGCAACAGTCAAAGATAGGCACGGCTCCCGATATTTCAGGCTGTGATATGTCAGATTTCAAAAATGCTCTGACATTTGAGCTGACAGATGCACAAAGACGAACGCTGAACGAAATATACAGCGATATGACGAGTCCTAAGCATCTTCCTATGCAAAGACTCGTATCCGGAGATGTCGGATCAGGCAAAACGATATGCGCCGCAGGTGCGGCATTTATAAGCGCCAGAAGCGGATTTCAGACAGCGCTGCTCGTTCCTACCGAAATACTCGCGCGTCAGCATTATAACGAGCTTTACAAATTCTTTTCTCCGCTCGGAATCAACGTATCGCTGCTTGTCGGTAATATGACAAAATCCGAAAAAGCCAAAACATACGAAGGCATACAAAGCGGAAGCGCACACATCGTTGTAGGAACGCACGCGCTTTTGACAGACAAGATCGCTTTTGACCGTTTGGGGCTGGTAATTTGCGACGAACAACACCGCTTCGGAGTAAACCAGCGCGAGCTTCTTTTAAAGAAGGGCGAAGGAGTTCATATGCTTGTTATGAGCGCGACGCCTATTCCCCGCACTCTTGCAATGGTAATGTTCGGCGATCTGGACGTTTCTGTAATTGACGTTCTTCCTCCGGGAAGAAAGCGTGTCAGCACATACGTTGTTGATGAAGACTACAGATCGCGGATAAATGAATTTATTCGCAAGGAGATCGCTGTCGATCATCAGGTATATGTGGTATGCCCCGCGGTCGAGGAATCGGATAACGGAGAAATTCCGATTTCAGTTTCCCAAAGCCCTGAAAAAATACGTGAATATAAAGAATCGCTTTCATTACGAAAATCCGCAGTAGCTTACGCAGAACAGCTTCAGAAGGAAGTATTTCCCGACAGAAATGTCGCCTGCATACACGGCAAAATGAAGGCAGAAGAAAAAAGTCGCATTATGGAAGGCTTTGAACTTGGAAAAATTGACATTCTCGTCAGCACCACGGTGATCGAGGTGGGTGTAAACATTCCAAATGCCACGCTTATGATCATCGAAAACGCTGAATGCTTCGGCTTATCACAGCTTCATCAGCTCAGAGGCCGAGTTGGCAGAAGCAGCAAAAAATCGTTCTGTATTCTCGTTTCGGCATCAAGATCGGCAACAGCGCTCAAACGCCTTGAAATAATGAAGGATACATCGAACGGCTTCAAAATAGCAGAGCAGGATCTGAAAATGCGAGGCCCCGGTGATTTTATAAAAAATGAAGCAGGTGCAATACGCCAGCACGGAAAGCTGAAGCTGTCTTTGTGTGAAGGTCTTGATGATACAAAGCTTCTGTATTCTGCATTTAAAGCGGCAGAAAATCACGTAATGTGCAACAAAAATATATCAAAGACTGTTGAAAGGACGTAGAATGACATATATAATTGACTTTATTGAAAGCTTTCCTTCGGCGTTTGAGGACTTCTGTGAAGCATATTTTGCCAAAATAATGGTATGTATCGTTATAGTACTGCTGTTCTTGGCGATCAAATTCATAATCGTCGCACTCGCTAAAAAGATAGTACGCAATATGTGTTCAAAAAAGGATGCAAATCCTGAGCGTGTAAAGGCAATGGCAAGGATCGTTGTGCCTCCGCTGCGGATACTCGTGATAACGGCAGCGCTTGCCGTATGCACGATGATATTGGATCTTCCGCAGGGAGCGCACGATGTATGTATGCGTGTTGTAAAGAGCCTTTTGCTCATTTCCCTTTTTTCAGCGCTGTACGGTCTGTCAGGCTATGCAAAATACCTTGTTAATAAGCTGTATGAGCAAAGCCACGTTGCCCCGTACAACCTTGCAGCCAATTACATCGGCGTTATACTTAAAACTATCGTTCTGACAATAGGGGCTCTGACCGTAATTCAACAATGGGTGAGCAACATATCAACTCTGCTTGCAGGACTGAGCATAGGCGGTATAGCCATTGCACTCGCCGCACAGAATACGGCAGAAAACTTTTTCGGCTCTTTGACTGTAATTTTCGATCATCCGTTTGAGATCGGCGATTACATAGAGGTCGGGTCAGTTTCAGGTACGGTCGAAAAGATGGGCTTCCGTTCCACAAAAATACGCCGATCGGACCAGGCTCTCGTTATTATGCCGAATGCAAAAATGACAAACGAGCATATAGTAAACTGGACAACCATATCAAAACGCAGAGTAGATGCTGTTCTCGGCATCTTATACAATACCCCGACAGATAAGATACTGCTCTTCAAGCAGGAGATAGAGCAGATACTTTTGCAAACAGAGCTCATAGAGCACGATTCATTTTACGTTTTATTCAGCACGTTTTCCGATTCATCACTTGATATCAGTCTGAGATATTACGTTTTGTCGCCATCATACAGCGATATGTGTAAAAAGAAGGACGAGATCAATATCAAAATACTCGATGCTGCAAGACGCATAGGCGTCGGTTTTGCGTATCCTTCCAGAAGCATATACATCGAAAACAACACTTGAGAATAACGAACAACGATTGAGAGGTTATTATGAATATAGCAATACTGATACCTGCATACAAGCCGTGCGAGGAATTATTCATACCGTTTTTACGGGAGCTTTCGGAAATATTCCCTCACATTGTTATAGTCAATGACGGAAGCGGTATTGAATATGATCCCGTATTTGAAAAATGCAAGGAATTCACGCTTGACGTCATACACCACTACATAAACAAGGGCAAGGGCAGCGCCTTGAAAAGCGGTATCGGATACATCAAGGACCGTATGACATATATCGACGGAATAATAACGGCTGACTGTGACGGGCAGCATGCAGTGCAGGATATAATAAGAGTCGGAAAAGAGCTTGAAGATCATCCTGATATGCTGATAATAGGCGGCAGAGGCTTTGACGAAAACGTTCCGTTCCGCTCACAGCTCGGCAATACCGTAACGAGAGGTCTTTTCAGGCTTTCGAGCGGTATGAAGATATACGATACCCAGACGGGTCTGAGGGCTTTTTCAAGGGAGCATTTCGATTCATTTGCAAGGCTTAACGGCGACCGATACGAATATGAAATGAATATGCTGCTAAAGCTCCGCGAGCTTGGAATAAAGCCCCGTGAAATAAAAATAAAGACAATATACATTAATGATAATGCAACGAGCCATTACAACGCATTAAAGGATTCTATGCGTATAGCGTCACGCCTTTTGCTTTTTGCATCGGGAAGCCTTGTGTCGTTTTTGCTGGATTACGGTCTTTTTTGCCTGTTTTCATACGTTTTTTCAATTCAGTATTGGCTGGCGTTTATAATTGCAAGGATGATCAGCGCATCCTTTAATTACATAATCAACAGGAAGATCGTATTCGGCGGCGAATGCCCTGCCTCAGCGGTAGTAAAATACACCGCTCTTGCGCTTATAGTTATGGCGCTTGGAAGCGGAATTATGTTTGTGACAGGTAATTTTTTCGCCGAAGCATCAGTTATTCCCGTTATCATCAAGGCTGTATACGATACAATTATGTATTTTATAAATTATATTATCCAGCGTGATTTTGTCTTCAAGGTGAAAAAGAAATCAAATTGAAATGCTTCAAAACTAAGCAAAGACAATTTTTCGGAGGTATCATATGAAAGCACAAAGGATGCTTATCAAGCGCTCTGTCACTTTGATCTTGTGCGTCATCACCGTTTTGATTTGTATTTTCAGCAGCGGTTGTACACCGTCATCGGAGCATACCGACACAGACGTGATCTCAGATGTTACAAATAACTCTGAAACACTTTATCCGTCAGAGGATACGGAAGCAGACGATTCAGGCATATTTGAAGAAACGGAAAACGATCAGACGTTACCTCAAAATCAACAATCATCAAATGACACGTTGTACGAGGATACCGAAGATACATATACTGACGGGATAACGACCGACGGATATATAACCGACAGCACGATTGATCAAACGGAAGGCACGATAGAAGAAACGGATCCGCCCTTAACCCAAGTGCCCGAAACAGATCCACCTGCAACAGACGCACCAAAGCCGACAGTAAAAACATCTACTCCGGAAATATTAGGCACATACAGGCAGGCATCCGACAGAATAATAATTTACGGCAGGACAGAGCCTGATGCTATGATAACATACAGCTGGGGAAGCAATTCATCATTTACAGACAGTGCAAGAGGTGAATATTTCTACGTAGAGGTAAACGGCTCAGGAACACAAAAGGTAACGCTTTGCGCAACTGCCGACGGCAAAAAGGCAAGCGATGAAATATCGTTCGATGTCAGCTTCAAGAGTGTTGAGCTTACGGATGTATTCGGCGGAAGAAATTCCCGCCTTTATCTGAGAAGCACGGTAGACACACTTTTCGGCGGATCGTCAACTACCGAAAAGACTCTTCAAAACGCGAGAACACAGATCTCATCAAAGCTGAAAAAAATACAGAGCCTTACGGGCAAGGACACAAAGCTCATATACATTTTAGCTCCAAACCCTGTGAATATATACTACGATCAGATGTACCCTTATCTTGTGACGAACAGCAGATCCTCTACGGCGGCGATGCAGTTTGTCAGCTATATGAACGGCGCAGGAAAGCACGAGGATATTATAGTTCCCGATCTTATGAACGTATTTGATCTTCATAAGGACGAGCCTATATACTTCCGCACGGATACTCACTGGTCTGAGCTTGGTGCATACTATGCATACGTTGAAATGATGAATAATATTAAAAAGGATTTCACAAATGCATCAGCTCATCCGCTGTCTGATTTTACAGTTGTTGATACAGATTGCTCAGCAGGTGATCTTGCAAATATGCTTACCAATGATATGCGTGAATATACACCGATGTTCCATGCAAATTTTGAGCAAACAGGACAGTTCTACACAGCAAAGCGTGCTGCAGGAAATATCGTATGCAACATCCCTGTCGGAACGTATCCGACCGTATCAACGGTAAACAACAGCTCGTTGCCCACAGGATATCTTATAGGTGATTCATACGGAGCATTTTTCCTTCCGTTTGCGGGAATGGGCTTCAAAAGACTTGTTGTAAATCCTGGCATTCTCTGGGATTATCCTATAAACGAAGAAATACTTAAAACAGAAAAGCCTGACTACATCGTTTTTGTTTATACAGACAGAAACATCGGCGGAAATCTGGCACAACTTTTAATATGATTTGAGGAAAGAATATGATAGAAAAGGTAGTACGTAACGGAATTGACAGAGCAAAACGCATACAAGGAGTGGTCAAGGATCTGAGCGTCGGGCTTATAACCAATATGTCCGGCGTAACAAAAGAGCTTGTACCGAGCTACGTTGTACTTAATGAGTTTTGCAATCTTAAAGCGCTTTTTTCTCCCGAGCACGGCTTATACGGCGCCGCACAGGCGGGCTGCAGAATAGACAGCGAGGAGATCGAGCCTATAACGAACACCCCTGTATACAGTCTTTACGGGGATAAAAAAGCTCCCGATGAGGAAATGCTGAGCGGAATAGATATGCTCGTTTTTGATATGCAGGATGTCGGCGCAAGATTTTATACTTATCTTTATACCATGACAAGATCTATGCGTTCTGCCGCAAAGGCAAATATTCCATTCGTCGTATTTGACAGAATGAACCCCATTTGCTGCGGAAAGATCGAAGGAGAAATACTCAACGAGGAAAACGCCTCATTTATCGGAGAATATGCCGTTCCGATACGGTACGGTATGACAATAGGCGAGTTTGCACGGTATATAAATGCAACGTACAATCTCGGTGCTGATCTTTATGTAGTTCCCTGCACAGGATTAGACAGAAGAACATTCCACAGCCAGACAGATCTTCAATGGGTCGCTCCGTCTCCCAATATGCCTACCGTGCAAACGGCGCTTGTGTACCCAGGAACGTGTATATTTGAAGCTACAAAGCAGGTTTCAGAGGGCAGAGGAACAACACAGCCGTTCGAAATGATCGGCGCTCCTAACTTCAGCGGCAGACAAATAGCCGAAAAAATGAATTCGTATAAGCTCGACGGAGTCGTATTCCGCCCTGTATGCTTCACTCCTACATTTTCAAAGTTTCAGGGCGAGCTTTGCTCAGGCGTTCAGCTGCACGTAACGAACAAAAAAGCGTTTTCTCCCTTTGCCGCAGGTGTAAGATTGGCAGAAACGCTTCGTGATATGTACGATATTGAATTCAACGAAAAAGCGATGTGCCGCATATTCGGAACAGACCGTCTTTACAACGGGGTTTCCGCAGACACGCTTATTAATGACAGCATAAGAACAAGCGAGGCGTTTAAAAAAAGATCGTCATCGTTCTACCTGTATTAAAAAAACATAAGCAATACGGCGCACAGCAGACTGCAAAATGCAACGCCGATAAAGAACCACAGAGGTCGGATATATTTATCCGACTTCTTTTTTTGATTTACAGAAAACTCCTCTGATATTCTTTTTGCTTCATTCGTCATATCCCTGCGCTTCAGATTCGGATCGGCGCTTGTTTTTACGATAAAATATGCCTCATCAAATATTCCGCTTTTCGTGTCCTTCAAAACTATCACCTTTCTTTGTGTTCCCTTTACCATATCAATTCTCCTATCTGTATTCATAAATGGATTGTTATCACAAACAGATTATTTATTCACGGTAAAATATGAATAAGCGCTGCATATTCTGAACAACATATACTTATAATTACGAAAGGATAATAAGTATGAACGGAATAAAAGCGGTAATAATGGCGGGCGGCTTCGGCACAAGGCTAAAGCCGTTGACTGATACCTTTCCAAAGCCTTTAGCACCAATATTGAACGAGCCTGTTCTTTCGCACATTCTGCGTCATTTGTTCAGGCACGGCATCAACGATGCGGCATTGACGCTGAAATTTATGCCCGAAATGATAAAGGGGCTGTATAACGATTATTATGCAGGTGTAAATCTGACTTATTTTACCGAGGATGAGCCTCTTGGAACCGCGGGCGGTGTAAAAAACTGTGAAGAGTATCTTTCAGATGAGTTTATTGTAGCATCGGGTGACGGAATATGGGACTACGATATAACATCAGCTTATGAGTACCACAAAAGCAAAAATGCAGATGTTACAATTCTGTGCGCTCAAACGCCGTTTCCGTCGTCTTACGGCGTAGTTATGAGCGATAAAGACGGTAAAATAATCAAATTTGCCGAAAAGCCTTCATACGGAGAAATTTTTTCCGATAAAGTAAATACAGGAATATATATAATAAAAAAAGATGTTCTTAAGCTCGTTCCTGCCGGCAAATCGTTTGACTTCAGCCGCGATCTTTTTCCAACGCTTATGTCGCAGGGATATTCGCTTTATGCATACAGCGCCGAGGGGAGCTGGTGCGACATCGGATCTCTTGAAGAATACAGAAAATGCAATATTGAAGCATTAAGCGGAAAATATTCTATTTCGGGATACGTTCCGCAGTACCGCAACGTGTACGACAGCGTCGTTGCTGACCGTTTCACCTGCGGAAAAAACACAAGCGTATGCACAAGCGTTATACACGAAAACGTAACGCTCGGAAGCGGTGTATCAGTCAGCGGCAGCGTGATATGCAGGGGTGTCAGAATAGAGGACGGAGTGCGTATTCCCGACGGTTGTGTAATAGGCGCAAACAGCGTTATCTGTGAGGGAATAACGCTTGAAGAGGACACTGTAATTCCCACATGTACTGTAATAAACGGAGAAGCATTTATGAAAAACGTGATCAAAAAAGGAACTCTTTTCGGCAGCGACGGGATAAAAGGCTCATTTTACGGCAGTCTTTCGTGCGACAGCTTGAGCCTTATCGGTGCGTGTGTCGGCTCTAATGCAGAAAAGATCGGACTTATTTGCGACGACAGCCAAAGAGCAATTACCGCGTGTGAAATATTTTCAAGCGGTATAAAATACGGCGGCGGAAAATGTATGTATTTCAAAAACGGATTTCTTGCGATGGCAAACTTTATAAATATGTATTATCGCTTCGATATCACCGTATATATAAAAAGCCTTCCCGATGATGACGGACTGCATATAATATTCCGTGACAAAAACGGACTTAAGCCAAAGGCAGACTTTGAAAGAAAGGTCGAGTCCATGTTTTTTTCAAAGCAGGTACCGATATCCGACAATATATACGATGTTGAAAGCGTAAACGGAATGCAGGAGCTTTACAAAAGCGCTTTGGCAAATCAATGCGGCGACTGCCTGAACGGGCTTGAGGGATATAAGATAATCCTCGGTCACAGTAAGGAATGCAGAGTGCTTTCGGGGGTTCTGTCCGCGCTCGGCGCAGATGTATACGAATATACATCTCCTGACAGTGATGAGTACGTATGTATTGACATTGATGAGGAAACTGACAGCATTCGTTTAAGCCAGGTATATGACTCTGACGCATGCACGGCTGATAAATATCATATTACCGCCGCAATAATAGCCCTTGAGGAAAAGGAGCAGCTTCCGTATATTGCACTTTCCTATTACGATCCGCCGATATATGCACAGATAGCAAAGGAAAGGGGCATTGATGTTCTCTATTATCTTGATTCCCCGTCATCATCTCTTTCGAAGGACGATAAGGCAAGAGAAGCATTTTACACCTGCATTTTCAAATCAGACCCATTAGCCGCCTGCATAAAGCTCTTGTGGCTTTTAAAAAAGAATAACGTTCGTTTATCATATGTAATACGCAGTATAGGGAGCTTTTTTGTGCGTGAGGATACTGTCAAGGTCCCCCTGAAGCAAAGAGCGCACACGCTTGCAAAAATATACGAAGAAAACCTTCCGATTCAAAGAGTATACGGAGATGGAGTCATAATAAAAAACGAAAATGCGCTAAGCACTATCGGTATATGCGAAAACGGCTTCAGAATAATCACTCAAGGATATAACGCTTCAGCCGCGTCTGATATAGTTGCGGAAATAATCAACGATATAGGCAATATTCAATAGGAAATATTTAAGAAATGTTTATAAAAATCCTGTGATTATTCTATAATAATATGGTAAAATTAATTAACTTAATGTGTTCGTGATAAATCAAATAATACACCGGGTATTTGCATCGGTTTTTTTCCTATGCAAATATCCTTTAGTGCTTTTTACATATTTTTAATAAGCACCGAATGCAATTTTACAGTTCAGAAAGGAGAACTAATGTCCAGAAAGAAAAATAAAAACACAGAAAAGCTCAGAGTAATGATGCTGGGCGGCCTATACGAAATAGGAAAAAACCTTGCCGTGATCGAATACGGCGAAGAAATAATGATAGTTGACTGCGGTCTCGGCTTTCCCGAAGAGGATATGCCCGGGGTAGACCTCGTCATTCCCGACATAACATATCTTGAAAAGAACGCAGATAAGATCACAGGAATCGTTCTGACCCACGGTCACGAGGACCATATAGGTGCTCTTCCCTACGTTTTAAAGCAGATATCTCCGCCTGTTTACGGCACTGCTCTGACGATAGGAATACTTGAAAAAAAGCTATCGGAGCATACATTTGACGTATCTCCCAGGCTCATTGCTGTACAGGCAGGCGACACGATAAAGCTCGGAAGCAATTTTTCAGTTGAGCTTATAAACGTAAACCACTCTATTGCCGATGCCGTATGCCTTGCAATAAGAACGCCCATAGGCACAATAATCCACTCGGGCGACTTCAAAATAGACTTAACGCCGATCGAAAGCAAGATGATGAATCTTACACGCCTTGGCGAAATAGGCAACGAGGGCGTCTTGCTTCTTATGTGTGAGTCCACAAACGCAGAAAGGTCGGGATATACGCCGTCCGAATGTACGGTGGGAGCATCGCTTGATACGATATTCTTCCGCAATGCAGATAAAAGAATAACCATAGCTACATTTTCCTCAAACGTACACCGTGTTCAGCAGATAATCAATGCCGCTGAAAAGTACGGCAGAAAGGTCGCAATAACAGGCAGAAGCATGGTGAACGTAGTAAACGTTGCCATACGCCTCGGTTATATGCACGCTGCGGACGGTGTTCTCATTGAGCTTGATGAGATCAAAAAATACAATCCCGAGCAGCTTACGATAGTATCAACAGGCAGCCAGGGCGAGCCTATGTCAGCGCTGCACAGAATGGCGTTTTCTGAGCACGATAAGATCGAGCTTAACGAAAAGGATGTTGTTATCATATCCGCAAATGCTATTCCAGGTAATGAAAAATACGTAAACAAGATAATAAACGAGCTGCTTCACAAGGGCGTAACGGTTTTGCACGATGCCGTAGCAGATGTTCACGTTTCAGGCCACGCATGCCAGGAAGAGCTGAAAACGATGCACGCGCTGACAAAGCCGAAGTATTTTATGCCTATACACGGCGAATACCGCCATCTTGTAAGCCACAAGGCGCTTGCTATGCAAATGGGTGAAAAGGAAGAAAATATCTTCATTTCAGAGATCGGCAAGGTGCTTGAGATAGATTCTGACGGCGCCCGCTTCAACGGAAGCGTTCCCTGCGGAAAGGTGCTTGTTGACGGTTACGGAGTCGGTGATGTCGGAAGCATCGTTTTGCGTGACAGATTGCATCTGGCTGAGGACGGTATAATAATCGTAGTTACCGCATTGCAGATGGACGAACAGCTCATTATGTCAGGACCTGATATAGTATCGCGAGGCTTTGTATATGTCAGAGAGTCTGAGGAGCTTATGACGGAATTACAGCAAATAGCCCTTGAGGTGATAGACAACTGCTTTGATAACGGAATTGCCGATTTTGCGCAGATCAAAAACAAGATCAAAGACGAGCTTTCAAAATTCATATATCAAACGACTAAAAGGCGTCCGATGATCCTGCCTATAATAATGAGCGTTTAAGCATCTATTAACGGAGATAAGGATGAAAAAGAAAATTCAAAAAAGCGTATGTGCTGTTACTTTGTGCCTTTCAGCATTGCTTTGCGCCTGTGCAGGCGGCGATGTGCAGACATCGGATACAGGATCATTTACAGACACAAGCATCACATCAGATCAAACAGATGAAAGCACACAACAAGCTTCCAAGGGAGAAATAACTCTTGAGCCTTTATCACCAACAAAAACACAAGCTCCCGCCGTTGTTGTAACGAGCAATTTAAACGAAAATACCGTGCTTGTAGCGGGAATATGCGAAAATGACAGTACGATAACCGTAAACGGCGAATACACAAAGGATCTGCGTGTTTCGTCATACGGCGAGGATTTTGTTTTCTCAGTCGAAGTACCGAAAAGAAAAAGCGACACATTAAGTATTACGGCAAAGGTTGACGGAAAGGAAGAAAGCAAGATAGCGAGCGTAAAGGTCAAGTACGATCCTGAAGCGGAGGATACAGGTCTTTTTGTGACTACCGACGGACGTATATGCCAAAACGAGATACTTGACGACTTGTACCATTCCGACCTTTTCACAAGAAATGAAATGACGCTTATACGAAAGCTCGCTCAGGACAGAGTATCGGACTGCAAGCGCGCCGCGGGCAAGGATGTGCAGGTCATATATCTTCTCGTTCCAAATCCGCTGACTATATATCAGGACGGCTTGAGTGAGGAAATGAAGTCGAACATCGAAACGGACGACTCAAGAATGAAGCAGGCTGTAAGAGCTCTCGAAAGCGTCAACGGAGTTACCGTTATCGACCTTACAAGCGTTATGAATAAGCATAAGGACGAGAACATTTATTACTATACCGACACGCATTGGACGGAGCTTGGCGCATATTACGGTTACGTTGAGCTTATGAATGAAATAGCGAAAAAGTTCCCGTCTGCCGCACCTCACACCTTATCCGACTACGATATTAAAAACGTCACCGTATCGTATACGGATATGATGACGTATGCAAAAACAGAAAACTCTGGTATGAGAGAAACCGCACCGTTCCTTATCAGCAAGTACACACCGTTAGCCCCGTATGATGCGGCAAAAAAGGAAGAAGCGTACATATGGGACTTCACGAACGAGTTTTTTGCCGAAGGATACTCCACAAGCAAGATCGACAATGATGAATTACCGAGCGGTATAATTCTGTTCGATTCGTTCGGACTTAACGCAATATCGTTTATTGCAGAGCATTTTTCAACGCTCACGTGCCAGACTATATGGACGTACAGCGTTGATTATGACCTCGTGGAAGAACAAAAGCCCGATTATATAATCGAGCTTATAAGCGAAAGAACACTCGGCAAGCTGCTTTCAAGTAAATAAAAAAACGATCGGCTCATTTTCAGTAATGTGAGCCGATCTTTTATTATGTAAAATTCATTATCCACTGCTATACAGTGATCGCCTGCCCACAGTAGACGGCGGCAGGCGATCGTATCTTATTTTGTTATACATCAGAGCTTTGTTGAATTTATATAAAACCTTAAGTCAAGGGGCAATGTATAAAATCTTCA
Organism: Eubacteriales bacterium; assembly: GCA_045544195.1. GTDB lineage: Bacteria > Bacillota > Clostridia > Oscillospirales > CAG-272 > RGIG7213. The sequence goes on from JAZPYO010000031.1 coordinate 55,557, forward strand.
TTTAAGTTAAGAAATTGATCTTATCTTAAAGAGAGCTTTTTGCTTTAGCTTATCTCTTGAACCTTGGCTAGAATTTTTTGGCTGTTTCTTTTCACAATTTTGCCATCAGGAGTCACAAAAGAATCATATTCATCTTTATACCATTTTACTCCTTCGGCTTCGATGTAGACCTCATCATATTCTTCAGACCTGACATTGATAGATTTGGCTGTGCCGTCTTCTTCGATCCAATAGAAAAAACCTATGCCTTTATATGCAAAAATTATATTACCTTCATTCAGCTTATAGATTTTACCTTTAACCATTGAGTAGTAATCTACCTCATTGTTATAGGTATTTTTAAAAATATGGAAAGTGAACTGGTCTTTTTCTTTATCGTAAAGGTCTACAAACCAATCTTCTGGTCCAGGTATACCCTTCGGTGCAGTATGCATCACACGAGAATCTTCCCAAAAGAAGATATCGCCTTTGGCTCTTATAATGCCATCGGAAATTCCCCAATCGTCCGGGTATTCTTCCTTTGATGCATACACCTTATCATCAACAGGCGCTTGTGTTTCGGGCGCTTTTGTTGCAGGGGGATCTGTTTCGGGCGCTTGCGTTTCGGGCGCTTTCGTATCCTCAACGGGAGCGTTTGTTGCAGGAGCATTTGTTGCCTGTGCATCCGTTACAGCATCTGTTGCATTTTCCGTTGCCTTGTCCGTTTCAACCGTGGTTTGAAATGCCGGTGCTTGCGTATTGCTTGCCGCCGTGTCAGAGTCTTCCGTATCTGCACAGGCAGTAAGCATTGACGATAAAACGAGTGATGCTATAATTGCATAAAGCAGTCCTTTGTTTTTCATTTTCGTCTTCCTTTCAAAATTAAAAAGTGCGTCAACCGAAGCCAACGCACGAAAAACGCCGGCCCGATTGTCGCCAAACAAATACAAGCCATTGATAAGGAAAATCCGCACAATAATCTCGTCGGAACCGGCATTTTTACCAAATTCACATAGAAATTATTGCACACAAGGAAAAGGGGTATTCTCCGTTATGAAAATATCCTTATCAATGCATTATGTTATTTGTTTGGCACAGCTATTATAGCACTGTTTTTTCGTTTTGTCAATATGCGGTCGTAATTTCACCTTGTATCATTCGTGCCGATGATAGTAGGTGAAATAAGACGGTATCTGCGTGATAACAACACCGTAAGGGTATCAAGAAGCGTGCGTGATCTTGCGTATAAGGCGTTGAGCGCAAGAGATGAAATAGCAAAAAAAACCGTTTCTGAGCCGACGGTAGAGCAAATAGCCGCATATCTTAACGAAAGTGCCGAAAGCATTTCGTGTGCCCTTGAAGCGATAGCCGAGCCCGTTTCGATATTCGATCCCGTTTACAGTGACGGAGATGACGCCATGTGCGTTATGGACAGAATAAGCGATGAAAACTGCAACGACGGAAAATGGATAGAAAGCATCGCTCTGTCAGAGGCGTTAAAAAGATTGAACAAGCGTGAAAAGGCGATAATTGATATGCGTTTTTTCAACGGCAAAACGCAAATGGAGGCGGCAAGTGAAATAGGAATAAGTCAGGCTCAGGTATCAAGAATAGAAAAATCCGCCCTTGAAAAGCTGAAAAAGCAAATGTAAAAGCGTAATGCAAGATCACTCTTGCATTACGCTCAAAGATCGTCCGCATCCTGCGTAGGCGTTTCCTTTTTATTTCCCTTTACGTTTCCTGTATACGATCCGAGAACATCTGTCTTACATTCACATTCTCTGTATGCCTGTATCACTTTTTTTGACTTATTCTTTTCTTTTGTTTTATCCATTTTATATTCCGTCACTTTCATTATTTTAGGGCTTTCGCCCTGTATTATCCTACGCCGTCAAGTAAAAAATATACGGCAGACGAAGCAGGAAATAAAAATACAGAATATCATAGTGAGAAATGCACATATAAGAGTATGGCGTGTTCTTTTTATACCCACAGAAGAAAAATATACTGATATAACGTAAAGCATCGTATCAGACGAGCCCATTATAACGCACGCACAAAGGCAGGCAAAGCTGTCAGCGGTATATTTTTTAAAAAGCTCAGACGCCATAGCCATAGAGCCTGAGCCTGAAACCGGCCGCAATAAAAGAAGCGGCAATATCTCCTGCGGTATGGCAAGCCTTTCCGCTATCGGTGATAAGAGCTTACACAAAAGGTCAACTGCACCGCTTGATGTAAACATACCTATTGCCGAAAGGAGTAAAACGAGCGTTGGCAAAAGCGATATTGCAGTATTGAAGCCGTTTTTCGCTCCCTGCAAAAATATTTCAAATCCATTCTTATCACATAAAAAGAGTATACCCACAAAGAACAGAATAGAAGGAAGAATCAATGATGATACGTATTGCATCAGAAAACCAATGAAAAGAGCTTTGTTATTGTTATTGCAAAAACGACTGTCAGAAACGAAGCTATGACCGTAGGTAAGATTATACTGTACGGGCTTTGTGAGCCTGCGCTCTGCCGCAAGGCTATAAGCGTTGCGGGGAATATATCAAGCGATGCCGTATTGAGAACGGCAAGCATTACCATATCGTCCGATGCGACGTCCTTGTTACCGTTCAGCTTTTGCAAGCGTGACATTGCTGCAAGAGCCAGCGGAGTTGCCGCATTGCCTATACCTAAAATATTCGCGCTGATATTTGCCGATATTTCTCCGCAAGCGCCGTTTTTATTAGCATTCGGGAAAAGAAATTTCAATATGGGCGATATAAGGCGTGAAAGCCTGTTTACAACTCCCTTTTTTTCTAACACATTGATAATTCCGCACCAGAAAGTCATAATGCCGCAAAGCGTTAAAACAAGGTCAACTGCTGACCTTACACTTGTAAAAACAGATGAAGACAGCTCTTCTGTACGCCCTGTACAAACGGCAAAAATCACTGAAATTATATATAAAATTGCTGCTATATAACCTAACATAAGCCCTCTTTAGATGCATTCGACATTATTCGACAAAATTAATTGAATTAACTTCCAATTGAATTTCAAATATGAATTGAAATAAGGGAATTATTATGACGATTTATCCCCATATATGATAAATTGTATATTGTAGTAAATGGTATTATTTATAACAATGCAATTTATTGCCATAAGTATATTTTTAAACAAGGGAGATTAACGTTATGATGAAGTCCACAGGTATTGTAAGAAGAGTTGATGATCTCGGTAGAGTTGTACTTCCCATCGAAATCAGAAAGACACTCGACATCGGTTTGAAGGATGCGGTTGAAATTTTCACCGAGAATGACAAGATTATTTTGAAGAAGTACCACCCCGCTTGTGTTTTCTGCGGCAACGTAGAAGACATCGTTTATTACAAGGGTAAGCTCGTTTGCCCTGATTGCCTTGAAGGTCTTCGTCACATCGTTCTGTAATTTATATTATAAATTCTTCTTCGATATGCAAAAAAATGGCTGTTGTTTTCACAACAGCCATTTATTTTTTTAATCTATCAGATCCATCGGGCAGTCTTCACCCGCCTTATACGCTGATATGTATTGCTTCATCCATTGGTAATACTTATCTCCGTGACCGCCCTTCATAGGCTCGATATCACGGCTGTATTCCTGCGTATAATTATCGACGAATGTTACCCTTCCGCCTCTGTCACGCTGACGCTGAGCCGCCCATTCGTTCCACCACGTTATCGTAACTATTTTAGGATCGTGCTGGAAGACCCTTAACCATTGCTTTTGGAACGTCTTTCCGCCGTTTCGTCCTATGGCGCTATTTGTATTCGACATATAGTCAGACTGACGCGCAGTATATACGCTCATCTGCTCAAATTCCTTATTTTCATCTCTGCAAGGAAATTTACTGTCGCTTATAAATGTCCACTGATTAGTTGAAGGACGTGAACCTGTAAATATCGTCACGGTCATATCACGCAGCGTGAGCTTGCTTGCATATCTGAAATGCCTTAACTGCAACGGATTCGGGAATGAGGATGATGCGCACAGCATAAACGGCTTACCATCCCAATATACCCAGCAATCATCGTATTTATCATTTGCATAAAACTCTTTGTATACCGCCTCGCACGTGCTCCAGCCGCAGTCGCTCTCCGTTCTGTTCCAGAAAACAACGTACGGGGTTTCCTTTCCCTCGCTCCGCATTTCAAGGATCGTATCGCATATTGCCTTGCAGGGATCTGAGACCATACGCTTCCAATAATTATCCGCTCTCCATGTGTTATAATTTGCGTTGGTGTTATCAAGTATTATAAAATCAACACCGGCTTCGGCAAGCTGAGTCATATGAGTTCTTATAACGCTTTTATCCGAGCTTTTATAGTATCCCAAGGCAGGCTCTGACCAATAGTGAAACGTGCCATAGCCGCCCCAGCCGCTATATGAAGGATTGGTTGCATTTTCGCTGTTGCGGGCAAGAATATCAGAAATATCGTATATTTTGCCGCCCGCAATAGTATCAAACCACATTGAATAGCAGATAGATACTACCTTTGTTTTATCGGTAATGTCAAATCCTACGCTGTCTGTCGGTGTGTCATTTTCCTTTACAGTACTTTCTGCAGACTCAGAGCTGTCCTGATCCCTATCAGTTTCTTCATTTCCGACTGTACTGTTTTCACTTTCATTTGCATTAAACGATGCGTCATCACTCGAGGAGCAGGCAACTGAAAACATCATAACAGTTACAAGAAAAACGGAAACGATCATTTTAATACTTTTCATATTTTCCCTCTGCTTTTAAAGCATATGTGCGGATATTGCCGCCGCATTTTCCAAAGCTCAATCCGTGAGGCAAACGGGGCTCTTCCCCGCTTCCTTTAATACATCCTTCATGCTGTATCTTCCGCAAGGCTTATTGATCATAAACGCAGCCGCCTTTACAGCTCCCTGTGCGAACAGATCGCGGCTTTGCGCTGTGTGTCTGATCGTTATTACCTCACCGTTTCCGCAGAACATTACCTCATGCTCACCTATAATAGTACCGCCTCTTATGGAGTGGATACCTATCTGATGCGGGTCTCTTTTTTCTCTGTACGGAGTTCTGTCTGTTATGCGTTTTGCATCGTAAGGCAACGCGCTTTCTATTTCGTCAGCGATCATAACCGCCGTACCGCTGGGAGCATCGAGCTTTTTGTTATGATGCGCTTCGATTATCTCAACATCGTAATCCTCGCCCAATATTTCGGCTGCATTTTTCGCAAGGCGGCACAGAAGATTGATGCCGAGCGACATATTACCCGATGTAAAAAGCGGAACGCTTTCTTCCATACGCTTCATCATAGCCTTTTCCTCATCCGTATGACCCGTAGTGCATATGATCGCAGGAACACAGGCTCTTTTTGCATAATTAAGTATATCCTCTGTAAGACTGTGATGCGAAAAGTCTATTATGACATCTACCTTTTCAGTTACCTCAAATATACTTTTGTAAACAGGAAATGTGCATTCAGCACTTGATATATCGACTCCTGCGCATATTCTGTCATCACCCTTAAGCGCTTGGGAAACGGCTTTTCCCATTCTTCCGCAGCATCCGCAAAGTAATATATTCATATTTTCACCTTAAATAAGACCGTAGTTTTTCATGATCGTAAACAGCTTTTCATCCTCTGCTTCCGTCATAGGACAAAGCGGCAAACGCATTTCTATATCGCACATACCCATTTTTGCCATAGCTGTCTTAACGGGAATGGGGTTAACAGTCATAAACAGGGCATTTATGAGCTTTAAGAGCTTAAGCTGCATCTGAGCGCTTTCCTTGCACTTACCGTCAAGATACAAGTGAGCAAGCTGTGCTGTTTCCTTTGGCATAACGTTTGATAAAACGGAAATGACACCCTTTGCGCCAACGCTCATCATAGGTACTATCTGATCGTCATTACCGCAATATACATCTATATCATCACCTACCGCGTCCATAAGCTCAACAATAAAGCTGAGATTTCCGCACGCTTCCTTAGTTGCTATGATATTAGGATGCTTTGCAAGCTCCTTATATGCATCTATACTTATATTTACTCCCGTTCTCGAAGGAACATTATACAGAATGATCGGCTTGTCGCAAGCGTCAGCTATTTTTGAAAAATATTCAACTATTCCCTTCTGGCTTGTTTTGTTATAGTAGGGCGTAACATGTAAAAGCGCATCAGCGCCAACCTCGCACGCATGGCGTGAAAGATCGACTGCATAAGCAAAATCGTTAGAGCCTGTGCCTGCAATAACAGGTACTCTGCCGTTTACCTTTTTGACCGTATATTCAATAATATCTCTGTGCTCCTCGTCAGTAAGCGTCGCCGCTTCGCCCGTAGTTCCGCACACGATTATTGAATCAACGCCGCCCGCTATCTGAAATTCCACGATCTTGCCGTAGCTTTCGTAATCTATCGCTCCGTTCTTAAAGGGAGTGATTATAGCCGTTCCGACGCCTGAAAAAATAGGTGTTTCTCTTTTCATTTTCATTATCCTTTCTGATCATCAGTTTTATCGTTCACAGGCATTTCATTTGAAAATGCCGTCATTTCAAGTCCTGTATCAAATATCAGCGTATCCTTTGGCAGACGTGTTATAGTGTATGTAACATATACATCGCCCACAGCGCCCGAAATATTCGTGATCTGCACAAGATATACCACCCAGAACCATTCCGCGCTCACCAATACCGACATCACACCGAGCAATATTCCGAAAATAACTATCGGAGCAAGCGCAATTATTATATATTCCTTTTTTCCAAGATAAGTATCGCACGATGCGTATGCATACACCGATTTAAATCCGAATTTTCCCCATTTTCCGCTTATGATACGTATAAATATACCGTGAATCGCCTCGTGAAGTATGATGTATAAATATTCCGACAGTGCCAACACTGCCATTTTTATTATCAATAGCTTTACATCTTCGTCAGAGCTTATATGAAACAGTGTTTCAAGCGGCACTATAATCAGCATTGGAGCTATCATTATCACGCAAACGATTAGAGCTGCAATATTTATTATAACGGAAAACCTTTTATTCTCGGTAAAGCTGATTTTTTTTACCTCGTTATAACCGTTCGGAAGTATCGGATGACTTATCATGTCGTCATCTTCTCCTGCTTTACCTTTTTGTCTATAACGTGACGGCTTGCAAGCTCTGCCATTATTTCCTCAGGCTTTATACCCATTTGTGCCATAAGGACCATAACGTGATAGTACAGATCGGCTATTTCGTATATCGTTTCCTTTTTGTCATCTGCCTTACCTGCTATTATGACCTCAGTGCTTTCCTCACCGACCTTTTTGAGTATTTTATCAATTCCCTTGTCAAAAAGGTATGTGGTATATGAGCCCTCTTTTTTATTTGTCTTTCTGTCCATTATCTGCGCCATAAGGATATCGGCAGAAAATTCCGGGGTCTTATCATCCTCATAAATAATGTCATTGAAGCAAGAGTCCGTACCGTTATGGCAGGCAGGACCGTTTTTGATGACCTCGACTGTCAAGGCATCACGGTCGCAGTCAGTCGTTATTCTCACAACACGCTGAACATTGCCGGATGTTTCGCCCTTTCTCCAGAGCTTCTGTCTTGAACGGGAGAAAAAGCACGTTTTTCCCTCTACAAGAGTTATTCCGAGGCTCTCCTTATTCATATAAGCCACTGTAAGAACCTTTTTAGAAAAATGGTCTACCACAACTGCGGGAATAAGACCCTTTTCGTCATATTTCAATTCATTGATATTCATTTTCATCGCTGTACCTCACTGTATTCTCACATTTATATCATTTTCTTTAAGCATTCTTTTAAGCTCGTTTATACGAACATCTCCGAAATGGAAGATCGAAGCGGCAAGCCCTGCATCCACCGTAGGACATTGATTGAACAGATCTACAAAATCCTGCATACATCCTGCACCGCCCGACGCTATAACGGGAATAGATACAGCATCGCATATCATTTGCAAAAGCTCTGTATCAAATCCGCCTCTCACTCCGTCGGTATCCATACTATTTATAACAAGCTCGCCGGCGCCAAGCTCCTGGCCCTGCTTTGCCCACTGAACAGCTTCAAGCTGAGTCATCTCTCTGCCGCCCTTGACAAATACTGCGTATTTTCCGTCAACACGCTTTACGTCCATAGACAGTACCACGCATTGCGAGCCGTATTTTTTTGCCGCTTCATACATAAGCGAAGGGCTTCTTACTGCGCCTGAATTTACCGAGACCTTGTCAGCTCCGCATTTAAGAACTCTGTCAAAGTCAGAGACATCGTTTATAGCTCCGCCGACGGTCAATGGGATAAATACGTTTTCTGCCGCCCTTGTAAGCACGTCTGTAAACAGTCCCCGTCCTTCTGCTGATGCGGTAATATCGTAAAAGACCAATTCGTCCGCGCCGCAATCGCTGTAATACTTTGCAAGCGACACAGGGTCGGAAACGTCCGCAAGATTCATAAAATTAACGCCCTTTACGACTCTGCCGTTCTTTACGTCAAGGCACGGGATTATTCTTTTTGTTATCATTCTCATATCCTTCCTGCGATATGCAAAGCATCCTTGAGGTCTATTCTGCCCTCATATAACGCCTTGCCGAGAATCGCTCCGTACATATCCATATCGCAAAGTGCTAAAATGTCATCACTGCCCGTAATTCCGCCCGATGCCACAACATCAATATTATAATCCTTTTTCAGCCGTTTGTAAAGAGGCAAATTTGTACCTTTAAGAAGACCGTCCTTTGAAATATCGGTGCATATTACAGTCTTGCAGCCCATATTGCAAAGCGTTTCCATAAATTCAAAGCAATTTACGCCCGAATCCTCCATCCAGCCGTTAACGGCGATCATCTCGCCCTTTATATCTACGCCAACAGCTATTTTATCGCCGTATTCGCTTATCATATTCTTCAAAAAAACAGTATCCTTTACTGCTATCGTTCCGAGTATTACACGAAGCACGCCCGCATCAACATATTTCTTTATTGTTTGCTCGTTTCGTATGCCGCCGCCTATCTGTACCTTCATCCCCGAATTCTTCACGACGTCCCGAATAACAGAAAAATTTTTCATTTCTCCGTCCTTTGCGCCGTCAAGATCGACCATATGCAGATACTCAGCTCCTGCATTTTTAAATTCAAGTGCTTTCTCCAGAGCGTTTGATGAATACACCTTCATCTGCCCGTAGTCACCCTTTGTTAAACGGACTACCTTTCCGTCCTTTATATCGGTTGCAGGAAAAATTATCATATCATTTCAACTCCGTAAACGCCTTTAGAATTTGAAGTCCGTATTTACCGCTTTTTTCAGGATGGTACTGAGTCCCCATTACCCTTCCGCATTTAGCCGATGCTGTTACTGCAATTCCGTATTCAGTTGTGGCGGTAACGTATTTTTCATCGGTTTTGGCATAAAACGAATGAACGAAATAAACGTGTGTATTATTATCCGTATACTTATACAGATCATCTTTACCGCCTGTAATATTCAAAGCATTCCAGCCGATCTGAGGAATTTTAAGCTCGTCGGGAACAGCCCCCTTCAACGGTACGATGCTTCCGGGGATAAGACCAAGTCCCTCATGCTCACCGAATTCGTAGCTTTTTTCAAAAAGCATCTGCATACCGAGGCATATACCCATTATGTACTTTCCGTTTTCCGCCTCCTGCTTTATGACCTTGTCAAGTCCGCTTGAGGCGAGCTTTTTTGATGCATCCTCAAATGCACCGACGCCCGGCAGTATTATTCTCTGAGCCTTTCTTATAACATCAGCATCGCCCGAAACAACACTTTCTGCTCCAATATACGCAAGAGAGCTTTTCAATGAAAACAGATTTCCGACGCCGTAATCTATAATAACAGTCATTTACAGTACCCCTTTTGTTGACGGTATGCGGAGATCCGATTCATCTGAGATCCGGCAAGATTCGCGCATAACACGCGCAAACGCCTTGAAAACGCCCTCGATTATATGGTGGGAATTTTCCCCGTCAAGCATTTTTATGTGCAGGGTGATGCCGCTGCATCTGACGAACGCTTCAAAAAACTCACGTACAAGCTCACAGTCAAACGTGCCGACCTTTTCGGTAGGAGTTTTAACATTGTACGAAAGATGAGCCCTGCCGCTTATATCGCTCGCACACATTATAAGCGCTTCGTCCATAGGCAGAATAATATCCGCATATCGTGATATTCCCGCTTTATTGCCGAGAGCCTCTGCAAACGCCTTTCCCAACGCAATACCTATATCCTCACAGCTGTGGTGATCATCAACATTAATGTCTCCCTTACAGAAAAGATCAAGATCAAAGCCGCCGTGGCAGGCCAAAAGACACATCATATGGTCAAAAAATCCGACGCCTGTATTTATATTGCATTTCCCGCTGCCGTCTATGTTCAATTTTACGGAAATATCTGTTTCCGCCGTTTTTCTGGTCAGTTCAGCGTATCTCATAACGCCCTCCGTGCTTTTAATATTTCTTTGGTAACGCTTACAAGCGTTTGTATATCCTCTTGTGTGCCTATTGAAATTCTCACGAAATTATTGATACGGGGTGTTGAAAAATGACGAACGAGAATTCCGTGAGCTTTTAATTCCTCATATAACTCTTTACCCGATATTCTGTTGTGAGATACGAAAATAAAGTTTGCCTTTGAATTTGTAATTTCAAAGCCGAGTGATTTATATTTGCCGATAAGATACTCTCTTGTACAGATGATCTTTTGGGCATTTTGCATATAATATCCGTCATTTCGTATTGCCTCGACTCCGCAAGCCTGAGTCATACGGTTAACATTGTAAGGATTTGTCGAATATTTTATTTTTTCAAGATCCTGTATTATTCTTTCGTTTGCAAAGCAAAAGCCAAGTCTGCCGCCCGCAAGGCTTCTCGACTTTGAAAATGTCATACAAACAACGATATTATCGTATTTTTTTACAAGCTCAACGGAGCTTTCTGCGCCGAAATCGACATATGCTTCATCTATAAGGACGATATTGTCCTTGTTTGATGATACGATCTGTTCTATTTCATTTTTCGAAAGGCAAATGCCCGTGGGAGCGTTAGGATTTGCAATTACGATATTTTTATTTATTCCGACGTAATCCTTATAGTCTATCGACAGATCGTCCTTAAGCGGTATTTCTTCGGCATCCGATCCAAAGAGTTGCGCATATACAGGATAAAATCCGTAGCTTATCTGCGGATAAGCGACTGTTCTGCCGGAGCAGAATGCCATAAAGAAAAACTCGAGTATCTCGTCAGAGCCGTTGGAAACAAAAACGTTTTCATACTCTGTGCCGTATCGCTCTGCAAGAGCTTTTTTCAGCTCCTTTGCCTGAGGATCGGAATACAGGTTAAGAAGCTCTGCCTGCTTTTTTGCCGCCATTATGACGTTTTCCGACGGCGGATACGGAGATTCATTCGTATTCAGCTTTATAAATTTCATTCCCTGCGGCTGCTCACCGGGGGTATACTCCTTTAAAGGAGCGTATTTATCACACAAAAAACGTGACATTATTTCTTTTCCATCCTTTTTGTAACGGCACGGGCATGTGCAGAAAGTCCTTCCTTTTCCGCGAAGTAGGCGATGCTTTCGCCCTCTGTCATAAGTGCCTGCTCAGAGTAGTAAATAAATTGAGTGGTCTTAACAAAATCATCGACCGATAAAGGCGAAGAAAATCTCGCCGTACCGCTCGTCGGCAGTGTGTGATTTGTTCCAGCAAAATAGTCTCCGACCGATTCCGGCGTGTTTCTTCCCAAAAATACAGAGCCTGCATTTTTCACAAGATCAAGAATTGCAAACGGATCGTCGACACACAATTCAAGATGCTCGGGAGCTATCATATTTGCTATCTGTACTGCCTTTTCTATACTCTCGGTTACGATTATTCTGCCGTGATCCTCGATTGAAGCTGCGGCGATCTCGTTTCTTGGAAGCTCGGCGATCTGTCTTTCAAGCTCGTTTTCTACCTTCTTTGCAAGGTCCATACTGTCTGTTATCAGAATTGCCGCCGCCAGCTTATCGTGCTCCGCCTGGGAAAGCATATCGGCAGCAACAAGCTCAGGGTCGGAATTTTTATCAGCAACAACGAGTATTTCGGACGGACCTGCGATCATATCAATATCGCATATACCTCTCACCTTTGCCTTTGCAGTAGCAACATAGATATTTCCGGGGCCTACTATCTTATCTACGGCAGGAACGCTTTCAGTTCCGTATGCCATAGCAGCGATAGCCTGAGCGCCGCCCATTTTAAAGACCTTATCAACACCTGCTATATGAGCTGCTGCAAGTATAACGGACGGTATTTTTCCGTCGCTTTTCGGAGGTGTTGCCATTATTATCTGTCCAACGTTTGCCAGCTTTGCGGGAATACAGTTCATAAGAACGGTTGACGGATAGCTTGCCGTGCCGCCCGGAACGTACAGTCCGACTCTTGAAAGAGGTATTACCTTCTGCCCCAGAACAACACCCTTGCGGCTGTTTGAAACAAAATCTCCTCTTATCTGACGCTTATGAAAATCCCGTATATTATCTGAAGCCTGCTTGATTATCTGTATGAATTTTTCATCAACAGACTCCATAGCCTGCTGTATTTCCTCTTGCGATACCTCAACACAGTCAATATCAGCCTTATCGAACAGCTTTGCGTATTCAATTATCGCTTTATCTCCGTTTTCCTTTACGTTTGCAATAACCGCATCAACTGCGGGCGCAACATTGTCAGGCGCTTGTACTCTGCACAGGATCTCTTCCTTGGTTACATTCTCCGAATTAAGTATCTTGATCATTTTCTCATTTCTCTCAGCTTTTCAAGAATTAAATTGATTTCTTCGTTTTTAAACTTATAGCTTGATTTATTGGCAATGAAGCGCGCGGAGATATCCACTATATCCTCATACGGACGCAAGCCGTTTTCGGCAAGCGTCTTGCCCGTTTCGACAATATCAACGATAACATCCGATAAATTGAGTATGGGCGCAAGCTCTATTGAGCCGTTGAGCTTGATTATTTCGATCTCACGGCTTTTTGATGAGTAGTACGTTCTGGCGATGTTGGGAAACTTTGTTGCCACACGGAGCGTTCTTCCTCTGTCATCATAAAAGTCGTTTTTGGCGGCAACAGCCATACGGCATTTGCCCATTCCCATATCAAAAAGCTCGTAAACATCAGGCTCATACTCAAGAAGTATATCTCTGCCCACAACGCCTATATCAGCCGCACCGTGCTCAACGTATACGGATACGTCCGTAGGCTTTACCCAGAAATACTTTATGCCGACCTGCTCGTTTTCAAATATGAGCTTTCGGTTATTTTTATCCTTTATTCCCTCACAGCCGTAGCCGAGAGACTCAAAAATATCGTAAACGCCTTCGCCAAGTCTGCCCTTGGGAAGTGCAACATTCAGCGTTTTACCCATTTGTATCACCTGCCATACAGATCGTTTTTTCGGCTCTTACCTTACCCGTTTGCTTCTGCACACGGACACTCTTACCCTCAGCTCTCAGCGACTCTGCCTTTGCATATACTGAGGATATATCGTCATTGTCCGAATAAAGCAGAAGAATATCAACATCATACTTTATGTCATCCTTCATGTATTTTTCTATTTCGCCGAGGTATACCGCAAAGCCTACAGCCTGTGCATTTTTACCCAGCTTTTCCATCAGCTTATCGTATCTGCCGCCTGAAATAACTACCTTTGGAACATTGTTTATATATCCCTTGAATATGAGACCGTTGTAATAACCGTCATCGCTTACGTTCGAAAAATCAATAGTGTAATGACCGTCGCCGACAATTCCGTATATTTCGGAAAGCTGGCGGAGCGCTTCTGTCATTTTAGCATTGACTGCATACTCCGATGCCTTTTCAAGCACAGCGCTGTAGCTGCCGCTGAGTGAGGGTATTCCTTTTATCAGCTTTGCAGATGCCGTCGGAATATCATATTCATCGCACGCCTTATCAAGCTCGTGAGGAGCTTTTTTATTTATGGCAGATATTACTGCGGATTTTGCATCTGTACTGAGATTAAGTGCATCAAGCAGCCCTGTAACAAATCCCATATGCGATATTTCTATAATGTAATTATCATCAAGACACGCAAGACTCTTTTCTGCAAGAGAAAGCACCTCGCATATACCGTACAGGTCTACCTTGCCCATAAGTTCAAGACCTATCTGGGTTATTTCCGTATACTCCTTCGTTTCGCGTGAAAGTCTGTATACATTCTCGTTATAATATACCTTTGTCTGCTCTGCTTTTGTATAGTTTTTTGCTATCGACAAAGTAACATCAGGCTTTAATGCCAACAGCTTGCCGCCGATATCTGAAAATGTGATTATTCTGTCCGAGGGCAAAAAGCTCATATTCTCCGAATAAAGCGAATACTCCTCAAACTTACGCATTTTGTATTTTTCATATCCCGCGCTTTCGTAAAGCGACGAAAGGTCATAAAGCGCCTTTTCTGTGCGGCGCAATTTTCTTTTAAACTGTGTTTCCATATTTCCGCTCTTTCTCAATTATTCGCACTGTGTGTGCATTACGGTATAACGATACCACACTTTATCGCTTTATTCAAGTAAAGCGATAAAGTGTTTACATTTATTTTACTTTTTGCCGTAAACCTTTCTCAGCGCAATGATCGCAGTTATTATGATAAGTATTGCAAAAACAGAAACGCATATAATATCGCTCATTACTCTCTGCTTTTTTTCGTCCTCATCCTCATCGGGAAAGGTCGGGTGGGTACTGTCTGTATCCGTGTTTGAAGAGGTGTCTGCGGCGCTTGGGCTTTTATCTGTGCTTTCTTCGGCATCCTGTACCGTTGTTTGCTCCGTTACATCAGCGCCTGTTGCAGCATCATCTTCAACGGTTTCAGGGACTGTTGTCTGCTCATCTCCCGTTTCGGACGGAGATGCCGAATCATCTTCAAAAACAACATTTTCAAAGAAATCGTCACCCTTTACATCAAATCCGACAGTCGAACGGTACAAGCCGAAAAATCTACAGCTGCATCTGCCGTTCTTTATTACCGCAAGATCGTATTTAAGCTGAGATTCATGGCACGCAAAGCCTTCCTTTGCCATTTCAAAGCCTGTTTTGCCGTCAAATCTGTCAAGGGGCTTATCCCATTCCATGCAGATCTGGTTTTCCTCATAGTTATGAAGATACGTTTTAGGAACGTCCCATGTGCCGTATTTCCGTGCTGAATCCGGGTATTGCATATCATCCATTGATATCTGCACCGCCTCAGTAACGAGAAGAGCCGACAGCATATGCGCCCCATGTCCGTATTCGCCCTGCAGATCATGAGCCAAAACCACATACGGCTTGAATCGGCGTATAAGCTCAACTATATACCCTCTCATTTCATCAGAATCGTATATATCGCGGGCAGTTTCCAATGAATCCGTATATTTATCCTTGAATTCCGATATCACGGGGTATGAGGTTATACCGACTGTCCACAAGCCGTTCAAAAGCTCGTGGGTACGGACCGGCTCACCCCAGTGATTTGTTATGTATGCCACCTGCACGCGCATTCCAAGCTCTGCGCCGTAGTACGGCATCGTACCGCCAAAATACAAGTGATCGTCATCGGAGTGAGTGGGAAGCATAAGAAGATCTGCTCTTTCGTGAGGGGGCGACCATATCTGAACGTCAGACGGTATATCGCCCTGTGAAAACACTCTTACATCGCACAGTATTTCGTCTTTCGGCACGTTAATTACAACGTACGAGCATTCCTTATCAAGAACTATGAACTCATGAATAAATCCGTTCTTGCCGCATTCACGCGCTGTTTGCTCCTCATCAAGACGCCATACGCCGACGGGATTATCCCATATAACGTACAAATATGCTATCTTGTCATTTTCAGACTCTATTCTGACAGTTCCATCTTCGTCAAATGTGACCTTCGTTTTATGGCTTCCGTCGTTCAGTCTGTGTGCTTTTCCCGCACTTGACTCAAATACGCAATCCTCTGTTATCTCCGCACAGTAAGCTGTTAAAGACAAAGCAGCAAAAAAGCATGTGAGCACAAATGCAAATATAATTAATTTTTTCATACTGTAAGAATTTCCGCAGCGAGCCATTTGCCGTCGCTTTCAACAACGAGCATCTCGATGGATACTGCAACCTCCTTGCGAACTTTTCCGCCTCTGTAAAGCTGTTGCGTGTACGATGCAACCGCCGAAATACATCCGTCGCCGTATTTTTGCACGTTTGTAAACGTAACCTCAGTATTTACTATCTTATCGTGCTCGTCATACCATCTGTTATCAAAGCTGCCGAGTCTTACAGACAGTGGCGATTTACGGAGAACTCTCTTTGTAACGGCATCAAGATCTATATCGCCTGCAATATATTCGCCGTAGCTTGTGGCAATATCTGAAAATGCATCCTTTTCGCTGCTTGTAAGCGTATATTCGGGATACATAAAATTCCCGTTTTCATCGCATCTGAGAGTCTCACCGTTAAGTGTTGCCGTGAGCTTAGGCGGCGCGATAAGTCCCTTTACCGTATAGGTGCGTGTGTTGTATACGTCTATTGCACCGTCAAGCGACTGCATTATATCGCAGATCTCAAGATCTCCCTTTTCCACCTCAAAGCCGTTAGCTTCAACGATAGCACCCTCAGGGGCTTTTACCGTATAGTCTTTTACAGGGAAAAGACTCTTGCACTCACCTATCTTCCATGTGGGAATGCCGTATTTGTCGTCCTTGCCGTCAATAACAAACGTAAAGGCTGCCACTCTGTCATCAGCACAGAAAAATTCGCATATATAGCTGTCACCGTTTGATGTAACCGTATGTCTTACGTTATTTTTGTCATATGCGGAATTAATATATTCGGATACAGACTCCTTCGTTTCCTTTCCCGTAATGAATCCGTCAATACCGAAAAAATACGAAAAGCCCTCCGACCTTATACTGTCCTCGATCGTGCTTGCAAATACGCCCGGACTTTGTGCGTATGAACGCTCGTAATATCCCATTGCATGCTTGCGTGATGACGAAATCCCGTCAAGCACCTTTACACAGCTGTCTATTTTATATATAGCATCCTGATAATTTCCCTCTTGCTCAAGGGCTTTTATGTAATCGGCCTTTTGCTGCTCCTTGATCTGTGCATTTTTTTCATAGCTGTTCAGCCAGCCGAAAAGCACTATCAAAAATATAAGTCCCGCAATCAGAATACCGCCGAAAACGTATATAAATATTCTCCAAAAAGAATTCAATTTTTTCATTTATGCTCCGTTCCGATCTTACAGCGAAAGATCACTTTCTTACGAGTATTCCCGTCGGGATCGTTCTGAGGTAATATGAAGCGTTGTTGATATAACCGCCCTGATAATACATACAAGTCGAATTTCCGCCGTCAAGGTTTGCGGCGTTTACCGCGCCGTATGACAGCATCACCTCTATTATATCGCCGTAATTCGCGCCAAGACTGGAAGGCTGTCTGCCGTCGATAACAAGCAGAAGCACCGCGCCGTCCCTGCGCTGACCTATTGCAGTTCTCGGGTTAAGACCGCCGCCGCTTCCCGATATTGCGGACGCCTTTCCGTCCTTTATCAGAACGGGGCCGAAGCTCACGGCATCTCTCACACCCTGCGCGACTGCCGCCTCGGGAGTCATTTTTCCGACGACAAGAATATTATCGTTCGTAAATCCGATAAGGTTTGATTTCACACCCGTCTCTCCCCACAAAAGCTCACCTTCCGAAATCACTATACCCGTGGGAATACCGCCCGTGCCGACACCGCCCGGATCTGAAAATCCGCCGCCGTTTATACCGACCTCGGCATCGTATTTCTTTACAAGCTCAGAAACGGTCTTTCCGTCCTTGCCCTCGCCGTAATCACCGCTGACACCGACAAAAACTCTTGACGGATCCTTTACTACCATCATTTTGCCTATATACGTTGCGCCCTTGACGTCATACACCTGTATTGCGTCTTCTGCTTCTTCTTTGTTCGTTGAGGAATTTTCAAAATCCTTGATATCTATGTAACTGCCGAACGGGGTATCCTTGTCAGTCTTTATTGCATTAAAATTCGCATCAGGCTCGATACGTATCAAGGAAGAATTGGTAACACCGTCGTCTTCCTCAACGTTATTATTCTTAACTATTTCCGCCAGCTTTTCATCGGTGAAAAACCAGGTCGCAAGAAATTTTGCCGCACTCGTTTCAAGGACGGTGTTGACAAAAAGGCCTCTTGCCGCAGGAGACGGACCGTAATTTATCATAGCAACCGCACTGAAAAATATAATAACAATACATAAAAGCGAAGCTGCAAAGCAAATGCCGATTCTGGCAAATATCTTTTTCACATCTGTATCCTTTCAAAATCATCTTATCGGTCGATTTTATCATATAAATTATTAATATTTCTACTTGTAATAATATAATAATTATTATATATAATATTTTGCAAAATTTTGCAAACAGACAACTGCCGTATGGAAATTCTATTTATATAACGGATTCTGAAGTCAATGTCGTTTCAGGATAACAATTCATAAAACAGCACATAAATATAAGTATGCACCCCAAAAGTTAATAACCCCCGGGGTGCATACCGCTTTATCATATTGCTCAAAGCATTTTCTTTTTTATGAGAATGATAGCAGCCACAGCCGTTATCAATGCCGAAACCCCAAGCGGCAGCCAGAAGTTTTCCGCAAGAGGTATTCCGTCCATACCGATATTCATACCGTAAAATCCGCTTATCATTGTAGGGATAGCAAGCAATATCGTAACTGATGTGAGCTTTTTCATCGTAACATTCAGGTTGTTTGAAATTACCGACGAAAACGTTTCTATCGTTCCTGAAAGGACGGATGCAAACGTATCAGCCATTTCCCGCGCCTGACGGAACTCGATGATAACATCCTCCAAAAGCTCCTCATCCTCCGCGTAAAGCTTCAGTATTCTTCCTCTTTCGATCTTTGAAAGAGTCATCTCGATATTTTTCAATGATGTGGAGATATATACAAGAGATTTCTGAAGATCAAGGAGCTGTACAAGCTCGTTGTTAGTTGTTGCCTTATACAGTCTTTTCTCTATAAAATCCGTTATTTTATCTATTTGCTTAAGATACTGCAGATAACGTGTCGATGTTTGCATAAGTATCTGCAATATCATACGTGTACGAAGAGTCGTATTGACGTTCTTTATAAATCCGTTTGCGAAATCAGCCAGAACGGTATTTTCAGTAAGACATACCGTTATAAAATAATTCTTTGTCGAAATAACGCCGACAGGGATAGTTGAATACGTTACTACGTTATTTTCATCCTTTGACGCTATAGGCGTGTCAAAGACCACAAGCGTTACACCCTCATCAAGCTCGATTCTTGCTCTTTCCTCTTCATCAAGCGCCGCTTTAAGAACGTCAGATTCTATTCCTGTTTTTTCAGCGATCTCGCCTATTTCGGCATCTGTCGGAGCAACTGCGTATATCCAGCAGCCCTGCTCCAGAGTGTCGCTTTTGTAAAGCGTATTTTCCGTTGACATGTAATATGTTATCATAATAAAGCATCCTTTCTTTGCAGAAGGCTTCATCAAGACGCAAAAAAGGCGTTTACCTTTTTGTTCAAGCGTAATAACAAAGCCCTGAATTTACAGCTATGTTTATTATGTAATCAAACAAAACGGCAAACGTCCTTTATCAAACGGCGCAAAACCGCACTTTAGGTGCGGTTTTTATTGCTGTGTACGAAAAAAGGAAGCGGACCGATCTGCTTTTATACATAATCGACTACTGTCAGTTGACAAACCGATCCACCTCCTTTCCTGAAATATCACCTTATAACGATCAATCGTTATTCTTCTTTTTCTTAAGCATATCGATGAGATAATCAAACTCGTCCTGAGCTATCGCCTCATCATCTGCCTTCGGTTCAACAGCGGGTGCAGGCTGTGCTGCGGGAGCTGCCGCAGGAGCCTTTCTTGCTTCGGGAACCTTAACTGTTGTGTTTCTTACAGCACCGTCAAAGCCTGTTGCGATAACAGTGATACGCATTTCATCCTCAAGCGTCTGGTCAAACGCAACACCCCAGATAACAGTTGCATCGGGATGAGCCTCTGCGCTGATCATTGAGGAAGCAACATCGATCTCCTCCAGACCGATATCGGGAGAAGCTGTGATATTGATGATAATGCCTCTTGCGCCTGTGATAGATGTTTCCAAAAGGGGCGAAGAAATAGCCGCACGAGCCGCTGTTTCTGCCTTGTCCTTGCCCTTTGCAGAGCCAACGCCCATATGAGCATAGCCCGCATCGTGCATAATAGTCGTAACGTCAGCAAAGTCGAGGTTGATAGTGCCCGTGCCGTTGATAAGCTCAACAACGCTGGCAACACCGCGGCGAAGTATATCGTCGGCAACATCAAATGCATTTGCCAATGTAATACGTGTATCTGAAACCTGCTTCAGTCTTTCATTGGGGATAACGATAAGAGAATCAACGATCTCGCCAAGACGGGCAATACCCGCTTCAGCCTGATCCATACGTCTTTTACCCTCGAAAGCAAAGGGCTTAGTAACGATACCTACTGTAAGTATGCCCATATCCTTTGCTATCTTTGCAACGACGGGAGCAGCGCCCGTACCTGTACCGCCGCCCATACCTGCGGTAACGAATACCATATCTGCGCCTTCGATCGCTGCTGTGATCTCTTCAACGCTTTCTTCTGCTGCGCGTGAACCTACATCAGGATTTGCACCCGCGCCGTGACCCTTCGTGATCTTCTCACCTATCGGTATCTTCTGCTGTGCGTTTGAATTGAAAAGCACCATTTTATCGGTATTTACAGCGATGTATTCAACACCGCCGACATTGGACGAGATCATACGGTTTACGGCATTATTACCGCCACCGCCTATACCTACAACCTTGATTTTTACTACGCTGTCTATTCCGGCGTCAAGTTCGTATCCCATTTTTTTCTCCTTCTCCACCTGCTTTATGTATTTTTCTCCGACGGTGCACGCAAAGTGGAAAGCATCCGCCGCACAGCCTGGACCGTAAGGTCTGCACGCTGCATATAATTTGACATTTTATCGGATATATAATAATATGTTTTTCCGTCAAATGCAAGTTTTTTTTGAAAACATCTCGTAGGATTTACAAATTATACCCGCAATATTTTCAGATTAGAAACATTTATTCAGTTCATCAACGAAACATAACTTCCCTTTTCTGTCGAAGAAGAGTCGATTATACCTCTTTCATTTTCGGGAATGCTTTGTATATATGCCATAGCAAGTGACATTTTTGTGCTGATGCTTTCACCTATTCCGAGTATTACCGTAAATCTGCCGTCGTAGTCGAGCTTTATATTGAACTTGTCCTTCATATCAACGGAAACTACGCCGTCACACATTGCATGATCGGTGATCTCTGACAGAACATCCTTTACATATTCCTTTTGGTATGATGCGTAAAATTCAAGCTCCTTACCCGTGATAGCCGCACTTATACCGTCCGTTTCCAAAAGTAAAAGATCGCTCGTTTCGTTTTTATTCTGCGTTCGATGCATAATACGAAGATCGTCTGTGAGCAAATAATACTCCCCATCAATGCTGACGTAATATTCAGCAGTATCCTCTTCCAGTTCTACCGTTATTCCGCTCGGATAATTTTTTATCACTTCAACGCTTTTCAAGCGTGTAAATCTGTCAAGCAAGCCGCTTTCTATGGACTTTTTACTTGCAAGAACGACATTTCCGCCCGCAAGCTGCTGTGCGTATTCCGTTATCTGCTGAGCATCATACTGCGTTTGCCCCTGTACGCTCACGGTCTTTAAGGGGAACGCAAAAGCCAGCACGCCGACCGTAAAAAGCATAACGGCACATGCAGCAACGATTATGCTTGTTATACGCTCTTTAGATTTTTTTTGTTCAAAATTCGCCTTGGCATTTTCAAACGCTTCGGTATTATCCGTTGCATCATCATCTTCAAAAAAATTCGCAAGCGGAGAATCCTTTACAGCTCCGCTGTCCTCCTTGGCAACTATTCTGCCATCGACAAATTCATATTGGCGTTCTTTTTTCATAAGCTCGATCTGCCTTATATTTATTTATTAATTCCAATATATTTTCATATATCATTTTGTTCGCATCGGGCATTGCAAATTGCTTTATTTTTTCGCTCATTTCTTCGCCTTTTCCGCCGAGAATAGAGCTTATGGCATCATCAAGTCCGTTTTCATCAAGTGCACCGTCCTCAATAAGAACAGCAGCACCTGCATTTTGCAAGACCAAAGCGTTTTTATACTGATGATTTTCAGCGGCATACGGATACGGCACCAATACTGCGGGCTTTGCAGCCATAGCAAGCTCCGAAAGCGTCATTGCTCCTGCCCTGCACACTATAACGTCCGCTGCTGCCATTCTTAACGGCATATCGTAAATATATTCAAGAACCTCAATGTTATCGGCATCGCCTAAGCCGTTTGCTTTATACTCACTTACAGTATTTTCATATCCTCTTGCACCCGTTGCGTGAGTGAGCTTTATTCTTTTATTGTCCTTCAGACGCTTCGCTGCCCATTTTGCAACATTAGAGTTGATATTTGCCGCGCCGAGTGAGCCTCCGTATACAAGAACGCTGTGATCGTATTTACCGCTTATGCCGAGCTTTTCACGCGCCGATCCATACGTTATATCTTCTTCGCTTTCAAAATACGGGTTTCCTACGTGTATTATCTTATTTCTGTATTGCTTTTTAATATATTCAGCTGTTTTTTCAAAATCCGTAAAAATTATATCAACGCTTGGACAAAGCAGCTTTATTGCTATACCGGGGATCGCATTTGATTCGTGGATCGCGGTCGGTATTCCGAGCTTTGATGCCGCCTTTACAAGCGGATAGCAAACGTATCCGCCCGTACCTATAACACAGTCAGGCCGTTCCTTTTTCAGCAGCTTTTTCGCTTTTGAAACACTTGTCAAGGTAAGATAAAGCGTTTTAAAATTACTCAGGCTGAGGCTTCTTTTCAAGCCCTGTATATCTATATGGTGCATCGGATAGCCCGCTTTTGCGACCAGCTTATTTTCTATTCCGTTCGGTGTACCGACGAACGCTATCTGTGCTGTCGGCTGTCTTTTTTTAAATGTCTGGGCTATGGCAAGCGCGGGATTTACGTGTCCACCCGTTCCGCCGCCCGTAAACAGTATTTTCATTTGTAATAATGCTCCGTCAGAATTTATGCTTTTTTCTGATAAGAATATCTCGATATTGACAGCAGTATTCCCATTTCGCACATAAGCAAAATCAGCGCCGTACCGCCGTATGAGATAAACGGCAAGGAAATACCCGTCGGCGGCAGTGTGTTTGTTACCACCGCAATATTAAGTATGGATTGTATGGCGACCTTACCTGTTATGCCTATAGCCACCAGCTTTGAAAAGCTGTCAGGGGCTCTGCGTGATATTACGACTCCGCGCCAGATAAGCGTACCGAGCATAGCAAACAGCGCCATAGCGCCGATAAAGCCAAGCTCCTCGCACAGTATTGCAAAAATGTAGTCATTCTGAGGCTCGGGCAGATAAAGATGCTTCTGCGTAGAATTGCCTATACCGACGCCGAAAAGTCCGCCTGAGCATATTGCGTACAAGCTCTGTACTATCTGCCAGCCCTCATCAAGCTCATATTTGAACGGATCCTGCCACGCCATTATTCTGTCGCTCGTATACCCTGTTTGTGTAATAAGCCAATATGCAGCAGCACCGCCTACTGCAAACAAAGCGCCTATCCAAGCAGGTGATACCTTTCCGACAAATATTACCACCATTCCTATACAGAACAGTATTATCGTACCTGACATATGTCTTTCAAGTATCGTTATAACACATACAAGTCCGACTATTGCAAAGGGAACGAAGACTTCACGGAAGAATACAGGCATATACTCCTTGAAAGATCTGCGGAATATCTTCTTATTTTTATCCTTTGCGGTTATGGCATCAAGGTCACGCGATGCCATAACGTATTTTGAAATATACCACGACAGCATCAGCACAAGTCCGAGCTTCATCATCTCCGTCGGCTGTATCTGTATAGGTCCTATCGCTATCCATCTTTTCGCTCCGTTAACTGTCTTTCCTATCAGTGGAACAAGACACAGGCACCCGAAGCATACTGCAAATATTGCAGGCGTGAATTTCTGGAACACCTTATAATCAAACTGCATTACAAGAAGCATTACCGCAAGCCCCAATGCGACCCACAGCAAATGGCGCTTCACCCAATAAAAGCTATCACCGTAATCGTTTTCAGCCCAGGCATAGCTCGACGAAAACACCATAACAGCACCGAACAGCAAAAGCATTGCGATTATTACTATCAAGGGACGGTCAAATCCGCTTTTTACGCGGCTTATAACTCTTTCTGCCTTAAGACGTCCTCGCACACGGCTTATTTCTATATTGCCGCCCTGTACAGAATCAGTCTGTATTATCTTTTTGCGGTCGGAATTCTGCACATGTGCTGTTGTTTGACGCTTTTGCGCGCTTGCTTCCTGCATTTCGTCAGCGGGCACATTGTCATTTATTTTATTGTCATCCATTACCGTACCCCCTTTTTAAAATTATCAGGTCAAATGCTGAAATAAGCCAGAATGCAGCACAGTGCCGTAAAGGCACAAAATGTGATGCAGATTTTTATTTCTGAAAATCCGCACATTTCAAAATGGTGATGTATTGGTGCCATTTTAAATATTCGCTTGCCGCCGGATATTTTGAAATATGATACCTGAAGCATAACGCTGAATGCTTCTATTATGTATAAAAGACCGCCTATTACTATAATAATCGGCTCATCAAGCATAAACGCAAGACCGCACACCATACCGCCAAGGAACAGAGAGCCTGTATCTCCCATAAATATTTTTGCAGGATACGCATTGTATGCAAGAAATCCAACGCACACACCCATAAGCACCGCAGAAAGTGCCGTTGAGGAAATATTATCAGGACCGAGCTTTACAGATGCAGCAGCGAAAAGCCCTCCGACCAGAAGCGTTACAGATGAGGCAAGACCGTCGATACCGTCGGTCAGATTTACTGCGTTTACAACACCTGTGATAAGCAAAAGAGCGAATACATAGTAGAATATTCCGAGATCTACCGAAATATCCGTAAAAGGAAGATTCAAAACAGTCGTAAGATTATCCGTAAGAGCTAAAGATGCAAGGTATACTGCAGCTATCACAAGTTGTAAAAGGTACTTTTGCTTTGCAGTCAAGCCCTCGTTTTGCTTTTTCAATAGCTTTACACGGTCGTCGATTATGCCTATTGCACCGTATAAAAGTGCCATTATGAGCGTAAAAACGCCCTTAAGATTAAGTGCTATGCCCTGCTTTGCCACGCAGTACGCAAGCGCCCCTGTTGCAACGACGAACGCCGTTATTATCATGGCAAGGCCGCCCATTGTAGGCGTTCCCTCCTTGCCCTTATGCCAGCGTGGGCCGATATCGAGTATCTTCTGCCCCATTTTAAGACTTTTCAGCTTTGGAATAAGTATCCGTGTGATCATCGCACACATCAGAAGCGACGCGGCAAGACATACTGTAAATAAAATTATTTGTTCGTTCATATCAGTTATTCTTCAAATATCCTTCGAGGTTTTCTATTGCTTCTTCAAGTCGTACATATCTGCTTGCCTTAAAAAGAACCGTATCTCCCTTTTCAAGATTACTGCATACAGCCTTGCTCAAAGTACCGTATTCTTCTCCGTTTTCAAACATAAATACGTTTTCCTTTGGCATTCCCGATTCTATTGCACCCTTGCCTATCGCGCAGGCATTGCTTCCCCACAGATACAGAAAATCAACACCGTTTTCGTACATTGCTCTGCCTACGTCCATATGCAGCTGCTGTGCAGTATCGCCAAGCTCACGCATTTCGCCAAGCACCGCGTGTGAGCGCACATTCTTTTCTTTTGTCATTTGAGAAAGCATAAGCGATGACGCTCTCATCGACTCGGGCGATGCATTATAGCAATCGGCAATGAATGTATATTCACCGACATTGTATATTTTCTGACGCATACCCGTCGTTTTATAGTTTAGAAAACCTTCCTTTATACTGTTTTCATCTATACCCGCATTATATGCGCAGGCAAAAACGCACAATGCGTTCAACACGTTATGAATACCGACGGCAGGTATAACCGCATCGCTCACGATCCTGTCCTCAGCCTTAATGTATACATCAAATCTCATACACGCGCTTTCGTTTCTGACATTCGATGCCTTAAAATCAGCATTGCTGTTGTTTATACCTGCATATATTTTGCGAAATGCCGTATGTTCGTTACGGTATTCCCACAAAAACGGATCGTCACCGTTCATAACAAGAGTACAGTCCTTATTAAAATAGTCTGCTATTTCGAGCTTTGCGCGCAGAATATTCTCTCTTGTTTTCAGCATTTCAAGATGAGATGTGCCGATGTTAGTTATTATTGCCGTATCAGGACGGGCAATCTTTGCCATAGCGGATATTTCGCCCCGGGCACTCATTCCCATTTCAAGCACCGTTGCTGTACAGTCATCCGGAATTTTGAAGACCGTAAGAGGCAAGCCTATGACGCTATTGTAATTACCGTCCGTTTTATATGTTTTATATTTTTTTGCAAATACGGAGGCAGCAAGCTCCTTTGTTGTCGTCTTGCCAACGCTTCCCGTAATACCGACGGTAAATACATTTTTTTGTTTTTTATAATTTTCCGCAATATCACCGAGCGCCCTCAGCGTATCTTTTACTATTATGGCATTCGTACCGCTCGGCGCCTGCTTACACAGTACGCAATTTGCACCGTTTTCAAGTGCCGACGGAATAAATCTGTGTCCGTCGGTATTTTCTCCCTCAAGTGCGACAAACATCATTTTTTCACCGTGAATAGCATCTCTTGAGTCGATTATCACCGAACAAACATCAACATCATCGCCTGTATATTCACCGCCGCACCACTGTGATGCCGTTTTTAACGTAAATAACGTTTTTTTATTCATTTAACTATCCTTTGTATATTTGTTTATGAGGTACTCACGTACGATTTTTCTTTCAGAATACGGGTGTACTCCTTGAGAGTTTATTTCGTATTCCTCATGTCCCTTGCCCGCAAGCAAAACAACGTCGCTGTCCTTTGCTGCATCAAGGGCATATTTTATAGCATCTGTTCTGTCTTGTATAACAGTATATCTGCTGTTTTTATCAATACCCTTCAGAATATCTTTAATTATTTCAAGCGGGTCCTCTGAGCGTGAATTGTCCGATGTTATCACTGTAAGATCGGACAGGCGAGAGGCTATTCTGCCCATTTCGGAGCGTTTTGTTTTATCTCTTTCGCCGCCGCAGCCAAAAACCGTGATGAGCCTTCCCTTTGATGCGCTTTTACATATTTTGAGTATATTTTCAAGAGCATCGGGAGTATGTGCAAAGTCTATAACGACCGTAAACGGCACACTTACGCCTAAATCCCCTTGCACCTCGCATCTGCCCTTAACACACGGCATACATTCAAGTGCGCAGGCGCTTTTTTTCGCAGATATGCCCATTATTTCGCAAGCTGCTATCGCCTGCATTGCGTTATACACATTGAATATACCTGCCAAAGGAAGCCTTACTTTTATTCCGTTATATTCAAATTCGCTCCCGAAAAAGCCGTTATCAGTAACGCATTTTACATTAACGTCACCGACGCCGTTTATACTGCATATACGCTTTACACCTCGGATGCGCCTGCATACAGTATCAACTGACGGATCGTCTGCGTTAAGAAGTGAAATCTTGCTTTGCGTAAACAGCTTGCATTTTGAAGATATATAATCCTCTTTTGTTTTATGAAAATCAAGGTGATCGGATGTTATATTGGTAAGTATTCCGACATCGAACAGACACGGTGAAAGCCGCTCCTGTTTCAACGCATGCGATGATGCCTCAAGCACGACTGTATGAGCGCCGCATTTCCGATATTCATCAAGCAGGCGAAAAAAGTCCTTTGGAGCAGGTGTCGTCATATCGGACGGAACGACATTGTCGCCTATACCGTTTCCGACTGTACCGATTATTCCGCATTTCTCACCGCAAAACCCGAATATATGCTGTATCATTTTGCATACTGTCGTTTTTCCGTTCGTTCCGGTCACACCGATAAGACGCAGATATTTTTCAGGATTTCCGTAGTAGTTGCTCCATATTATCGCACACGCACGTCTTACATTATTGACCTGGATAAAGCACACTCCGTCAGCGTTAATGCAATGATCTCCTCTGCCCTCAAGCACAATGCACGATGCGCCCTTAAGCACTGCCTGGGCAATGTAGTCAGTACCGTCATATGTACTGCCCGCCATTGCGATGAACAGATCGCCTTTTTCAACAGCCGATGAATTTTCTTTAACACGGTTAATTTCAACGTCTGTCAAGTCGCTGCTCGCTCTTACGATGCACACGCCCTTCAAAAGCTCCAATAGCTTAATACAGATCACCTTTTTCGGTTAATATCTTTAAACTTCCGTATTGCAGCAGGCGATCAATCCGTATTGCCGAGTATTTCGTCCATATACATAAATTCCACAGTTACAACAGTTCCCGCTGAAACAGACGAGCCCGCGCTCGGATACTGCTTTACTGCATATGCTGACTTTGATGCGACAGCACCGCTGACGCTGATATTCAATCCCGCATCGGTTATCAGCTTATTGACCTGTGCAGGAGATTTTCCCATAACATCGGGGACGGTTATAGTTTTTTCCTCATTTGCCGTACCCGTATAGAGTATCACGCTTCCGCCTTTTATAACGAGCGTATCGCCCGCCTTCGGCATTTGCGATGTCACAGTCGTACCGCTTCCCTTGACAATAACGGTATATCCGAGGCTTTGCAGCTTATTTTTCGCAGCAGATATCTCTGCTCCGACATAGCTGCCCATCGTTGACTGCTTTGTTTCGGATTCATTTGTGGAATATTCGGGCTCTATTCCCAGATACGGCAAAACCTCTGCCAATATCTTACTGTTATACGGAGCCGCTACGATCGAGCCTTCCGTGCGGCTTAATTCAAGATTCGGCTCGTCAACTATAACTATCAGCGTGACCTCAGGGTCATATGCAGGAGCAACCGACACGCACGAGCCTACTCTCAGTGTATATGTTCCCATCGAGTCCGCTTTATCTCTTTTTTCCGACGTACCTGTTTTCGCGCCCACCTTATAGCCTGGAACGTATGCGTTTACCGCACCTACGCCGTTTGTTACGCCCTTTTCCATTATGTCGCATATCTCATCGCCTGTTTTCGCGGATATGACCTGTCTTTTTTCCTGTGTTTCAAAGTTCTTTACCACATTGCTGTCGCTGTCAAGTATCTGCTTTACAACGTGAGGAGTCACAAGAACACCGTCGTTTGCAATGCTTGAAACGGATGTCAGCTGTCTTATGGGAGTTACCTTGAACGTCTGACCGAAGGAATAAACCGCAAGCTCTGTCTGATGGAAATTATCATAGCTGTGGCAATAGGTTTTAACCTCACCGGGCAGATCTATGCCCGTAAGCTCCTTATATCCAAACGCCTCATAATACTCATAAAAGGTCTCCCGCCCGAGCTTTTCTGCCGTTATCATCATTACGGGGTTACACGATTTCTGAAGACCGACCTCAAATGTAAGATCGCCGTGACCGTATGTTTTGTGGCATTTTATTTTACCGTATCCGTCTACTATATGATATCCCGGGCAATAATAATCACTGCCTCGTGATACTATATCCTCCTCAAGCGCCATCGAGCATGTGACCGTTTTAAACGTTGAGCCGGGCTCATACAGATCGTTTATCGCTTTATTCGCCCACATTTCTCCGAGCAATGCAGTCTTTTTTTCCCTGTATTCCTTGCTTGAAGGGTCGTATCCGCAATTATCGAGCCTTGACTGTGAAAGCGGATCAAGCGTATAAGGATCATTGCAATCAAAATCAGGCTTTGTAGCCATAGCGAGTATCTCGCCTGTATCAGGATCCATTATTATGCTCGTTACACGGTTCTGAGCATCTGATGTTTCAAGACATTCCTCAAGATACTTTTCAAGTATCGACTGGATATTATAATCTATCGTCAGTATAAGATCGCAGCCGTCTACTGCCTTGACATAGCTTTCGTATTTGTACGGCATATCAAGTCCAAGACCGTTTTTAGCCGTCACTATCTTGCCCGACGTTCCCGTCAGATAATCGTCATATTGGTATTCAATGCCGTAAAGGCCCTGACCGTCAGTACCCGTAAAGCCGAGAACGTGTGAAAGAAGATTTCCGTACGGATAATATCTTTCGGTGCTTGTTACAAGATGAACGCAGTCAAGCTCGTATTCGGCAATAAATGCCCTGACCATATCTGCTTCTTCCTTGCCTACGCCCTTTTTGATCGTTTCGTCCTTACGCTTTACAAGTCCGCCCTTTTCATATACAAAATCATAATCGACACCGAGTATGCGTGAAAGATTTTCAGCTATCAGTCTGCGTTCCGCGTTTCCGTCAATATCCGCGGGCGAAATAAATACTCTTTCTACTGTATTATTATCCGCCAGAAGTATTCCGTTGCGATCGTATATTTTACCTCTTGAGGCAGAGACTGTGGTTTCTCTTGTTATGTTTTCAGACGCTTTTTTCTGATATTCGCTATACCCGATTATCTGCAGATAAAAAAGACGTCCTGACAAAAAAAGCATAGCGAGCACCAGTATAATCACCAGTGCCCTGTCTTGCCAGTTTACTCTTTTGGGTTTTATACTTTTTATGCTCGCCATCCCTTTCAATATTGAATTGCACCCATGTAAATATATTTCGTTACGAACCGATATATTCCATAATTTCATTTAAGCTGTCGCCGAGAGCGGATAAAAGAGCGGATATCGAATAATCGTTCTTTTCCTCCGTCGAATCAAGCACCTTTGATTGATCGTCGCCTGCAACGCTTACGTATTTCTTAGGTAATTTATCCTCCTTTACCATTCCGAGAGCTGAAGCCTTTTGTTCTATGTACTCAAGGTCGTTCTTCTGAGACAGCTTGAACCGAAGCTCCTCTTCCTCTTCCACAAGCTGCTTCATATCATTGCTCATCTTTACGACAGAGGCATTGTAGTCAGTAACCTTGATGCTTATAAAGACTATAAACATCAGAAGTATCGCACATATCACTGTCATAAAAACAGTACCTATCGGTAAAGGCGTCTTTGATTTTTCTTTTTTAGTAAAGGTCTTTTCTTTTATTTTCAATTTCTTTATATTAGCACTCGTTATCACGCTGTCCGAGGGCTGTGTGATCGGTGCATTGATCGGTGTGCTTACTGTAATATTTTCGACGGTCATTCACGACCCTCTCTTTCTTATCCTTGATTTGATAATTCTTTTATTTCATCTGTCCGTCACAGCTTTTCTGCTATGCGGAGCTTTGCGCTTCTTGAGCGGGGATTTTCCTTAAGCTCTTCATCGCTCGGCAATATCGGCTTTTTGTTCACCGCCCTTATCTGCGGAGCTTTGCCGCACACGCACACAGGAAAATTCGCAGGACACGTACAACCGCTCGACAGCGATGCAAATGTTTGCTTTACTATCCTGTCCTCAAGGGAATGGAACGTTATAACGCACAGTCTGCCGTTTTTAGAAAGCCTTGATACTATTGATTTCAGAGTCGGTTCAATTATCTCAAGCTCACTGTTTACAGCTATGCGGATAGCCTGAAACGTCCGTTTGGCAGGATGATGTCCGCCGACCTTTGCCTTGGCAGGCATTGCTGACTTTATTATATCAACCAACTGCAATGTAGTCTGTATAGGGGCGTTTTGCCTTTCCTTCACTATTTTACGCGCTATGGATGAGGCAAAATTTTCTTCCCCGTATGTATATATTATTTTCTTTAACTCTTCCTCTGACAGCTCATTGACTATGTTATATGCACTTACAGGATCAGATGTGTTCATACGCATATCAAGCGGAGCATCCTGCATATACGAAAAGCCTCTTTCCGCACAGTCAAGCTGGAACGAGGACACGCCCAGATCGATCAATGCCCCGTCTATTTCGCAAACGCCCGCTGATTGCAATATCGCATCTATATTTCTGAAATTATCGTTCACATAGGTTATTCTGTCAGAAAATCGCTCAAGACGCTTGCTTGATGCCTTGATAGCGGTAATATCTGTATCAACACTTATCAGTCTTCCGCCCGTCAGCCTTTCGGCGATAAGTCCGCTGTGTCCGCCGCCGCCAAGCGTCAGATCGCAATACGTTCCGCAAGGATCGATATTCAGCCCTTCGATACATTCCGAAGCCATAACGGAATAGTGGGAAAAATCATCCGCACACGTGTTTTTGCTCATCACAGCTCCCTTTCCGGCAATTTTTCTTCTTACATACCGTACGATGCATACAGACCCTTGATCTCATCAAGATCTTCTTCAGCTACCATCTGCTCATATCTTTCAGCAGACCATATTTCGATCTTGTCGCCCATACCGATTATAACGGCATTTTTGCCTATTGCGGCATGCTCCCTCGCCTTTGCGCTGAGAAGTATTCTTCCGCTGGAGTCTATCTCGGCGCTTTGCGTTCTTCTGAATATTGAGCGCTTCGGCTTTTCACCGTTGATAGCGGGAAGCGTCGTCATTATCTGCTCAGAAAGCTTTTCCCAAGATTCTGCGGGGAATACCGTAATGCATCCGCTGAAGCCGCAGGAAATGTAAATGTCAGAGCCCAGCTTCTCACGGAACTTAACGGGAACGAATATTCTTCCCTTGGTGTCTATCGTATGTTCAAATTCACCCACGAACACGAGCTCTTACCTCCATTTCCTCATTTTTGGTGCAAAGTTATCCACACTTTCCACATAGTTCTCCACATTGGTGAACTATGACTGCACTTTAGTTGCACTTCACTACACCGATATTATAATATAAGCAAATAAAAATGTCAATATTCAAATCAGATTTAACCCCGCTTTTTTTTAAACTTTTTGTAAATTCACTTATTTTTCATGCATCCTTTTCCATTCACAGCACACAGCATACGGAATATACTGTTATAAAGGAGGTGTGAGTTATAGATAACATCGGTATTGCATTGCTTTTGACACTTGTGGCAGGTATGGCTACGTGCATTGGCGGATGCATCGTTTTCTTTACAAAAAACACACGGTCGCCTGACAAATTTTTGGGCATATGTCTTGCTTTTTCGTCGGGCATTATGATATACATATCCTTTACAGAGATATTTCAAAAGGCACAGCAATCGCTCGGCGGAGATACCTTTATGGCTTTTCTTCTGACGAATGCGGGTTTTTTCGGCGGAATAGCAATAATGGCTTTGATAGGAGCTGTTCTTCCCGAAAAAAAAGCCCCGTCATCACACATAATGATGGCGGGCATATATGCAGTTGCGGCCACCACCATACACAATTTTCCCGAGGGTCTTGCTACATTTATGGCGGTGCTCGAGGGCGGAGAGGCCGCGCCGGTCACATTTTTTGCACTTGCCATACATAACATTCCCGAGGGCTTCGCCGTCGCTATGCCAATAGCGTACGCAACGGGCAAAAAAATGAAGGGGTTTGCATCATCGCTGCTTTCGGGCATAGCGGAGCCGATAGGCGCCATCATAGGCTGGTGCTTCCTTAAGCCGATCATGACCGAGGCGGTAAGCGGTATGATATTTGCCGCCACCTCCGGAATAATGGTATATCTTTGCTTCAACGAGCTTATCCCGCTTTCTTGGCAGTATTGTGGAAAAAAACTGTCTTTTTCGTATCTTATAGCAGGCTTTTCAGTGATTGCCCTATCGCTTATTCTCTTATCGTTATAATTCATAAAAAACAGAAAAAACACGGCACTGTTAAATGTGCCGTGTTCAGCTTATTTCCGAATATATTACTTCACATATTTTGCAAGATCATCCTTGTTTGCAACTATAGCTATATACACATCATCCTCCATAAGCGCAAGCGCTTTTTTCATATACGAATTGGGGATGGCGATACATCCGCTGCTTGAGGTATCATTCGGTACCGTGCAGTGCAGAAATATCGCGCTGCCCTTATACGGTACTGCAGGATCAACGTTGTAATTGATCATTGCTGCATATGCGTATGATGTTGTATAATTTATCAAACGCTCGTACAAGCCTGCTCTGTGCCACGCCGAATCCTTGTTGTAGCCCTTTACATGTTGATTGTAGGTCGATGAATTACTGTTACTGTCCCAGTAATCATCGCTTGTTACCTTCGTGTATCCGCGAGGCACTGTACATGGCGCAGACGATACACCGAAGCATTCGCCTATCGAATATACTCCCGCAGGTGTTTTTCCGTCACCCTCGAATTTATTTTCAGGCTCGCACACGCCGTTTCTTCCAAGATACCCTGTACAAGAAAACTCCTCAGTAAGATCTCCGTTATTTATCGAATACGCATACAATGTGCAAGAAGTACCGGAGCCCTGAACGACTACAAAATACGTATCGGCGGTAGAATAATTGGGTAAAAACGGAACTACTGTTGAAACGTCGGAATAATTCGGAACATTTACTTTATGCTCATAAGCCTGTCCGAGATTATTACGTATCACATCAATGTCGGTGCTGTTCACTGCGCCGTCGCCGTTTGCATCAAATGCAGATCTGTCCGAGTATTTATCAGGCGCTTTTATGTATTTCAGTACCCTCAGAATGTCTTTTGTATTAATGACACCGTCCTTATTAAGATCGCTTGAGATAACATCAGATGCTCTCGTTGTGATCCTGCCTGCCACGGTCATAGCGCAAACAATAGCTGTAAACACCAGAACTATGCATAAGCATATAATTCCTATTCTTTTTTTCATAGAAGCTCCTTTTGACAAAAATTACAATTTCATTTCGATGAATATGTGCATTTTTGTATATTTTATCATATAATTTCACGATTGTCAATAGAATTATTGATACTTTATTCTATACAAATAACAAATTTATACTTGAAATGGCGGTAACCTTGTGATATAATATGTAATGATTTTACCTAATGCTGAGCTTTTTACGGAGAGATTATGAAAAAACTTCTTGCCATAGACGGTAACAGTATACTTAACAGAGCGTATTACGGAATACGCCCATTGACAACGAAAGACGGCTTATTCACTAACGCCGTATACGGTCTTGTAAACACGGTAAGCGCAAACATCGAAAGCATACAGCCGGACTACGCCGCAGTGGCGTTTGACCTTAAAGCCCCCACATTCCGCCACAAGCGGTATGACGGATATAAGGCAAAGCGAAAGGGTATGCCCGAGGAACTTGCAATGCAGCTTCCGTATGCAAAATCTGTTCTTTCCGCTATGGGTGTTTCCGTTTTACAGTGCGAGGGATATGAGGCTGACGATATTCTCGGAACGCTTGCACGTATCAGCAATGAGAACGGTGTCCACGCTTATATTCTTACAGGCGACAGAGATGCACTTCAGCTTATCACAGAGAATGTCAGCGTTCTGCTGGTAAAAAACGGCAGTACAGAGCTTTACACTCCCGAGCGGTTTGCCGAGGAATACGGTACAACTGCCGATAAGCTCGTAGATATAAAAGCGCTTATGGGCGATTCGTCGGACAATATCCCCGGGGTTGCGGGAATAGGTGAAAAAACAGCATTGAAGCTGATATGCGACCACGGCTGTCTTGACGGAGTATACAGCTATGATATGTCCGACCTTACAAGGTCCGTTAAGGAAAAGCTTATATGCGGCAAGGACAGTGCATATTTATCATATGAGCTGGCAAAAATATTCTGTCATGTGCCGTGTATAAAAGAGATCTCATCCGTTGAATACACGGGCATTGACAAAAGGGCTCTTTACGATCTGTTTACCGAGCTTGAATTCGGCGCTTTTATAAAAAAGTTTTCCTTGAATGTTACAGAAGTCCCCGCGCCGACAGAGCACGAGTTTACACGTATTTCCCTTGAAGAGCTTAACAAGATACAAAATAAAACACTTTCCTGTGTTTTATCAGACGGATCAGATCTATACGTAAGCGGAGAGGACTTTTCTGCAGTATGCACCTTTGATCCCGAAAGCGAATTTTTCACATCAAACCGTATTATCTGTGATGACAGCAAGCATCTTTATTCACTGTGCGATAATATAAATATAGTATTTGATGTTTATCTTGCAGGCTACGTTCTTAACGCAGGCGAGGGAGACTATTCAACATCACGTTTGGCGCTGTCATATCTCGGTATCGCATCGGGAGCATCGTACAGCGAACGGAGCATTTATGCATACAAGCTGTACGGTGTGCTTGACAAGCTTTTAAATGAGCAGATGGTATCATCTTTGTATTACGATATAGAGCTTCCACTGTCAAGAGTGCTTGCCAAGATGGAGAAAAACGGCTTTTGTATTGATACAAACGGCATAAAAGAATTTGGAGAAAGGCTCAACGAGGAGCTTTCAGTACTGACAGAAAGAATATATATGCTTGCAGGTCAAAGCTTCAATATAAATTCTACAAAGCAGCTCGGTGCCATATTGTTTGAACAGCTTCAGCTGCCCGTTCAGAAAAAATCCAAAACCGGATACAGTACGAATGTGGACGTGCTTGAAAAGCTCCGCCCGTATCACCCCATAATAGATGAGATATTGGAATACCGCAGTATTTCAAAGCTGAAAAATACTTATACCGACGGGCTTTTGAAGGTCACTGACGAAAACGGCATAATACACACAAGTTTCAACCAGACCGTTACGTCAACGGGCAGGCTTTCATCAACAGAGCCGAATTTACAAAACATTCCCGTAAGAACACAAAGAGGACGTGAACTGCGTCGCTTCTTTATACCGAAATCGGACGAATACACGCTTATAGACGCTGACTATTCACAAATAGAGCTTCGTATTCTCGCGGCTATCGCAGAGGACGACAAAATGATAAATGCCTTTGCAAACGGTGTAGATATACACACTCTGACAGCCTCAGGTGTATTCGGAGTCGATATTGAGCTTGTGACAGATGAGCTTCGCAGAAGAGCTAAGGCGGTAAACTTCGGTATCGTATACGGTATAGGCGATTTTTCGCTGGCGCAGGATATAGGCGTAAGCAAGAATGCCGCCAAAAAATACATCGAAAGCTATCTTGCAAACTACCCTGCAGTTGCCGCATATCTGACTAATATCAAGCGTCAGGCAAAGGAAACAGGATATGTCACTACCCTTTTCGGCAGAAGACGGTACATTCCCGAGCTTTCCTCATCAAAGAAAATGCTCATTGCCTTTGGCGAAAGAGTTGCAATGAACAGTCCCATACAGGGCACTGCTGCGGATATAATCAAATTGGCTATGGTAAATACGCAAAAAGCACTTGAAGAAAGCGGTTTTGATGCACATTTGATATTGCAGGTGCACGATGAATTGATAATAGAATCAAAAAGATCGTGTGCAGATAAGGTTGCAGAGCTGCTCAAGCGGGAAATGGAAAATGTCATACAGCTCCCCGTAAAGCTCTCCGTTGAGGTAAAAAGTGCTGATAGCTGGTATTACTGCAAGTAATACGTTCAGATAAAAAGGAGAATTATGAAGAAAAGGATTATTTGTTTGCTCTTATCTTTGATATGTGCTTTCTCGCTTGTATGCTGTCAAAGGGCTGAAAGCTCGTCATCCGATCTGAGCGTTTACGAAAATGAGGATTATCACTTTAAATTGACGTATCCTTCCGCATTTTCATTAAAGGAAACTGTGGAATTTGAAGAAAACAGTGATGAATGCGACTTTATTTTCAAGGACGGTAATGACAGGCAAATAACCGTTCTGTGCCGCTTTAATCCATATAAAAACCTTTACACATACGTAAAGGAAAGCAAATTAAATATAAAGAATATCACATCGCTTACAAGTGCATCGTTCATATACGATATGAAAAACGAGGAAAAGCCGTTTTATCAGATAATAGCCGCAACGAAGCGAATGGTGGTAACGGTAGATTTCAGATTTGATAAGCAGGACCCGTCAGCTAATCAGATATGCGAAAAGCTGTCATTCGTTTTTACCGAATACGCTAACGTACCGCGTGAAAACCGCTTCTTGAGCGACGATGTTTCGATAAACGCATCGCACCTTTCCGTAAATATCCCCGCAAATGCAGAATACACCCTGTATCCCGAGCCTGCAAAAATGCCCGACGATATACAGAACGAGGAAGAATTTGATGCAAATAAAGACTGCACCGATTTAGACATATACTCAAATTATTATGCATCAAGCTACCGTATGACAGACAGATCTCTTTCTCCGTATGCTTCAAGTGGGCTTACATCTCAGGGTGCAAACTCGGTGGATGCTGGATACGTTCGCACACTTTCAGACGAAAGAATTGACAACATTACATTTTCACAGGGTAAGGTGCTTGACGGACCGTTCGGTGCGTATATTTACGCTCCCTTTACCTGCGAATACAACAAAAAAGCATCATATGGGGCTTATATTGCAGGATTTTTCGGCGATCTTTACTACGAATACGCATATTCGTGCAACAACGATGCCCCCGACGGTGAATGCGAACAGTTCAAATCTTTGCTTGCTTCATTGGAAATAGACTGATCACGGCCATACAGCTTAACAAGAAAGGAAAATCAATAATGATAAAAAGGATCATTTCGCTTTTCGCCGCATTTATTATGCTTTGCCCCGTGGCAATATACGCAGATGAATCAGATGACGGGATAATTGACTGTGATCTGCCTAAAATAAACGATTCATCAA
The DNA here is from genome assembly GCA_045544195.1 of Eubacteriales bacterium. Classification (GTDB taxonomy): domain Bacteria; phylum Bacillota; class Clostridia; order Oscillospirales; family CAG-272; genus RGIG7213. The sequence continues at coordinate 94,327 of JAZPYO010000031.1, forward strand.
TAACTATCGACGGAAAAAACGACGAAAAGCAATGGGAAAGCGCCGCAAAGGTAGAGCTAAGACAGGATAATACAGGTATGTGGGCAGGAATGATAAGCATTGAGCATCATTTGCCTGTTGATGCATATTTTATGTGGAGCGAAAGCGGGATATATGTATACGCTGACATTACGGACAACGATCCTGTTTATGACGGTCAGCACGATTGCTTCGAGGTAGCCTTTAACCCGGGAGGGATCATTCCCAAGGAAGATGACCTGCAAGGTATGTTCTTTATGTTCTGGCCGATAGATGACGGTGTTGCAGTTTGCACAAGACATAATATGAGCGAAGATACAAAGGGAGGCATTGAGGCTGAAAACGTCATAGCACGTTGGACGGAAACGGAAAAGGGCTGGACGATCGAAGGCATTATTCCCTGGGATTACATATGCGATCCTGAGCGTCAAGTATACGTAAGAAAGCGTAAAACCGCTCCTCTGCTCAGAGGCTTTGAAATTGAAGAAGGGGCATTTCTTATGGCTACCGTATGCCGCCTTAACGGAGATGAGGAAACACAGTACTGTGCAGTATACAGAACATGCACGGATAATTACGCAGAAAATTTTTACACAGATTCATACAACGTACGCTTCAATCTGGCAGCTGCAATAGATCCGCCGGAGGAAAGCTCAACAGGCGGCGTTGAATCATTTGCACCTGTTACCTCTGTTGATCACAGCACCGATACAGATATTGTATCGACAGACGCGGCCGAAAAGGACGGTGCTGAGGTCAATTATACTGTTTTTGCTGTCATCGGCATCATATGTATTTGTATAATAGTTTTCTCCGTCGGATTTCTGATAGCATTTCTTATCCGCAAGAAAAAAGTAAAATAAGCTGGATGAAGCTATATTGATACGAATAAAAACCGAATGTGCTTTCACATTCAATATACTTGATATTTAAGCAATAAAGCTATTATTCGAGCTTGAATATCAAGTCAATGAAGTTCTCATATCAACAGAAAATAAAAAATCAGAGCAAGAATAAAAGGATAAAGCCTTCTATTCTTGCTCTTTCTGTTTACATTTGCAGATTTTGATACACAGATATGACGCTTACCACTGTACAGTATTGCTGATATTTACAGAATGTATATACGGAGCACGGCCATCATCACGCTTGCGGAATATGATCGAATAATCGTTATCAAACGATGTGCCGTTTCTTGAAAAACGTACCGTCGCTCTGTAAGTATTGTCTGTTTCTTCGATGTGTATCATCTGAACGGCTGTATAATCAAACGACAGTCTGCCTGTCAGTATATAAGCATTTATCTTATCAAGATAAGTGAACTGTGCTGTATCCTTATGCTTGATATGTATATCGCCGCCGAAAAACTCGTACACCGTATTTGAAAGATCCTCTGCCGGTATCAGCGTATTTATCGTAAGCTCCGGGTATTTTTCGGCAAGCAGATCGAACATCTTCCCATTTGCCGAATACTTTTCAAAATACGTTCCCGCCAGATATTCAAGCACTATATCAACATATTCTGCAGAAACGTCCTGCCAGGTATCAAAGCATACTGTCTGCACCGGACAGAATGTCAGAACGGTGCATATTTTCTTTAATGTCTCAGATATATCGCTATCGGGGCTATGTGTATTTAACGCGCTTTCCATGGCATAATCGGAGTTATCAATACCGAGAATATCAGAACATGAGCACATCATCACGCAAAGCAAGACGGAAAGCGCGATAGGTAAAAATCTTTTATTCTTCATCTTTCAGCTTCATTTTAAGGTATCCGTCACGGACACCCTTTTTACACAGTACTATTTTTTTGCAGTTGAAATATTTCGCCGCTGCATTAAAAATGGCAAAGCCTGTCATAAAGCTGTCCGCCCTTTTCGGTATAAGGCTATACAAACGCTTTTCGGTTTCCTCGGCATCAAATGACATTTTTTCATAAGCCACAAGAGATTCATCAACGCCGATCTCCTCTTTTCCATTGAAAACAGCTGAAAACATCGCCCTTGCCGTGCCGCCGATAATGTATATCGCATCGTGCTTTTTGATCTGAACATTATCAAAAAATGACCGTGCGTATTCTTCTATTTTTGATGTCTGCTCACGGTCGGGTACAACAGAGCAATTCAATGTTTCCCTCACCTTCAAAGCGCCGAGAGGCAGACTGCACATAAACGCAGAGGTTTTGTTTTCAAAATCAACAAGCTCAAGACTTCCGCCGCCCATATCAGCCATAATACCGCTGTCCTCATCTGAAATACAGTCACAAAGAGCGAAAAAGCTGCACTGTGCCTCCTGCGTACCGCTGATAATATCAATATCAACGCCAAGCTGTGCTCTTATATCCTCACACACCCTGTCTGCATTTGATATTCCCCTCAGGCTCTGCGTTGCGAATACCAGCGTTTTATCGCAGCCGGCCTGCTTTGCATCAACAGTAAACTTTAAAAGTATCTTTTTTAAGACAGAATATCCTTCATCATTCAGAAATCCGTCCATAGTATATTTTGCAAGCGCTCCTCTTATACTTTCAGCGGAAATGTTTGTAATATCACTGCCGTTTACCTGAAAAATATCCAGCTTTATTGTATTTGATCCTATATCTATTACACCGATCTTCATATTTATCACCGTTGTATCTAAACATATCCGTTCTTTTTTTTGCCGTTTTTGCATACAGTTTATTGTATACCTATTTTGTATACACACAAGCAACGGTGTGTTAAAATTGTGTTAATCGGAGGTAGACGTGTTTGAAGGAATACTGAATCTGTTTCACAACTTTATTTTCCTTTTTTTAAAGGTATCGGACAATGAAACGTATCCGCCGCCGCTGAGTGCAAAGGAGGAAAAAGAATGCTTTATCAGAATGAAAAACGGCGATATGATCGCGCGCGAAAGGCTGATACGCCACAATATGCGGCTTGTTGCGCATATTGTGAAAAAGTATTATACGCTTTCAAAAAATCAGGACGATCTTATATCAATAGGAACGATCGGGCTGATAAAAGCGATAGACAATTTTGACCCGAATAACGGAGCAAGATTTGCAACATATGCGGGAAAATGCCTGCAAAACGAAATACTTATGCATTTCAGAAGCAGGAAAAAGCTGCAAAATGAGGTGTCTGTAAACGATATATTGGATACAGACAAGGACGGCAATCCATTAACGTATATTGACATAATCAGCGTTCCTGACACTGTCGCCGATGACATCGACAAAAAAATGAAAACCGAAAAGGTATATTACGCAATAAAAAACGTTCTGAGCAAAAGAGAGCGTCAGGTGATAGTTATGCGGTACGGTCTTAACGGGAAAGCGCCGATGCCGCAAAGATGCGTTGCCCAGATGCTCGGTATATCCCGTTCGTACGTTTCCAGAATAGAAAAGGCTTCTTTGGAAAAGATCAAAAAAACATTGAACAACAGCGGATTTTATTCATAATCCATCACGCAAAAAAATATAAATATAAAAACGAGAAAGGTAAGAATACAAATGGAGCACCGCAACGAAGATATGATATGTAAAAAAATATTCACCTCGGACAACTGTACGGATATATCGTTTGAGTATATCCTGCCCGACTATTTTCCCGATATACGAAAAAGCTTACACATTTTCCCCTCAGTACGCCTTACGGAAGCGTATATAAGCAACGACCGTGTGAATTATTCAATGACGGTCACATTCGGATTTATGTACAGAGCCGAGGACAAAACCCTGCAATGTGCAGAATGCAAATATGAATGCTCCGATCACATCAGCATCAAAAATCAAAATGCTGTTGCTTCAGATGTGATACCGACATTGCAAAACATAAATCTGCGTGTTGTAAATCCCAGAAAAATTGTATTCAAAGCGCGAATATGTGCAGATATTTGCGTATGGGGACAGGAAAGCTTTGCGCCTGAAATAAACGGCAATATTCTTTCCGAAAGCGAAAAGCAGATACTTAACGTACCTGTACAAAGCACAGACGTTACAGTTATTGAGGATTCAGCCGTCAGCGTATCACAGGATATAACTATACCGTCCGAATACCCCGAAGCTGAAAGGATAATAACTATCTATGCTTTACCGCAGATAACACAGACATCTGCAGAAGACGGCAGTATATCGTTTGGCGCAAATATAACAGGAATCGTCGTATATAGCACCGTAGATTCAGAAAGCGGCGAATCCGGTATTTCATTTTTGCCGATAAGCATACCGATCACGCGCACGGTAGTACAGGAGGACATCAGCTCTGACTGTGTGTGCAATTCGCGTATGAGCGTATACGGGATAACGGGAAACATATCGGAAAATGCCGAGGGCGAAAAACGAGTGCTTGAAATTGATCTTTTATACGATCTGCGTATTTTATGTATGTGTAATCAGCAAGCTGAAGCAATAGCGGATATGTACAGCACATCACACGAAAGCAGTACAGTATCAAAGAATATATCAACAGAAACAGCAAAGGGCGCTTACCGAAGCAGCTTTACCGTAAGCGGCGATCTTACACAGGAGGATTCCGAGCAGTTAAACGGCGATATTATATGTGCTTTTGCAAAGGAAAGCGACATTTCCTTTTATGAAAGCGGAAAAAAGCTGACTGTTCAAGGAACATTGGACATATGCTGTATTTGCCAGCAAGGTGATGAGATCGACAGCAAAGCATTCAAGCTGCCGTTCAGAGGTGAGGCGGATATTCCCGATATTGAAATGCGCACTGTCTATCCTGATGTATCAGCGGGCTGTGTGAACGTAAGCTATGACGGCGAAAAATACTATTTTACGTGTGAAATATACGTAAATGCTTTAGTTACCGAAAACTGCTCTTACACTGTTCTGGACAGCATAAGCGTTGCTGAAAACGCATCGCAAAGAGTAAATTCGCCGTTCACCCTGTATTACCCTTCAAGCAACGAAGGAGCGTGGCAGATAGCAAAAAAATACGGAATATCTCCCGAGGAGCTGAAAAAAGCAAATCCGTCGTTTGAAGCAAAGCGTGTGATAGTTATACCAAAAAAAGCATAACATAAAGCCCCGATTTTTATCGGGGCTTTAACACTCCGTGCAAAAGGAGTTATTTTAATAAAAAAAGCGGTTGAAATATTAAAATCTTTGTGATATAATAGGTATAATATAAAAATATTAGTCAACCTAAGGGTTGGGAACGGAGAATTTATGAAGCTGTTGAAAAGGCTTTCCTTGATCGCTTTATGTCTTTGTATGCTCACAGGCACATTCGGTATGCCTGTTTCGGTAATGGCAGATGAAGCAGCTGATGAAGCGTACAAGCAATCGCTCAGGGACAAGGGATTTACCGAGGATTACATAGAGCCACTGCTCGCTCTTCACAAAAAATACGATCAGTGGGAATTTGAGCCCTTGCTCATCACTGAAATAAGCCGTCAGCAAGGTAAGGAAACCGAATACACATGGGATTACGTTATTCACATGGAATATGCTGACAGCATAAAGCGCAACCTTTGCGCACGCTCCGCATCACAAACGCTGTACAGAGATTTTTCACATACAGTCCTTTATGATTCAGGCTGGTACAAGGCATCACGCGCCGCTGTTGAATACGAAATGGACACACGTAATTTCCTTGGAGAAAAGAGCATTTTCCGCTATCTTGATCTTCGCTGGTCAGACGGAATATCACTTGAGGCCGTTCAGGCGGCTTTAAGCGGTACGTTTATGGAAAACGCAAAGCTGGACGGCGAATACAGCAATACAACATATGCAGAATTCTTCTATAAGGCAGGAAAAGAAGTCGGTGTAAACCCTGTTTTCCTTGCTTCAAGAATACGTCAGGAGCAGGGCACGGGAAAATCAGCACTCATTTCCGGCTATTGCGGAGACAAAATGTGGTATTATTACGACAACGGAAGCGGTAAGTATTCCAAAACAGACGAAAACGGAAATCTTATAAATGCCCCCACGTCAGGATACACACAGGCGGGTCTGCAAAAATATAACGGCTACTACAACTATTTCAACATGGGCTCAGCAGGCACCGGTTATTTTGAAATATACATGGGCGGTATGAACGAGGCTATTCAGGGCACGCCCGAAATGGCAAGCAAGTGGGGCGGAAGTCCTTCATGGAATACAAGGTGGAAAGCGCTTTACGGCGGTACGATGAAGGTAAAGGCAAAATACATCGACGTATACCAGAACATTCCTTACCTGCAGAAATTCAATGTTGATGCCCGCTCATCAAAGAATTTCTGGGGTCAGTATATGCAGAACGTTACCGCTGCAACAAGCGAGGGTAACACCATGTACAGAGCATACTCGGAAAACAATTTCCTTGATACAAAGATAAACTTTGTTATACCGATATATGAGGGTATGCCAAAGGAAAAATGCAAAACGCCTGACGGTACGGAATTTGTTGAATCCGATCTTCTTAAAGCTTCCAACATAGACTCATATTTCACATACGATCTTATGAACATATCACGTGATGACGGTCTTGTAAGAGAATACGCAGATATGGGTATCAAATGGCGTACAGTTGTATGCAAGCCCGCCGATGCTATTGCGCTCGGCAGGATAAACCTTTCAAAGTACGATCAGATATTTATTGATTATTCTACCGACGGTGATTTCAAGGCAACATCAAACGGTAAACCCACTTATCTCGGTATAACCACAGACCCGAACGGCGATTATACAGACAAGAACGCCTATACAGTTGACTACTGCAACTTAAAAAGCGGCAACGGGGACGATCTTTACCGCAGAGTCGCAAAGCTCAATGTGAAGAGCGACGACATAGGCGACGTTTACCTTGCGGTAACGTCACCGAGCGGCGAGAATATATACATTCATAACATTGTTTTTGTAACAAAAACAGGACACACGGGAACCGTTGAAGATCCGAATGCGCCCGAAACAAATGCTCCGACAACCGATGCGCCCGCAACAAACGATCCGATAGCTGATCCTTCAGCCACCGGGCAGGAGACTGCAGCCGACGCTGAAAGCGACGTGCAGGTAAACGCAGGCGTTGACACATCTTCAGACGACAACAAGAAGGACGGCGGAAATATGACGGTATGGTGGATAGTCATTGCCGTTGTTATAATCGTTGCAGTAGGCGGAAATATCGCATTGTTCGCAGTACTTAAAAAGAAAAAATAAGAGCTTATATGCATATACCGAAGCGTGAATACATCACGCTTCGGTATATCAGATAATATTTGACGTATAATATATATCCGTTTTATCGTACGTTATGACTATCCTGTCTATAAGCTCACGTAAAACCGTACGTTTTTCCTCGCATGTCATCGTATCCCATACGCCTTGAAGTGTGCCGAGCTGCTTTATTTTTTCGGCATTAAAAGCAGAAATGCTTTTGTTCTCCTTCTCCTTTTCAAGCTGATACGATATTTCTTCAAGCTCGCGCTTCAATACGCTTATCTGCTGAAGCAATATTTCATCTTCTCCGTCATCGCTTTGCGAATACAGCTTATAAAGCCTTGAAAGACGCTTTCTGACACTGTTTTCTCTGTCTTCAAGAACTTGTGTTATATCATCCTCGGTGCGCGCATCGTCCGATACCTTATATCTTAGTGAAAAAAGATCGCTGAGTACTGCTCTTTCAAGCTCATCTGCCCATACGCTTTTATTATCACACGGACATAACGTATGCAAATGCGTTTTTGAGTTATCCTTTGAGTAGCAGTATATTTTGTACCTGCCGCCGCTCCATTTCTGATATCTCATCTTCGCGCCGCACACACCGCACTCAATCATTCCCGCCAAAAGACACTTTGCTGCGTTTGTTCCCTTTCTGCGCCTTCTTTTCAGCTCTGCCTGTACTGCGTTGAAAATTTCCTCTGAGATAATAGGCTCGTGTGCGCCCTTATATTCCGTACCGTTATATACTATATATCCTGCATTGGTTTTCCTTTTTAAAATCTGCAATGCAAGACGCTCGTATTTAAGCCCTGTCAGCCTTGCAATTTTTAAAGTGGAATACCCCTGCAAATACAGCGAATATATCTGCCTTACTGTTTCGGCGTCCTTATTGGGAACGAGTATTCCCTGTTCCCTGTCATAGTCATACCCGAAGGGTATTTTACCGCCGCCTGGCCACAGACCGCTTTTTACCCTTTCACGCTTACCGAGGTCCGTGCGCTCTTTTATGGTTTCCCGCTCAAGCTGAGCAAATGCAGACATTATTCCAAGCATCGCCCGTCCGATAGGTGTAGACGTATCCATATTCTCCTGCAACGAAACAAATCCCACACCGTTTGGATTCAGAATATCCTCTATAAGATACAGCGTATCCTTTTGGCTTCGGGATAGTCTGTCGAGCTTATATACTATAACACAGCTTATCAGTCCAAGCTTTATATCCTCTATCATTCTCTGCATTTCGGGACGTTGGATGTTCGATCCCGTAAAACCGCCGTCAATGTAAAGAATATACTCCTTTATGCCTCGGCTGACGCAATAAGCCTTAAGCATTTCCGTCTGTGCCTCGATCGAATATCCTTCCTCTCTTTGAGCATCGGTGGATACTCTTATATACAGAGCGGCTTTCTTATTCTGCATTCGGCGCATCCGTTTTTGAAATGATTACGCGTGATGCTGCGCGGCTTATTGTATCGGAGACCCTTTCGGACTTGACCGTTTTATCAACAAATTCTTCCTTTTTCACAGGAACATTTTCTATATATCTCTGTATTTCCATAACATATTCCTTCCATAATCTGCTTAAACGATTATTGACACAAAAAGTATTTATTACTCTGAAAAAAAGAGGTTCGATATGAAAACAAAAAGAATAGTTTTTTATGTTTTAGCACTTATATTAACACTTCAGCTTTTTGGCTGTAAAGTATCAAACGGTAATTTACCGTCTGCTAAAGAAACCGAAGCTCCGTACAGTATTGCTGTTTCAGATTACAACGGAAACTCATACACGCTGGAAAAAGCGCCTGTCGGTGTATACGTTTCATCACCTGCCGCAGCTGATATTATAGTGCAGCTCGGATGTACAAGGCTTGTCAAAGCCTGCTCCGCTGCGTGCAAGGAGACCGAAGGAATACCGTCAGGGGTGAAGATCGCATCAGATGAATTCGTTACGCCTGAAATGCTTACGAAGCAAGGCGTTGATACTGTTATTTTTTCATCTGACGAGAACGCCGACATTGAGCTTTTAAAGAGCAACGGATTCAAGGTGTTCGTATTCGCTGACAGCGGAACGATAACTACCGCTGAATCAAATATTCGTCTGGCTGGTGCAATTTTTTATAAAAGCGACCGTGCAGAAGGTATAATTGAGGATATACGGAATGAAATATCGCTTTTCAGAGCGCTTGCGGCAAAAGCAAACAACAGCCGCAAGGTGTATATAGAAGCCGGAACATCTGAAGATTATTATGCGGTCGGCAAAAATACTCTTGTAAATGAGCTTATTGAGATATTGGGAGCAGAAAACGCGTTCAAGGACTCGATAGGTGTATCAAAAATCAGCCTTACCGATATGCAAAATGCAAACCCGGAGATAATAATATCTTTTGTTAAAGGTGAGGACTTCTCGCCTTCGGATATAAGAACCCGAAAGGGATTTGATGAGATCTCCGCTTGTAAAAACGGCAAGGTATATCTCTTCAGCAAGAATTACGAAGACGTTCGTCCATCCCCGTCGCTTATAGATTCGCTTAATGAGCTGGCGGAATATATAGGAATTATATAAAGGAAAGGATATTATAAGATGAATATCGAAATACTCGAATACAAAAATTACGGAAAAACCGCATTTATCACGCATGGCAAAATAAAACTCGGTATTACAACAGAGCTTGGTCCGAGAGTAATATATATGTCATATAACGGCGGCGAAAACCTGTTTTTTGAAGACATAGACAGAGAAACAATGAGAAACGATCCTCCCATGTCTGATGTTTTCGGCAAGGATGCCGTATGGTATCTTTACGGCGGGCACAGAATATGGATGTCTCCCGAAGCATATCCCGAAACGTATCTGAACGACAATTTCCCCTTGAAATACGAGCAAAACGGTAACTCTGTAACATTCTCACAGCAGACACTTCCTAACAGCAAGATCATGACTGAGCTTAAGCTCATATTTGAAAATGACGGCACCGTAAGCGTATACAATACAGTTAAAAATGTTTCTTCTGAAACGGTAAACGGCTCTGTGTGGGCATTGTCTGTAATGGCTCAGGGCGGTGTGGGATTTGTAAAGCTCAGCGAAGAAAACACAGGTCTGCTTCCTAACAGACGTATCGTTTTGTGGCCGTATACCAAGCTGTCGGACAAGCGGCTTACGCTCACGGATAAGTTTATCGCAGTCCGTCAGGATAAAACCGCAGGATGTGATTTCAAAATAGCGTGTGAAAGTAAAGAAGGTGCGGTATACTATCTTAACAAAAACGTACTTTTCAAAAAGACATTTGCTTATGACGAAAATGCTCAATATCCCGACTGGGGCGTAAACTGCGAATTTTTCACAGGAAACAACTTCTTTGAGCTTGAATCCCTCTCTGCTCTGCAAGATATTTCCGCAGGCTCGTCGATCACCCACAAAGAAACCTGGTCCTTGAGCGAATGCGACAGTTTAACCGAAATATCCGATGACCTTTTAGAGAAAATTATTAAAAATCACTAAAAAAATGTGAAAACCTATTGATTTTTTCATCATTATATGGTATAGTATAATTGCAAGGTAGAAAGCCAATGATCTTGCAGTCTACAGTAAAGGTGGTTTTATGATGAAAACATTGATAGTGGCTAAACAAGTTAACGTTACCGATGATTTAAAACAGATCATTGAAAAGAAGCTTTCCAAATTTGATAAGTTTTTCGATGATAACGCAACGGCGACGATAGTCCTTTCCAAGAAGCGTGAAAAGGAAATTCTTGAACTGACGATCACTATCGGAAGTACGCTTTTCCGTGCTGAGGAAGAAAGCGATACTTACCGCAACGCACTCGACACTGCGGTAGATGTTATCGAACGTCAGATCAGAAAGAATAAAACACGCCTTCAGAGGAGATTACGTGACAGCTATTTTGACAAAGCGGTATACGATATTCCCGCGGAGGAAGATGACGATGCTCCGTTTAAAATAAGAGAAAAGACATTCTCCTTCCGTCCTATGTCTGTAGAGGAAGCAATTCTGCAAATGAACCTGCTCGGACATCAGTTCTTCGTATTCGTAAATGCTGAAACAGAAAAAACTAACGTAATTTACAAACGTAAGGACAATGACTACGGTCTGATCGTTCCTGAGGATTGACGTTAAACAGAATATAAATAAAAATCGGCAGAGTTTACGCAAGTTGTCATAGGGATATCTTTGCGTAAGGCGGTGGCGTGGAGTTGGACGGACAGTTTAGGCTGTCCGTCCTTTCCTTTTGTTTCAATCTGTGGGATCTGTAACAATGCATCCAACGTATCTAAAGTAGATGTCGATTTGTTGTTCAGCCGTTTTCACCCATTTCTCGGTACGCTCATGAATTACAATCTTGTCTATGAAGGTTCGCAGAATCTCCGGCGTTAAATCTTGCAAGTCGGTGTATTTATTTGAGATCGTTACAAAGCGTTCCACGTTGGTTGAGGAAGCTTTCAGATCTTCAATCTGCTTTTGCAGGATTGGAATCTGGTCCGCTATCGTTCTTTGCTCTGCGTTGTAACCATCGGATAACATACGGAACTGTTCGTTTGTGATTTTACCGAGAACATTATCCTCGTAAAGTCTTTTGAACAAAGCATTCAGCTCTGTGTTGCGTTTCTCCAATTTACTGAGCTCATTTGTTTTTACCGTAAGCTCCCTTCGATTTTCGGAGGAGCTTTTCTTGTTTATGAAC
>JAZPYO010000032.1:0-1821 GCA_045544195.1 Eubacteriales bacterium
CATAGCCCTTTGCCGTAGCGCAAATATCGGAATTGAAAAATACTCTGTCTTTATTGTACTCTCCGAAATGACGGATCAGACAACCGCCGCCACCGACAACATACAGCTTCATCAGCTTTCGGTTGTTGTCGTGTTCACGGAGCTTGCGGAAAATCTCGGCAGTATAGGCTTTCGCCGCCGTAATGATTGTCTTAAGATATTCTCCGTCAATATCCGCCGTTCCTTTCTTGAGAACCTCTGTGATGATACTCTCGTCAAGGTTAGTGTGGTGTTCTCTCATCATCGCTTCACGGACGGCGAGGGTGCATTGATACACGCCGTATTTCTCGGTAAACATATTGAGCATATCGGGCTTGCGGTCGGAAATCTTTAAGAGATTCATCGTACCGTTGCCGATGTCGCAGAGCATTGTCGTACCCTTAAATTCGCCGAGCCTTTCGGCTATTGCCGCAAAGCCCTGCGGGAATACATCTGCACCGATTATCTCGATGTGATAATCAGTCCTGCGGAAGTTGAAATCTACCGTTCGATGTTGAAGCAGGTATTTCTTGAATTCCTCTTTTTGCCGTGTTACCCAAGTCAGCGGAAGTCCGGCAGCGATATAAACCTTTGCGTCAGTGATACGTTCACGGTTGAGCTCACGGGCAATAGCGGCGAGCGTAAGGATATAGTAATCCTCGTCGGTGAACTTGTCCGCCGTAAACTCCTTGTGACCAACGCCAATGGAATAATACTTGTTATACCAAACGAGTAGGTCGTTGGTGAACGGCGGCTCGGTATCACTCACAATCACGCCTGTGGGGAAACAGCAATTAGCGGTTTTCATATTGCCGTAACCGTGGTCGATACCGATAATCTTAAAATCGTTTAGTGTTTTCATATAATCATCCTTTCAATGTTTCGTTGTAGGCGAGTATGTCGCCGTAGAGTTTTGGAAAAGCAGGCAATACGCATTTCAAAAGATAGTTGCAGTAAATGCCATACTTGCTGATTAGCTGAACGCAGCTGTGTTCTTCGCTGTCGTCGAGCAACAGACAGTTGCCGTCAATGCAGTTGCAGCACGAATGACGAACAATGCGGTTTACTCTGTCTGACAGTTCTTCGGTAATTTTCAGCACCATAGCTTGTACCTCCTTTCGTGTATTTTGGAGGGCTTTTCGTCCCTCTACTGTATTAAATACACGATAAAACGGAAGTTATGGGTTTTAAGAAAACATAGTAAAAACAAAAAAGAAAACACTTCAAAAGTGGCTTGATTACTGCATAATCAGGATTTAGATAAAAAATTATATACTACGGAAAACAAAAATCTCAAAAAATATTTCAAAATCAGAGCAAAGGGCGTTTTATGGGACACCTGTTTTGATAGACTTGATAGTGAGGAGGTATTGATTATGGAAAAAATCAGCTTTTTCAGTGCCGATTTTCGTGACGGAAGAATACGAATCGGCAACAAAACTTATCCGGCAGGCACGTTCGCTACGCACCTTTTGAACCAATATTTTAAGGACGATACGGCGGCACGATTGGCTGTTTACAAACGATACAGCTGGCACCTATACGATACGATTTCAATTGGTTATCTTGATAACAATGATGTTTTACAATCCGGGTGGGAGATCCAACAAATCTTAAAAACCTTGCCAAAGCTGCAACCGTTCACTAAACTGGATGTTGAATCAGAGCGTATAAGAATATCTGAACTTTTCACAGAGGATAACGCAAACTTTATCCGAGAGTATTTCAATACAAAGGCTAAATTATTAGCTATGGGAATCAATGAATCTGCTTTGGATTTACTGCCGATCGAAATAGATAAAG
>JAZPYO010000033.1:0-96343 GCA_045544195.1 Eubacteriales bacterium
TGTATTGTCTTCCTAAGACCGCTTGGCCTCCGACTTGTTTTTATTCAAGCGGGCTTTACGCCCTTGGTATCAGTTGTTGCAGCAAAGAATGAGAACCAGAGCGATAAGAACGATCCAGCAAAAGCTGTCGTCATTGAAAAGATTGCAAAGACAGTTCATAAGTTCCTCCGTATAATTTGGTAGAGGTCTTACCCTCTCCAACAATATAATATGTTAACGGAGAAAAAGTGTTACTCATTTCAAATGCAGCTCATCAACTGTCAGCGCGAATGCCTCCGCACTCACATCCTTGTCAAAAACGTATTTTCCGCCGCATTCAAGACATTCCAGAACGAGCTGTTCATCGTCTACGGTAAGCTGAAAGACACCGTTGCAGTTATTTTCATATAATCCCGTTGCCATAAGGATATCGGCAGGACTGTAAAGAAGCTCTCCACCGTCATTAGGCTCGCACTGACAGTATATTTTACCGTCGGCGCAAAGCTCCTTTATAACTGTTACTATTCCCGATATTTCGGAAACGTCGGGAATGCCCTTCGGCGCGCTGTCGATCTGTCCGAAAAGCTCCTCAGGCTCTGCATCTATCATCCTTGTAAGCTCCTGCAAAGCTTCGTCTATTTCCCTGCTGACCTGCTCCTCTTTACCGATAAAGCAGAGATTCACGCCTGAATACATACAGTGCAGATAAAACATTTCATCTGAAAATATTACATTTGGGTTTACCGTATATGTATGCTCATTACGGCAGATAAAGCACGGAACGGTCAAGCGCACCTTTCCGTCATTCGTATATTTTACAGTCATTTCGCTTTTTCCGCACGGGCATTTGAGTGAAAATCTTTCTGCATTCAGCGAGAATACACCGACCACGCTTTTTATCGCGCATCCGCATTCAGGGCAGCGGTATGCTATTGTTGTTTCCTTTGGTCTGACCATCATATTCAATCATTCCTTTCCGATCTGTGATATTATGTATCTTTCGTAGTAGAACAGATATTGCTGGGCGATTCCTGCGTAATTACCCAGCTGCTCAACGCACAGCTCGCCGCCGTAATATTTATCTATTACTCTTTTCATCCATACATCTATGGGGAATGCACCGTAATGCTTACCTGCAAAGAGCAAAACGCAGTTTGCGACCTTTTCTCCGACCCCCTTTATGCTGAGCAGACGCGCTTTCGCGCTTTCATGATCGAGAGCTTCAAAGCCGTCAAGCAGTCCGCTTTGCCATTTTTCAGCCGCATCTATCAGATAAGCGGCGCGGAAGCCCGTTTTCAGCTCACGAAGTCCCTCAACTCCGCATTCAAGCAATCTGTCCGCTGACGGAAATCTGTATCTTTTTACTCCGTCAAAGCATTGTATGGCATCGCCGTATTCCTCGCTTATGGAGAATATCAGCTTTCGTATACGGGGAATATTGTTGTTCTGAGATATAATAAATGCACACAGCGTTTCCCACAGAGGTTGATTCAGTATTCTTATGCCGTCAGATACCCGCAGGGCGTCCTGTATAACACTGTTTTTTGGAAAGCGTGAAATTATATCGTTATTTACTGCCTCATAATCAATATGCAAGGAAAGATAAGGGGCGAGCTTGCTGTAATACTCCTCTTGCGTGCAGCCGTATACGGTCACGAACTCATCACCCTGAACGAGCTTGTAGAACGAATTTCCGACAACTCCGCTTATGCCGTCATCACACGGCAAAAGCGTAAATGTCTGACCGCAATCGAATATTTTATAAATATCAAAATGCTTCGGTCTTTCAAATCTGACCGAATGTATGCCGTTTTTTACCTCTGAAACGGCTTCGGGTACGGATAAATTCAATAAAGACATATAAAACCCATTGAAAAATTAACAATATTTAAGTAAAATAAAGACACTTATATTAAGGGGAGAGCAATTATGAAAAAACAAATATACACGATACCCGTCACAGAGGCGGTAGACAATATCACCTCTGAGGGTATTTGCGCATGTCCCATGTGCAGCCTTTACGAAAAGCTCGAGAGCGACGAGCTTAATCTTATTCTCGGAGCTTCAATGATGGAGCCCGATATAAGAATAAAGACCAATAAGGAAGGCTTCTGCCGAAAGCACTTTGATATGATGCTCGGTATGAAAAATAAGCTCGGCCTTGCCTTGATGATGGAAAGCCATATAGATCAGGTGCGTAAATCGATATTCCCGAAGGACGGGTTATTCGGCCCAAAAAACAAATGCGAATCGTCAATAAAGCCTCTTACGGATCATAATTCAAGCTGTTATATCTGCTCAAGAGTCGATTTTCATCTGACAAAGATGGCAGAGACCGTCGTATTTCTGTGGAATACAGAGGAAGAATTTGCAAAGAAATTTGCAAATATTCCTTACTTTTGTCTGGAGCATTACAGACTGCTTTTGCAAACAGGTCTTAACAAGCTGCCGAAGAACAAGCAGAATGAATTTTACGCCTGTATATCTGCCATTGAGAAAAAATACATAGACTCCTTATACGATGACGTATCGTGGTTCTGCAAAAAATTCGACTACCGCTACGCCGATGAGCCGTGGGGCAACGCAAAGGATTCTGTTGAGCGTGCCGTAAAGACGCTTTCTTAATAGTATATTATCGGGAATATCGTATCGAAGTATTTCTCCGTTTGCTCGCGGTATTCATCAACATATTCTCCGTATGACATATCCCCCCGCACGATCTTCATGTATGCGCCGTGTGTGAACTTGTTCATATTGGGATATGACGGAGAGAATATATATGCAAAATCGTAGTTTTCATTATTTATCAGTATTTCAAGTGCGTCAAGCGCGCCGTTGTCGCGGACAACGTGGTTCATATTATACTCGATAAATCTTCCCTTTATATGATCCTTTGATACTGTATTGAATGCGGTTATCAGAAGTCCGAGTCCGTCGGGCGATGCTATACTGCACGGAATTGACAAAACTATCGCATCATTTGATATATACGATGAGTATCTGTCCGATCCGTTTGCCTTGGGATGCGGTGCTATGCTCCAATCGTCAGCCATATACGTATATTTTGATGTATTTGCAACGCTGTCTGTCAAAAACAGTATTTTTCCGTTGATAAATTCGTTTACAGCGCCGTCAGGCTGTGTCATTTCACAGTCCTTAATTATATTCCCTACGGTTTCGCAAATCGATTTGAAATCCTCGGAAAAGGACTCAAGCCTTATACTTTTATCGACTGTGTTATGTGTGAAATTGAAGCCTGATGACAAAAGAAGTATATCCTCATAGCTGTTATCGGTTGCGTTGGCTGAGCATATACCCTCAAACGAGCTTTGCTGTGCCGAGCAGATATATTCGTAATACTTATCAAGCGTCCATTTACCGCTTTCCACAAGCTCTGATACCGACTCCATACCCAATTCGTTCAGCTTGGATCTGTTATAATAAAGAGCGCTTATTTTTTCAGGCTCAAAGCAGCCGTCGCCGCTTACGGCGAACACGTCGTGTCCTGCGGTAAACGCCGCGACAGAACCGTTGAACACATCGCTGTTATGATCGAAATACTGCGACGATCGCAACGATTTCAGATACTCCTCCGTTGTCAGCATGGCTGTAATATCCAAAGGCAATGCATAGATATGTGCTGACAGTATGCCGCTGTTTTCGTTTGCGGATATCTGGTCAAATACGTCATCTCTTGAAACAGTCTTAAGTCTTGCGGTGAACGAATACTTTTTTTCAAGAGCCTGTATTCTTGCAACTCTGTCAGAGTTCAAGACGGTCTGCTCACCATCGCCCGCAAAAAATCTGCCATCCGTCGTAAGTATCGTTATATTTTCACCATCGAATGAAAATGACGGGAGCTTTTCAAGGTCTCCGTACGCCTTTTCCTTCACCTTCGTCCAATCCACCGCCTTATTTTCCTCTGGTATTTCGCTGTCCTGTGAAGCATTTGAGGACGAAGCTGAGGTATCCGCATTTTCGCTTTCGGGGCTTTTACTGTTTATAACGACAAGACCGCACGATTGCATAAGCAGAGCGAGCATCAACGCTGTGCAGTATATATATTTCTTCAACTTCATAAGCTACTCCGTTATTACTTTGTTTATAACAACTATTATATACCCAAACACCGAAAAATCAATATATATTTAGTTAAGAGTAGAAAAATTTTTAGCTTTGAAAGGAGTTTTTTAACCTATGAAACGAAAATTCACCGTCAACGGAATGAGCTGTGCAAGATGCTCTGCGGCAGTTGAAAGAGCTGCCCTTTCCGTAAACGGTGTCAAAATAGCAAATGTAAACCTTGCGGGCAAATATCTCTTATGCGAATACGAAGAACCTGCAAGCGATGCTTTGATATTGAAGGCGATAAAGAAAGCAGGCTATAAGCCGAGTCTTGACAGCGGCACAGGAGAAAATGACCACTCCGTACCGAAGCTCATCGCGTCAGCCGTACTCACGCTGATACTGATGTATATATGTATGGGCGAGATGATAGGTCTGCCCCTGCCGCAGATAATATCCCACAGTGAAAATCCTGCAAATAACGCCATAGCTCAGATGATATTTGCCCTTGCCGTGCTGTTGATAAATTTCAGAATATTCGTAAAAGGCATAGGAAGCATATTTCATCTTGCTTCAAATATGGACACGCTCGTGTCGCTCGGATGCCTTGCATCATTTATTTACAGCGCCGTATGCACCGTGCTTATGATAACCTTGAAATATGAGCCGAACGGAATTTATTTCGATTCATCCGCAATGATACTTGTATTCGTATCAACAGGCAGAATGCTTGAAGGGAGAAGCAAACGCAGAACAAATAATACGTTAGCCGCCCTGTATGAGCTGAAGCCGACTTATGCAAGAGTTATAAAAAACGGAGAAGAAATTCAAGTAAAGCCCGAGCTTGTAAACATCGGTGATACGGTAATAATACGCCCCGGCGAAAGCATCCCTGTTGATGGGATCATCATAAGCGGAGAAACAGAAGCTGACGAGTCCGCCCTCACGGGCGAAAGCGTTCCCGTTGCAAAATCGGTAAATGACAGCGTTTGTGCATCTACTGTGAATATTTCGGGCGCAATATACGTAAGAGCTGAAAGAGTCGGTGACGATACTGCATTTGCAGAGATCGTTGCGCTTGTTGAATCGGCATCTGCATCAAAGGCGCCTATCGCCCGACTTGCAGACAAGGCGGCTAATATATTCGTTCCGTGCGTTACTGCTGTAAGCGCGCTTACGTTTATTGTCTGGATGCTTGCAGGAAGCATCAGCGATGCGCTTGTACACGCAGTATCTGTCCTTGTAATATCCTGTCCCTGCGCTCTCGGTCTTGCAACGCCCCTTGCGGTGACGGTTGCAGTTGGAGCGTGCGCGAAAAAGGGGATTTTGATAAAATCAGCCGCAGTTCTTGAAATACTGCACAAATGCGATGCGGTATGTCTTGATAAGACCGGTACGATAACAAAGGGTACGCCCTCTGTAACAGACATTTTATGCGCCGACGGGGTAACGAAGGAGCAGCTCATCAAAACAGGCGCTTCTGCCGAAGAAATGAGCACACATCCAATAGCAGGCGCAATACTCCGTTACGCCGACGGATACGAAAGGCTTCCGTGCGAAAGCTTTGAAAATATCCCCGGAAGGGGTATACGCGCTATCATCGAAAGCAAGACCGTTATCGGCGGCACAAGAGCTCTTATGCAAGAAAACGGAGTTGATTTTTCGCAGCTTGACGATCAATGCCGACAGCTTGAAAGCGAGGGCAAAAGCGTTATATTTTTCGCGCAGAACGGTTGCCTGCTCGGCGCTGTTGCGTGCGCAGACGAAACACGCGAAACATCAGCCGAATCTATCCGCTCCATGCGTGAAAAGGGCATAGATGTTTATATTCTTACAGGCGACGGGGCAGGTGCAGCCGAGCGTGTGGCGCAGCAGGTCGGCGCAAGCGGTGTTTTTGCAAGGCTTATGCCGAATGAAAAACAGGCTATCGTATCAAGGCTGATGTCAGAGGGCAAGACCGTTCTTATGGTAGGCGACGGAATCAACGACTCCCCAGCTCTGACCGAAGCCGACGTCGGCATGGCTATCGGTGCAGGAACAGACGTTGCACTGACAAGCGCAGATGTCGTGCTTGCAAAAAACGATCTGTCAGACGTTCTTTCATCTATAGATATTTCAAGAAAAGCGTTCAAAATAATAAAACAAAATCTGTTCTGGGCTTTATTCTACAACGTGATATGTATACCGCTGGCAGCAGGTGTCTTTTCGTTTGCGGGTATCACACTTTCTCCCGCAATAGCATCCGTGGCTATGAGCATATCGTCAATATTCGTCGTAACAAACTCATTAAGGCTGAGAAGGACGACAAAATAAATTTTTCTTCTATGACTGCACAAATACACACAATATTCATATTTACCGTGTATAATGTAAAGAAAACATATAATCTTAAAAGGATCGTTAAACTATCATGTTAAGACTTGAAAACGTAAGCTGGAGCACTCCGAACGGAATAAAGATCCTTGACGGTCTTTCCCTGGAGATCCCCGACAACCGTCTTACCGTTATAACAGGACCCAACGGCGGCGGAAAAACAACACTTGCAAAAATAATAGCAGGCATTGAAATGCCCACTAACGGAAAAATATATCTTGATGACCGTGACATCACAGACCTTGACGTAACTCAAAGGGCAAATCTCGGCGTTAGCTTTGCATTTCAGCAGCCTGTAAGATTCAAAGGAATAACGGTTCGCCGCCTGCTTGAGCTTGCATACGGCGAAAAAATGCCCGAAAGCATGGTTTGCGACGTATTGAGCAGAGTCGGTCTTTGCGCCCGCGACTATTCAGAGCGTGAGGTCAATGCGACATTATCGGGCGGCGAGATAAAGCGTATAGAGATCGCAACAGTTCTTTCAAGACACACAAAGCTTTCCATATTCGATGAGCCCGAGGCAGGAATAGACCTCTGGAGCTTTACGAACCTGATAAAAGCATTTGAGCAGATACGCGAAAACCTCAAGGGTACGCTGATAATAATATCGCATCAGGAGCGTATACTCCGCATTGCCGACACCATAGTTGTAATATCGAACGGCAAGGTATCGCAGATGGGCGCTCCGAACGAATTGGAGGACTCCCTGTTCGGCGGCAGAAACGCCGTAGCACCGTGCAGAAAGCAGGAGGCGTTGTTAAATGGATAATATCACTAAAATGCTGTTGGAGCAGATATCCGACTTCAACGGTGAATATAAAGGCGCGTACAACATACGTGTTGACGGTACGTGCGCAGGCAGACAAAGCAGCGAAAATATAATCATTGAAAACAAAGCGGATGCCCCCGGGCTTGTTATCAAAGTACGCCCCGGCACTGTCGGAGAAAGCGTTTCTATTCCCGCATGCGTAACGCACGGAGATATTGACGATCTTGTTTACAATGACTTTTTCGTTGGCGAAAACGCAGACATCACGATAGTTGCAGGCTGCGGTGTACACACCGAAACAGGCGAGCCTGCTCGCCATAACGGAATACACAGATTTATTCTCGGCAAGGGCAGCAAGGTAAAATACGTAGAAAAGCACATCGGAACGGGCAGCGGTGACGGCACAAGAAGCATCGACCCTGTTACAGAAATAATTATGGACGAAAACTCTGTAATGGAGATGGAAACATCGCAGATCGGCGGGGTTGACGACTCAAACAGGCTGACAAGCGCCGTTTTGCAAAAGGGGGCAAGACTTTTTGTAAGAGAAAGACTTCTTACAGAAAATAACCAGAAGGCAAAGACCGATTTCAAGATCGAAATGAACGGCGAGGGCAGCGGAGCGGATGTTATATCCCGTTCAGTAGCCAGGGGGAATTCCTATCAGTCATACCATTCGGTCATCATCGGCAATGCTCCCTGTACAGGACACACGGAATGCGATGCTATTATTTCGGAAAACGGCATAGTTGATGCCGCGCCGGAGCTGTGCGCGCGCAACGAGGATGCCGCGCTGATACACGAGGCGGCAATAGGAAAGATCGCAGGCGAGCAGATATTGAAGCTCCGCACCTTAGGCATGACTGAGCAGGAGGCTCAGCAAACTATAATCGAAGGATTTTTAAGCTAACGGAGAGATAAAAAGTGAGTATACACGAATCAGGCGAAATGTATCTTGAAAGCATACTTGTATTGCGTGAAAAGCAAGGCAACGTGCGTTCCATCGACATTGTAAACCATACGGGCTACTCAAAACCGAGCATCAGCCGTGCAGTAAATCTGCTGAAAAAAAGCGGTCATATAACGGTAGATGCAAGCGGATCTATATCACTTACGCCGTCAGGCGAGGTTATAGCTAAAAAAATATATGAGCGTCACAGAGTTCTTACGAGCTTTTTATGCAGTATCGGCGTATGCGAGCAGACCGCATCAGCCGATGCCTGCAAGATCGAGCATGTTATAAGCGACGAAACTCTTGAATGCATTAAAAAAACTATGGGTAATTAAAGGGCGTTCATCGCCCTTTAATGTTTAACGGTGAAAAATGAAAACAGTCAACATATATACCGACGGTGCCTGCAGGGGAAACCCCGGCGCAGGCGGCTGGGGAGCTGTGCTCGTGTACGGTGAAAACGAAAAAAGAATAAGCGGCGGCGAGGGTATGACCACGAATAACAAAATGGAGCTTACCGCAGTTATAGAAGCGTTGAAGATACTGAAATATCCCTGCAAGGTAATTCTCTGCTCTGACTCCAAATATGTTATTGACGGTCTTAAGCTCGGCTGGGCGAGATCATGGCGTCAGAAGGGCTGGAAAAAGGGTGACGGAAAGCCGGCTTTAAACCCTGAATTATGGGCAGAGCTGCTTGATCTTACCGACATTCACGAGATGGAATATATATGGATAAAGGGGCACGCAGGTCACAAATACAACGAAATATGCGACGAAATGGCAACTGCGCAGGCTGACAAGTATAAATGATGAAAAAAGAAGGATCACAGTACGCACTCGTAACGGGTGCAACATCGGGAATAGGAAAGCAGATCGCCATAGAGCTTACCAAAAGGGGCTTCAAGGTCATCGCCTGCGGAAGAGATCTGAAGGCGCTTTTGCAGCTTAATACCGTGTACGGTATGCAGCTTTATCCGTGCGATCTGTCGAAAGAGGAAAGTATTTACACCTTATGCAAGGACGTATCGGACAAGAACATAACCGTTGTTGTCAACAGCGCAGGGGTCGGGTTTTTGGGGCATTTTGACAGAATATCAGATGAAAGCGACGATATGACAGTAAGACTCAATATCACAGCCTGCCGTATAATAACGAAGTTTTTTGCCCGCAATATGAAAAAAGGAGTCATACTTAACGTATGCTCCGCTGCGGCGTTTTCTCCTGAGCCGTTGATGGCTTCATACGCATCAAGCAAGGCGTATATATATTCGTACAGCCGTGCGATAGACTATGAGCTTAAAATGAGAAAAAAGCCCGTGCGTGTATGCGTTTTATGCCCCGGCGGCGTTAACACGCCGTTCAACAAGAAAGCAGGATACAACAGCGGCGTTAAGGGAATGAGTGCGGAAAGGTGTGCGAAAATTGCCGTTGACGGTATTTTGAAAGGAAAAAGCGTGATCATTCCCGATATGAGATCAAGGGTGCTTTTGCCTCTTTCAAGAATAACGCCCGAGGAAATCGTTCTGAAAATACAGTACGAATTTCAAAAACGAAAATTCCCTTTATAATATTATTGTATAAAGGTATTGACAAATTACAAAACATATGATATAATTCTTTTGTTTATGGGTCTGTCTTGCCTGTATTCCGTCAGAGCAGTCCGCCGGTGCTTGCCGTGAATGCTCGGAGATCACGTATTTTTATGGAGGTCCAAAAAAATGGATTTGTTAAAGGCATTTGTTGAAGACCAGCTTAAAGCTGACGCTCCCAAAGTTGAGATCGGTGATACTGTTCGTGTGTACAACAAGATCGTTGAAGGCTCAAGAACAAGAACACAGATCTACGAAGGTACGGTTATCGCAAAGCGTAACAGTGGCATTTCCGAAACCTTTACGGTAAGAAGAATTGCTTACGGTGTTGGTGTTGAAAAGACTTTCAACCTCCACTCCCCCACTGTTGAAAAGGTTGAGACCATCAGACGCGGTAAGGTAAGACGCGCAAAGCTCTACTATCTGCGTGACAGAGTTGGTAAGGCCGCTAAGACCAAGGAACAGGTTAGATAACAAGCGTGAAAAAGGTATGGTTTTAATTGACCATACCTTTTTTGTTTATCTCGGTATTTTGATTATAAGCTGGATCTCGTTTTCCGTTTCCGTTTTTGACTTCTGTATCGGTATACCTGCTTCCTTGACTGTATTTACCGCTCTGTCCAGCGAATTTAAAAATATCCTTATATCCCTTATAACCATTTTTCTTACAGGCTTTTGCTCCTGAGGCTGCTGATCCTGATGAAGAAGCTGTTTTATGTATTCCTCGCTTTTCTGCACGTTAAGGCCATGCTCGATAATATGTCCAAGCACCTTCAGTCTTTGCACGGGATCGGCTATACGCACGAGTGCTCTTGCGTGGCGTTCTGTAAGAGAGTTTTTTATTATCAGCTCTCTTTCTGGCTCTGTAAGGCTCAAAAGCCGTATCTTATTTGCAATATAAGACTGACTTACACAAAGAAAAGATGCCGCCTGCTCCTGCGTTAAAGAGAATTTTTCGCAAAGCGTTGATATTGCACACGCCTCCTCGAATATATTTAATTGCTCACGGTGCATATTTTCCACAAGCGCAAGCTTTGCCGAGTCCTCTCTGTCAACGTCGATAACGATACAGGGAACGTACTGCATATTCAGTATTTTTGCCGCTCTGAGACGTCTTTCGCCTGCTATCACCTCGTAAAGACCGCCGAATGCAGTTTCCTCATCGCATATACGTCTTACTGAAATCGGCTGTAATATACCGTATTTTCGTATACTGTCAGCCAATTTTAGTATTGATTCGTCCGAAAAGTTCTTTCTCGGCTGTGACAGATTCGGGCAAAGCCTTTCAGGATCAAGCAGATGTATTCTGCACGCATCGTCCTCGCGCTTAAGCTCCTGCTTTTGCCGTTTTATTGCTTCCCACTCCGCCTGCAGCCTTTCCCTTTGTGCATTCTTTTTCACTTCCAGCATACTCAACAGCTTCATTTTAACAAATTAACCCTTTCTTTCGTTGTGTAATGTATTGTATCATTGAATAAATGAAAAAATACTCACATTAGGTCGCAGTTAAAAATATATTTTAAAAACAGTATGAAAAATAAGATTTTAAACATTCTATCAATATTTTTTGCCGTTTTTATAATGATCAATTACGGCATATACATAACCGTATCATTATGCATCGGAGCAAAAATGTGGAACGTTGCCGTTGCACTTGCGATATTCTTTACAGCACTTATTCCCTTGCTTGCGCTGATTTTTTTTGCATCAAAAGTACGAAAGAAGCACAAACGCACAGTTGATGTGCTTCAGACCGTATACGTATGCGGTATGGGCGTATACGTTTTATCATTTACAGTATTTTCAATATGGCTGACAGCGGGCATACCGTACAGAGTTGACGAGCATTACGACAATGTCATAGTATTCGGCGGCGGCATTTACAACGGAAATATAAATCACGATGCACGCTCACGGCTTGATACAGCGGGTGAATACCTGAAAAACCATCCCGACTGTGTATGTATAGTATCAGGCGGCATTCCGAGCGGAATGACCGTTTCCGAAGGTGAGGTAATGAAAAACGCCCTCGTTTCATCGGGGGCAGATCCGTCAAATATCATAATAGAGGATAAGGCGAAAAACACCTGGGAAAACCTTAAAAATTCTCTTTTACTCACAGACTCGGACAGTATTCTGTGTATTTCAAGCGACTACCACGTAAAGCGTATAAGACTCATGGCAAAGGATCAGGGCTATGATGTTGACATACTTGCATCAACGCCCGAATACTCATTTAAAAAGCATTCCAGTTATGTTCGTGAATATATGGCGTATATTAAATATTTTTTAGGTATGAACGATATATAAAACGAAGATCCGCAGCTTCCTCCGTATGAAGCTGCGGATCATTTTTACCGTAATTTTATGATAGGGTTATCTTTTTACCTCTTCCATTATATACGCTTCCAGAATATCGTCAACTCTGATGTCGTTGAATTTTTCAAGACCGACACCGCATTCGTATCCTGTAGCTACGTCTTTAACGTCATCCTTGAAGCGACGCAATGACGATATTTTATCCTCAAATATGATGACACCGTCACGCACTACTCTTATCTGTGAAGCTCTTGTTATCTTACCGTCCTGAACGTAAGAGCCTGCGATCGTGCCAACGTTGGGAACATGGATAGTCTGACGTACCTGAGCGTGACCGAGAACCACCTCTCTGTACGTAGGAGCAAGCATACCCTTCATAGCTGCGGTGACCTCCTCAATGCACTCATAGATTATTCTGTAAGTGCGGATGTCAACACCTTCACGGTCTGCATAGTCCATCGCCGCCTTATCGGGACGGACATTAAAGCCTATGATGATCGCATTTGATGCTGTTGCAAGCATAACGTCATTTTCGCGTATACCGCCTGCTGCAGAGTGGATCACTCTTACCTTTACCTCATCGTTGGAGAGCTTAAGAAGCGATGCGGAAACGGCCTCTGCAGAGCCTGCAACGTCTGCCTTTACGATGATGTTCAGTTCTTTTACATCATCACCGATATTTGCAAACATTTCTTCAAGAGATCCGCGGGATTTCGCCTTGAATTCCTGCTCCTTTTCCTTTGCCTTACGCTGTTCTGCAAGCTCACGCGCCATTTTTTCGTCTTCAACGGCATTAAACTCATCGCCCGCAGAGGGAACAGCCGAAAGACCGATGATCTCAACGGGAACAGACGGACCTGCAACAGATGCCTTTCTTCCCGTAGAATCCGTCATAGCTCTTACTCTGCCGACACACGTTCCTGCTATAACTATATCGCCCGAATGAAGCGTACCGTTCTGCACAAGGACTGTTGCAACAGGACCCTTGCCCTTATCGAGCTTGGACTCAATAATGATACCCTTTGCGTGACGGTTGGGGTTAGCCTTAAGCTCCTTCATTTCCGCGACAAGAAGCACCATTTCAAGCAGATTGTCGATACCGCTTCCCGTCAGAGCGGAAACGGGTACAACTATCGTATCTCCGCCCCATTCCTCAGGCATAAGATCATACTTTGTAAGCTCCTGCTTTACAGCTTCGGGATTTGCGTGCGGCTTATCCATTTTGTTTATTGCGACTATTATAGAAACGCCTGCCGCTTTGGCGTGATTTATCGCCTCGATCGTCTGCGGCATTATACCGTCGTCTGCCGCAACAACGAGTATTGCAATATCTGTTGCCTGCGCGCCTCTTGCGCGCATTGCTGTAAACGCCTCGTGTCCGGGTGTGTCAAGGAACGTTATATCCTTGCCGTTTATCGACACTCTGTAAGCACCGATATGCTGAGTGATACCGCCTGCCTCGCCGCTTGTAACGTGTGTATTTCTTATTTTGTCAAGCAGTGATGTTTTACCGTGGTCAACGTGACCCATTACGCACACTACGGGTGAGCGTTCAATGAGGTCCTCGTCCTTGTCTTCAGCATCGGTAAAGAGCTTTTCCTCGATGGTTACCACTACCTCGCGTGTAACGACAGCACCCATTTCCTCCGCCACAAGATATGCAGTATCAAAATCGATAATGTCATTAACCGTCACCATAGCGCCCATACCGATAAGGCGCTTAATAAGATCGCCCGCTGTGACCTTAAGTCTCTGAGCAAGCTCGGAAACTACTATCTCATCCGGAACTGTGATGTGCAAGGGCTGCTTTTTAGCCTTTTCAAACTGCTCGCGGCGCTTGATCTTTTCCATAGCGTCGCTTTCCTTGTTACGTGACTTGTTGCTCTTGTCGTTCTGCTTTTTGTTCTTGAATTTTTGCTTCTGATTATTGGAATCGGAGTTATAGCCTCTGCTTTCCGATGCAAAATTTTCAAGTCTTTCATCGTATTTGGCAAGGTCTACTGAAACAGTTCTCGTATCTATGATACGCGTTCTGTTCTTAACTCCGTTTTCGACCGTATGGCTGTCAGAAACGCCGCCCGATGAACGTATAATACCTGCTCTGTTATCCTGCTGAGGCTGCTGCTTTTTCTTATCGTTAGGCTTCTGCTGCGCCTGCGGCTGATTGGGGCGGTTCTGGAATTTATCAAGCTGAGCCTGACGCTTTTGCTGTTGAGCCTGTTTATTGTTTCTGCTCTCGGCGTATTTTTTATTTTCGTTTTTGGGTTGATTTTTATTAAAGGTATTATCAGAACGTACACTGTCAGCCTTCTGTGATCTGTCGTTCTTTATTTCTTCCTTCTTGACAGGCTCTTTTTCCTCGGGCTTTTTAGCCTTAGCTTCTGTCTTTACGGGCTTTTCCTCAGCCTTTTCCTCAGCCTTTGCTTCAGCCTTTACTTCGGGCTTTGCTTCGGGCTTTGTTTCCGCCTTAACATCTGCCTTTTGTGCAGGCTTTTCTTCCTTTTTCCGCACGGGCTTTTCAGCCTTTTCCTCATTTGCCTTTTCAGGTCTGTCGTTTACGTCAACGTCTGCTTTACCTGCAAGATATGCTGACATATTCGTTACCTGATTTTGAGATGTGAGTATTTCGATCGCCATTTCAAACTCGTCACGGTCGAGCGTGGCTGAATGGGTTTTCCCGTCAAGACCGCCCTCCTTCAGCAGCTTAACGAGATCTGCGCTTTTCATTTTTAAGTTTTTAGCCAATGCGCTTAGCTTTAAATCCTGGTTTGAAATCATAAATGACCCTTTAAGCAGAGCATTACGGACTGTTCTGCTTTCCTTTCATTACGGTAAATTAAATCGTTAGTTAAAATAGCTGAGTATTGCGCGGGCAAGCTGCATATCTGTTATACCTACCACTGAAACAGATGACAGGCTGCCGACAGTCTTTCCAAGCTCCTCGCTCGTTATGGGAGCTTTCACAAGCGGCACTTCATAATACTTGCAGCAATTCTCTATTCTCGATGCGGTATTTTTTGCAGCATCGCTTGCGCATACTGCAACAAGCGGAGCTTTTCTTCCGCCTGAGCGTATACCGTCAACTGTGAGATTGCACCCGACAGTTATTCTGCCTGATTTCTTAGCAAATCCCACGTAGGAGCTCAGCTTTCTTGTGGCTTGAATCATGTTATCTGTCGCCATAAGCTCTCCTATTCCGAACAGAGTTCTTTTTCAAGGGCTTCATATACCTGCTCGGATATTTCACATTCAAGAGCCTTTTCAAGCCTCTTTCCCTTCCGCGCCTTCTTCAAGCACGCGCTATCGGGACAAATATATGCGCCTCTGCCTGACTTTTTTCCGCTTTTATCGAGTGATATATCACCCTCAGGAGAACGGACTATACGTATAAGCGTATTTTTATCACGGCTTTCCATACAGCCCATGCATTTTCTTTGCGGTATTTTTTTTATCTTCTGCATACTTCGGATCAATCAGCTTTTATATCTATCTTGTAGCCGGTAAGTCTTGCGGCAAGACGCGCGTTCTGGCCTTCCTTGCCGATAGCAAGAGAAAGCTGATCTGCATCGACGGTGACTCTTGCAACCTTGTCAGAATCAATAAATATGCTCTTTACCGTTGCAGGCGAAAGCGCCGCGGAAATATATTCCTCGGGGTTTTCGCTATACTTGATAATATCTATCTTTTCACCCTTCAGCTCGTCTACAATGTGTGTTATTCTCGCTCTCTTATTACCTATGCAAGCGCCCACGGGATCTACATTTTCATCTCTGGAATAAACGGACATCTTCGTTCTTGAGCCTGCCTCACGGCTGATATTCTTGATTATTACAGTACCGTCTGCAATTTCGGGAACCTCAAGCTCAAACAGTCTTTTAACAAGGCCGGGATGCGTGCGGGAAAGAGTAACAAGCCGCGGACGCGAGTTCTTTTTCTCCTCTGTCTGCTCTGCGGGCTTTATATCCTGATTGACCTCAGAAACGAACACCTTTATTATATCGCCCACCTTCAGCTCCTCGTTGGGTATCTGGTTATCCTTTGTCAAGGCGACCTCGCTTGTGCCTGTATTGACAATAACGACACCGCTTGCAAGCACTGCAACTACGGTAGATGTCATTATCTCTTCCTTCTTGCTTGCATACTCGCGTGAGCGCATTTCATTTTCGGCTTCCTTTATTCCCTGCACTATTACCTGCTTTGCGGCATGTGCTTGGATGCGGCTGAAATCCTTGGTCTTTACCTCAATTTCGATAACGGTGCCGAGCTTGTTACGGCGGCTGATGCTCTTTGCATCTTCAAGTGATATTTCAGTATAAGGGTCAGTTACCGTTTCTACTACGGACATGAGCTTTACGAGCTTACATTCCTTCTTTTCCGGATCAAGCACGACCTTTACGTTAGTGCTGTTGGAGTACGCCTTCTTATACGCGCTTACCAAAGCTGCTTCGAGCTTTGTAAGCATATACTCCTTAGATATTCCTCTTTCTTTCTGAAGATCGTCGAGCGCATCAAAAAGCGCCGCGTTTTCTCTTGTTTTCGCCATCTTTTTCCGATGTCCTCCTGAAAATTATTTTTATATAGTGGTAAAGTCGAAATAAATATTTGCCTTTGCTATTTCCGTTACAGGTATTGACAGCTTCTTTTCCCCGCACGCAAGCTCTGCCGTATCCGAATAGGAAAGAAGCTCGCCTACGAATACCTTCTGATCGTCTATCGGCTTATACAGCTTTATCTGCACCGTCTCACCGATAGATGCCTGAAAATGCCAATTGTATTTCAGATCTCTTTCTATACCCGGCGACGATACCTCAAGAGTATATGCATCCTCTATCGGATCTGCCTCATCAATAAGAAGCTCAACTGCTCTGTGGAAGCGCTCACAGTCCTCGATGCCCACTCCGCCCTCTTTATCGATCGTGAAGCGAAGCACCTGCTTTCCGCCCTCTTTTACATATTCTATATCCCAGATTATATATCCCTGCTCTTCTGCAAGGGGGCTTGCAAGCTCCGTGACTGTTTGAATTATACTTTTCTTACTTTTCATATTATCCCTTCGTCACAAAAAATCTGGAGGTGCCGTTTTCTCAGCACCTCCATTACTATTGATCTTCGGGTATTATATCATACTTTTTTTACTTTGTCAAGTATTAATATTATTTTTATACGATAAAAATTTCGTCTATCGAAAAATTCTTGCCGCCGCATAAGATTTTTTTTAAAAAAAACTGATTTTTTTTCGAAAAAATACTATACAAATCGAGATATTTGTGATAGAATATTCTGCGTAATAATTTCACTGCAAAGGAGTTAGTTATGAAAAAGATTTACGAAGGTAAAACAAAGGACGTTTATTCCCTTGACAACGGAAATGTTATGCTCAAATTCAAGGATGATTGCACAGGCAAGGATGGCGTATTTGATCCCGGTGAAAACACGGTAGGTCTTACTATCGAAGGCATCGGCAAGGCAAATCTTGAAACTTCAATACACTATTTTGAATTACTCAAGCAGGCAGGAATCGAAACGCATTATGTAAGTGCAAGCATTGAAGACGCTACAATGGAGGTTCTCCCCGCTACTGTATTCGGACACGGTCTTGAGGTTATTTGCCGTCTTGTCGCAACAGGCAGCTTTATACGAAGATACGGCGAATACATAAAGGACGGAACGCCGCTTGAAGGTGGATATGTTGAGTGTACATTTAAAAACGATGAAAAGGGCGACCCGCTCGTAACCTGCGAGGGACTTGCTGCTCTCGGCGTTATGACCGAAGAAATGTTCGCAAGCATGAAAGAGCAGACATTGAAAATAACTAAGCTCGTTGCTGACGATCTTAAGAAAATGGGACTTGATCTGTGGGATATCAAATTTGAATTCGGATACAATAACGGCAGAGTTATCCTTATAGACGAGATCGCATCAGGCAATATGCGTGTATATAAGGACGGCAAGATAGTAGAACCCGTTGAGCTTACAAGGATCATTTTGGGCAGATAAGACAAAATAATATACAGCGAAGGATCACGAATTATCCTTCGCTGTTTTATATTTATATTCATATTTTAAGCGGTTTGCTTTTTTTCTCTTGACCTGTCATAAAAAATGGTGTATAATTATCTAAACATTAAATCAGCGGAGTCATTATGGACAGACGAAAAAATAAAACTCACAGGGCGATACTCGGTGCATTCAGTGAATTGCTGATAAAAATGCCGTATGAGAGTATTACCGTACAGAACATAATAGAAAGAGCAGATGTCGGCAGAAGCACGTTCTATTCCCATTTTGAAACAAAGGACGATCTTGTATACGCACTGTGCGAGGAGATGTTCGACCACGTTATGAGCAAGGAACAGATATTGTGCGAAAAAACGCACGATTTTTCTCACTGCGACAGTGATATTGCATCAGAGCTGACACACATTCTGTACCACGTAAAATTCAGCCACGCAGATACGGCAAAAATACTTATCGCTCATCACAGCGAATTATTTTTAAGATATTTCAAGAACAATCTTGCATCGCTTTTCCGTTGTCATTCGCACGAGCTGAATGATAACGTACCGTTCGATTATCTTATAGATTTTCTGTCCTCGTCATTTGCGCAAACTGTCATATACTGGGTAAAAAACAAGCTGGCAGATCAGCCCGAAGCTATTGTGCAAAGATATATGACCGTAATAAGATTACAAAACGGCAAAATGCCGTTACATAAGGAGGATCAAAAATGAGAATTATGACCTTTAATCTGTGGGTAGGCGGAAAAAGCGACGAAAGATGCGACCGTGTCATACAGATGATCAAAAAATACGCTCCCGACACTATCGGCTTTCAGGAGGCGGATGCATATTGGATGAATGCGCTTAAAAACGCCCTTTGTGACGCTTACGGCTTTGCCGGCGACGGCAGAGACGGCAACGACAGCAGCGAGCATAATCCAATATTCTACAAAAGATCCGTGTTTGATCTTATCGACAGCGGAACACGCTGGCTTTCAGACACTCCGAACGTGATCTCAAAGCACCCCGATTCTTCCTTGAACAGAATATACACATTTGTTACACTCAAAAGGAAAAGCGATGAAACGGAGCTTACACACGTAAACACTCATTTTGACCATATAGGAGAGCAGGCGCGAATATCGCAGGCAGAAATACTCGCAAAGTTCGTATCTCCAATTTCAGACCGCCCCTTGATAGTAACGGGCGATATGAATACAGGCTTCGGATCAGTCCCGTACAAGACGATAGAAAACGCAGGACTTACCGATGCATACAAGCAGGTAAAGGACGCAATTCAAAGCTACACCTTTACAAATTACGGTAATGACAGTATGATCATAGATTTCGTATTCACATCAAAGTCACTTCCCTGCACCGTATATAAGGTATGCAACGAAAAGATAAACGGCGACTTTCCGTCAGATCACCACCCTGTATACGTTGAAGCGGATATTTAAACAGTATAAAACAAAAAGATCCGATATGGACATATTCCGCATCGGATCTTTAGATTTGCCCTTCTGATGCCTGTTAAAATTTATTTCTGTACATATCCGCAGGATAAAAGCTGTGCCTGCCTTTCGCTGAATACAAACGAATCATCTTCGTTTATCAATCCTGCCGATATAAGTGCCTCGAGTCTGTATTCGTTTTCAAGGTCTCTCATACGCATCTGAAGCTCATAGTATTCCTCGCCGAATATAAAATCCATTCCCTCGCAGCCTGACATCATATATGTTTGAAAAAGCTGATCCATCTCATCCGAAAGCTCATTTTTCTCCTGCTCGTTCATTTCGGTCATATCAATATATTTTGTAAGCGCTATTTCCTTGATAATACCGCTATCGTCATATCCGTATTCATAACGGTATATTATTCCGTTTACCGCATCATCGTACGCAAATGCCGCATAATTCAATCCGACAAACTTAACGGCGCTGAATTCAATTCCGCGGTCGGAAAATATTTTATCATAAAACGAATCGCTCACAGCATCATCGGCGCCTGCCTGTGTATCAGATCGTGAGTCGGTATTTTCGCTTCCATTCAAGGCTTCACCGTTGCTTTCGGAAGCGGGAGCTTGAGTATGGGGCTGTTCGGTAAAAGAAGTATCGTCCGATACAGCATCTGAGCAGGCTGAAAATGATGCGAATATCATGCAAGATGCTATAAAAAATATAATTCTGTTTTTCATTACAGTTTTTTCTCCTTGAATTATGACATATACTGCACTTGTAATTTTATCAAAGCAGGCAGCATATATATAAGCAGGTGTAATTTTATCATATCACGCGCAAAATTTCAATACCGAACCGCCTGATACGGTGTTTTTTTTATAAAAAAACCCGTTTTTTCGCTATAACAAAGAAAAATAATCTCATATAACATTGACATCCTTTTGCAAGTTTGGTATAATCAAATTGCAAAAATGAATTTTAAATATAGTAATTTATGCAAAATCACTACATAACGGAGGAACACTTATGCAAGACTTGAACAGCTTACCGCTATTACTGCTTGACAACAGCAGCATGATGAGCGTACTTAACGAGGGCGAATTCAGATGCCGCAATCTTTCGTTTGAGGAAGCCAAGCACATCCTTGAAATCCATAATGAAAGCGACATTTTGCGGTGTTTCAACAATTCTGATATCGAAACGGTAATTTTCGATTATCTCGGCGTTGCAAAATGCAATTACACATATAAACGCATAAGAAATATGCGGGTAGAGCAGGATGCCATCGTCTTCAAGCTCTACATTACTCCCTCGGAAACGCAGCCTGTTATTCAGGCGGATGACGGAGTAGAGGCTAAAAAAATTCAAAACGTATACGTTTACTGCCAATACATCACCCGCTTAGCTTAAAAAACAAAAAAATCACCGTTTTGGCTCGTTATCATAAGGATGATTACCGTAGGGGCGATCATTGATCGCACGCAACCATCCGCAAAAAACGGGCGACCAATGGTCGCCCCTACAAAATCCGGCAGAGATATTGTTTTCTCTGCCGATTTGTGTTATAATGGGGTTATCAAAAAGCCTCCCTCCGAGAGAAAGGTGGCAAGGCGTAGCCGCGACGGAAGGAGCCTGCGTGACTTTAGATTTGTACTAACTTCATTGTAACGCACTCTCCCGGCGTTGCTTGCAACGCTGTAATACAAAGGCGAAACTGGCGATAAAAGAGAACAAATAAGAATTTGACGAAGGAGTGTGATTATATGAAAAAGAAACATATCTCTATTATTTTGCTTGTCATAGGTATTGTTCTTTTATGTTCATCCGTTGTTTTGGCTGTTATTGCAACAGAAAATAAAAATATAATTGGCGGAGCAGACTTTCCTACATTTGTATTTGTGTTTTTTCGGGAGAATAAAGGCCTTTATTCCACGATTGCATTTTGTGGAATAGTAGCACTGATTTCATCTGTAGTTGTTAAGTTGAGAAAAGCAAAGAAATAATTGAACAAGGGAGGCTTGAAAATGAAAAAAGTTGTTTCATTTCTTGCTTTGTTTGCAATGTTTATCGCTCTTTCAGCCTGTTCTTACAATCTCGCTGAGAAAAGTGACATTATTTCTCTATACCAAAAGAACGAGAAAATCTTTTTGCTTGCAGCAGAAAACGGAGATTATAGTGCTATAGAGAGAATAAAAGGCGTCCAAAAAGTTCTCGTATTGGATACATACATTGATATTCAATGTGGTGGAGCGGGCTTTGGTCCCAGCACTCACTATTATGGGATTTTTTACTCCGCTGATGATAATTTATGTACAATCGATGTGGCGGGACCAAGAGATAAACTGGTTGAGCACGGTGAAGGCTATTTGTATCAAGAGAAAAGTGGCGATAATCGCTATTATGTAGAGCCGATTGAAAACCACTTCTACTATTATGAAGCACATTTCTAACCGACAAATTCCAATTTATCAAACAATACAAAAATCCCCGACAGACTTTGAAAATCTGTCGGGGTTAATTATTTGTTTTCTGCGGAGCAAATTTGTTTATCCGTAGGGGCGACCATTGGTCGCCCGCGGGCGTTCGATGAACGCCCCTACAAAACGGTGTTTTTTTATGTGTCTCAGATAGGCTCTAAGCCGTCCTCGGTTTCTCTTATGGGAATAAGCGTTGCTCTTTCGTTAGGGCGAACGTTTGTATGGTGAAGCACCAGACACAATTCGCCGTTGAACTTTTTGAATATCATACCGTGTCCGCCGTCATTCGTATAAAGCAGTCTGTGATCGTGATGCCATGGACCGAGTATATTACCGCTTTCGCTTACAGCAACCGCCTGAACGTAAAAGCAATGATCGGAAAAGCTCGACCAGAGCATAAGCAGCTTGCCTGAGCTGTGCTTATACAAAAACGGACCGTCGGTTACATAGTTACCGTCTTTACTGTTATCCTCACCGCCTTGAAGCGTGAACTTCCAATCAACCTCTCCTGCCTTGAAAAGCGTTACAGGCTCAGTTATTACCTCTTTAAGATCATCGGAAAGCTGAACTGCCTCCATCGTGCCGTCCTTCACCTGCGTCCATTCGTGGCAGTATACTGACCAGGGCTTGCCGTTTTCGTCAACGTAAAACGTAGCATCAAGGCAATTCCAATCTTCAGGTGTTAAAGGTTCATTTGTAAGAGGAGCAAAAGGCCCTTTGGGGCTGTCAGCCACAAGAATGTGCGATGCACGGCGGCGGGTCGCACTTCTGAAGCTCGCAAACATATAATATTTGCCGTTATATTTATGAACCTCGGGAGCGAAAAAGTCCCAATTTGCCCAGAAATCATCGGGACGTGTAAAGCATTCAAACGGATCGCTCCACTGCTCAAGATCAACGCTTGTGTAAACATCAAGACCTGTGCAGGGCTTCGGCACACCGTTCACCCCGATCCTTGTACCGTAAAGATAGTAAACACCGTCCTCGGCAAATATATAAGGGTCTCTTATATGTATATCTGACAATTTCATTTTTCTTTCTCCTTTACAGTAATGTTGAAATAAGCTCTTCGTAAGATCTCAGGCTTAAATATGCAGGCGGAATATCAAAAACTGTTTTACATCCGATATCGCCCTTTTGTGCCATTCTGTACGCCGCTCTTGCAAAGGCAATTATTGCAGATGATGTAAATTCGGGATTCGAATCCAGCTTTAAGCTGTATTCAATAACGTGCTTATTCTCACCGTTAAGTCCCGTGCAGCCGCTTCTGATAACGAATCCGCCGTGCGGCATCGCGCTGTGCTTTTCACGCAGCTCGTCAAGAGAGATGAATGTCACGCTTGTATCATAATCGGCGAAGTAATTCGGCATTTCCTTAATTTCTTTTTCAATTCTCGCCTTGTCTGCCCCCTCTGATGCTACAACAAAGCATTCGCGTGTGTGCTTTTGTCTTGTTGTAAGGGAAGGCTCCGTACCGGATCTTACCGCATTAAGTGCAGATTCAACGGGAACTGTGTACTGCTTTGCATCAATTACGCCGTCTATTCTGCGGATGGCATCCGAATGTCCCTGGCTTACTCCCTTTCCCCAAAATGTATAATCGCTTCCGCACGGCAAAACCGCCTCGCCATACAATCTGTTCAAGGAAAACATACCCGGATCCCAGCCTGCTGAAATAACTGCGATCTTTTTTCCTTCCTTCGATGCTTTATCCACGTTCGCAAAATGAACGGGGATATTTGCGTGAGTATCAAAGCTGTCAACTATATTGAAAAGCCTTGCAAGCTGAACCGATTGAACGGGCAGATCCTTTGCGCTGCCGCCGCACAGTATCATAACATCTATAAGATCCGTATACTCTGCAACACTCTCAGCACTGATGACAGGCACACCGGGTGTTGATATTTTTACGCTTTTCGGATCACGTCTTGTAAACACGGCAGCTAACTGCATATCGGGGTTTTGTCTTATTGCGCTTTCTATTCCGCGCCCGAGATTGCCGTATCCGTATATTCCTATTCTTATGCTCATATAAAACTCCGTTTTGTATTTTTCATTATTATATCACAGTATTATTCCTTTTTCAATACCGATAACAAAAATTGCCGCAAATAAATTGCGGCAATTTTAATGTTAATACTGATTATTCAGCGTCATTCTGACCTTCAATGGGAGCCTCGTCCGAATATACGAGTGTTTCGCCATCTTCCTGTTCTTCCTCCTCAACAGCTTCCTCAGCGGGAGCTATGAGAGCGCGGATGGAAAGACCGATCTGATGCTTTTCCTCGTCTACGGAAACGATCTTGGCTTCAACCTCTTCGCCTACCGTAAGTACATCGCCGGGCTTGTCTATCTTTCTGTCAGCGATCTGAGAGATGTGGATAAGACCGTCAGCGCCCGGAAGTATCTGTGCAAATGCGCCGAAGGGCATAAGGCTTACTATCTTAACCTTAACAACATCGCCTACATTGTACTGATTGGTGAACAGTGTCCAGGGATTTGATTCCTCTGTCTTGTATCCGAGGGCAATGCGTCTTTTTTCAGCATCGAATTCCTTAACGAAAACTTCGATCTTCTGACCTACAGCAACTACCTGTGCAGGATTCTTTATTCTCTGCCAGGAAAGCTCTGTAACGTGTACCATACCGTCGATGCCGCATCCGAGATCAACAAATGCACCGTATGATGTAAGAGACTTGATCTCACCTACATAGTGCTTACCAACCTCAATGTTTGCCCAGAATTCAGCCTCAGCCTTCTTTCTTTCCTCACGCACAACAACACGCTCAGACGCCTTTGCTCTGTGCTTTGCTTCATCGATCTCAATGATCTTGACCTTTGCACGCTTGCCGTTAACTGTTGTAAGGTCGCCGTCGCGGGGAACAGTCGTGTGTGATGCGGGAACGAACACTCTCACGCCGTCAATGGACATAATAACGCCGCCCTTAACGACTTCGACATATCTTCCTTCAAGTATTTCGCCGCTTTCATATGCAGCAACGATAGATGACCACTTGTTCTTTGCGTCGATCTTCTTTTTGGAAAGAACAGCAACACCGTCAACATCAGATACTCTTACTGCTATTGCCTGCACCGTGTCGCCAACCTTGAAAACCTCTTCCAGCTTGATGCCGGGCTCATCGGTAATATCGTCATATGACAATATACCTGTAACTTTTGCACCAAGATCGACATGTATCTCATTGCTGGATACCGCTATAACAGTACCCGTTACGACATCTCCTGTATTTAAAGTTTTGAAAGATTCCTCCAGCAT
Organism: Eubacteriales bacterium; assembly: GCA_045544195.1. Lineage (GTDB taxonomy): Bacteria > Bacillota > Clostridia > Oscillospirales > CAG-272 > RGIG7213. Next base: position 25,260 of record JAZPYO010000033.1, read on the forward strand.
TTGTGCGAAATTTTCTTCGCCTACATTTTTGAGTTCCTCGCTCATTTTTCTTCTTACCTCCTGTATTATACTATCCGGCGTTGAAGCACCGGCAGTTATTCCTATATTATTGTATTCTGAAAAATCATACTCATCAAGCTCTGACACTCGTTCGATCATAATAGCATGACGGCAGTTTTCCTTTGCTATATGAAAAAGTTTGTTCGTATTTGAGCTATCAGCACCGCCAATTATCACCATTATGTCAACTTTTGATGAAAGTTCTTCGGTTTCTTTTTGTCTGTTTTCAGTTACACTGCATATTGTATCAAAAATTTTTGTATTAGTATATAGTTTTTTGAGTTTTTTTTGTGACTTTTTACACTCAAACAAATTTTGTGTTGTTTGAGATACCATTATTGTCTTTGCAGGCTCAATTTTTCTCCTGCTTGCCATTTTTTCAATATCCTCTTCGAATAATACTGTTTCAACATCACCGTTCGCGTAGCTTTTTATACCCTCTACCTCGGGATGCTTACTGTCACCGAATACGACTGTAAGCGTATCAGCATCGGAATTATCGTTTACGATATTATGAATTTTTTTAACATATGGGCATGTACAGTCTACGAAAGAAAAATACGGATTGTCCTCTGCGCTCTTTGCGAGCTTTTCGGAAATATCCCTCGTCACCCCGTGAGTTCTTACTATTATCACCGCAGGATTATCCTTTTCGGCGCTTTTGACTATGGAATCTATATCGTCAATGGATATTATCCTTACGCCCTTTGCTTCAAGCTCCTCTGTAACTATCGGGTTATGAATGATCTTTCCGAGTGTATATATACGCGAGCCGCTTTGCTCCTTTATTATATCGTATACCGTCTTTATTGCTCTTTCAACTCCAAAGCAAAATCCCGCGTATTTTGCAACTGTTACGTTTTTCATTTATCCGCCTTTTCCTTATCAAGCTCGCATATCGTTTTGAATATTTTGTTCGACGCTTCCTCATACTCACGCTTGATCCCTTCGGTTATTCCCAAAGATGAATATTCTATCGGCTTTCCTATGATGACCGTCGTTCTTTTGAAAAATCCCGCTTTATTATTCTTTGTTTTGATATACACGGGAATAACATCACATTCAGCGCGGCTGAGTATAAGTCCTGCTCCGCTTTTAACCGATGTTGTTTCAGGTGCTACATGAGGGCATCTTGTTCCCTGCGGAAACATTCCGACAAATTCTCCGTCCTTCAAAAGCTTTACCGTTGTTTTAAGAGATGTAACATCTGTTCCGCCTCTGGTCACAGGGAAAGCGCCGAAGCTCCTTATAACGAAGCTCAGAACGGGTATTTTGAACAGCTCCGCCTTGCCCATAAATTTTATAGGAAGTTCCATAGCCGCTGCAAGAATAATGGGATCAACAAATGCAGTATGGTTCGCACACACAAGCGCGGGGCCTGTTTTGGGTATATTCTCAAGTCCCTGTACACTTTTTATACCGAGTATGAAGCGCACAAAGCCGCCAAGCGTTTTGATCGCGCCCGTATAAAAGCTCATATCGAAAACCTTTCCTTCGCAAGCGATATAATGTAATCTACACACTGCTGAAGATCGTATTCCGTATTGTCAAATATTACTGCATCGTCCGCAGGAACAGCAGGAGCTATCTTTCTGCCCTTATCGTTTTCATCACGCTTTTTCATAAGAGTCAGGACCTCTTCAAACGTAACACTTTCGCCCTTTTCCGTAAGCTCCTTATATCTGCGGCGCGCCCTTGCCTCATCATTTGCAACGAGGAATACCTTAAGGCCTGCATTCGGCAGTATTACCGTACCGATGTCACGTCCGTCCATGATCACATCCTGCTTTGCGGCGATCTGCCGCTGTGTATTCAAAAGAAAATCTCTTACCGCCTGTATTGCAGAAACGGCTGAGGCATACATTGAAGCCTCATTCGATCTTATCAAGGAATCCACGCATCTGCCGTTGAGATATATATGCTGAACGCCGTCCTGAAATTCAAGCCCTACGTTTACATTCTTCAGTGCATCAGCAACCGCTGACGGATCCTTTGGATCTATACCGTTTTCAAGCATATAAAGACCTACTGTGCGGTACATTGCACCCGTATCAACGTGAATAAGCCCGAGTGCTTTGGCAACCGCCTTTGCAAGTGAGCTTTTTCCTGCCCCCGAAGGACCGTCTATAGCAATATTAATACGCATTTTAGTGAAATCCTTTCAGATATCTTGTATTATTGAGCTTGCCGCCGCATACGCGGTAGAAAATGCTATCTGTAAATTAAATCCGCCCGTAAAGCCATCGCAGTCAATGACCTCTCCTGCAAAATACAATCCCGCAATCAGCTTTGAGCACATAGTTTTCTGATTTATCTCCTTGACGCTGACACCGCCCGAGGTGATTATCGCGTCGTTTATATCGGAAAAGCCGTCAACCGTAAGCGGAAAAGCCTTAAGAAGCGAAAGCAACTCTCTGCGTTGCTGCTTTGTGATCTCATTGACCTTTTTGTGCGGATCTATGCCTGACAGACGTATGACAGGCTCTATCATCTTCTGCGGAAGCAATGCCCCGAGAGAATTTGAAAAATTCTTGTTCAGATTTTTGCCGAAGTCGGATATAAGACGCTTATCAAGCTCAGATTCGTCAAGCGCCGGCTTTAAGTCAATATACAGCTTATATCTGCCCTTTTCCATCTGCCTTATCGCGCTTGATGCGCTCAGCACAACAGGACCGCTTACACCGAAATGCGTGAACAGCATTTCACCGAATTGGCGGTATACCGTTTTTCCGTTCTGTGTGTCTACTACCTTAAGCTCGATATTCTTCAGCGAAAGTCCCATCATTTCAGCACATACTCTTTCACGGCAGACAAGCGGCACAAGCGACGGCTTTATCTCCGTTACCGTATGACCGAGCGATCTTGCAAAAGCGTATCCGTCGCCTGTTGAGCCTGTTCCCCTGTAAGATGCTCCGCCGGTTGCGATAAGAACCTTGTCGTATTCAGCCGTTCCGCCGTCATAGCTTACAGTAAAGATGCCGTCACAGCTTTTAATATCCGTAACACGCTTCGTTATGAGTCTTGCGCCGCTTTTACGGCAATTATCGACAAGTGCGTTTGCTATATCGTGGGCGCTGTCTGACACGGGGAACACTCTGTTTCCCCTTTCCGTTTTCAACGGAACTCCGAGCTGCTCAAAAAACTGCATCGTATCATTGCAGTCAAACGCTGAATAAGCTGAATAAAGAAACTTCGGATTTGTTATGATATTTGAAAAAAACTCGTCCCTTGTACAATTATTGGTGACATTGCATCTGCCCTTGCCCGTGATACGCAGTTTTTTTCCGAAAAGTGTATTTTTATCGTATATATCGGTCTGCACTCCGTTTTTCGCGCACATACCGCCCGCGAAAAGCCCCGCAGCGCCGCCGCCTATTATTGCAAGCTTCATATTCAAGGCTGAAGACACCGTCAATTGCCGGATTTGGCGTAAACGTCGTACTTGCCCCACACGTCCTCAAGCTCGTTGAAAACGTCCATAAGCTCTTTTTCCTTTTTTCTTCCGATAGCTACCGTCATAGCATTTATGATACTGAGCGGAGCTACAAGGCTGTCAACAAACGATGCCATATCGCTTCTTGCTGTAAGAACGCAATCGGATATTTCGGCAATAGGAGAATCGTTGGTATCCGTTATTGCGATCGTTCTTGCGCCCTTTGATCTTGCGAACTCCATAGCGTTCACAATACGCTTTGAATAGCGCGGAAAACTGATGCCGATTATAACATCGTCAGGACCTATCCTGAACAGCTGCTCGAATATTTCCGAGCGGCTTTGTGTATTTACGAGCTTTACGTCATCAAACATCATCGTGAAATAAAAATTCATAAACTGCGCAAGAGATGCAGACGAGCGTACGCCCATAATGTATATACGGCGTGATGAAATGACCGTGTCAACTGCCTTATTGAAATCATCTTTATTTATGCAGTCAAGGGTTATCTTCATCTTTTCTATGTCGAAATTGACTACCTTTTCAAGAATGTCTCCGTCGCCTATTCTGTCATTCGCGATCTCTATACGCTGAAGCGTTGTAAGACGGGTGCGGATAAGCTCCCTCAAGGATCTTTGCAATGCGGGATATCCGTCAAACCCAAGCTCAATGGCAAATCTTACGACGGTAGACTCCGACACGTTGACCTCCGAGCCCAGCTTCAGAGCAGTCATATACGCCGCCTTGTCATAATGCTCAAGCATATAGCGCGCAATAGCTCTCTGCCCCTTGGAAAAGCTGTCCATCGAATTTTCTATAACGTTTAAAATATCCATATTTACCGTCCGAATCAATAAATGAATCCTTCGGATGCAAGAAGCTCAGCTATAAGAACTGCACCGCCTGCCGCACCGCGCAAAGTATTGTGCGAAAGACCTACGAATTTGTAATCGTATACTGTATCCTCACGCAGTCTGCCCGCTGTGATGCCCATTCCCTTGTGTATATCTCTGTCGAGCTTCGTCTGAGGACGGTTATCCTCTTCAAAATATGTTATGAACTGCTCGGGAGCTGAGGGGAGCTTGAGCGCCTGAGGCTTACCTGAATATTCCTTCCACGCGTTGAGTATCTCTTCCTTTGTGGGCTTCTGCTCAAAGCTGATGAAAACTGCCGCCATATGACCGTCGGAAACGGGAACACGGATGCACTGTGTTGTTATAGTGGGAGTTGATGCGGGAACGATCTTTCCGTCCTTCACCTGACCCCATACACGAAGCGGCTCCTTCTCGCTTTTTTCTTCCTCGCCGCCGATATAGGGAATTACGTTATCTATCATTTCAGGCCACTGAGCAAACGTTTTGCCTGCACCGGATATTGCCTGATACGTCGTTGCAACAACAGTCGTGGGCTTGAACTTCAAAAGGGGAGTTATAAGCGGAACGTATGACTGGATAGAGCAGTTAGGCTTAACTGCGATGAAGCCCTTCTTTGTGCCAAGACGCTCCTTCTGGTATTTTATTACCTCAACATGATCGTCATTGATCTCGGGTATCATCATGGGAACATCCTCTGTCCAGCGGTTAGCGGAGTTATTTGAAACTACAACTACCTCTGCCTTTGCGTACGCTTCCTCAAGAGCCTTGTTCTCATCCTTCTTCATATCAACAGCGCAGAATACGAAATCGACCATAGATGCAACCTTTTCAACCTCTGCTGCATCGTATACTGTCATATTCTTTGCGTATTCGGGAATATCTCCGTCGAGCTTCCATCTGCCCTCTACCGCTTTTTCATAGGGTACGCCTGCGCTTCTCGAGCTTGCCGCCAATGCACAGACCTCAAACATAGGGTGTCCGTCAAGAAGCTTTATAAATCTCTGACCTACCATACCGGTCGCGCCGATTATACCGGCTTTTATCTTACTCATACAAATATCCTTTCTGCAAGACGGAATACCAAGCCGCTGACGACTTTGAAAGATTGCATCCTTTAATCTTGCACCAAATTAATAATTACATAATCGGCTAATATTATATCAGCACTAAAAGAATTTGTCAATATATCAAATGTAAAGATAATAATTTATTTTATTAATATTAATACTATTGCGCTATAAGATCACATAAAGCAGCATACGTATGCTTTAAAAGTATATGATAAAAACGCAAGGGCTGACATTGTATATTTCAAAAAAAGCAACAAGGCACAGGTTTTGCGTATCCTGTGCCTGTATTTTATTCATCTTCCTTAAGCTGTATAAACGTTGCGCTGTGAGAAATATGCGGCAGTAAAATGTCAAATATATCCGATGTCCTTATACGCAGACTGCTCGTAGAAACGCACGGATGGCAGCCGATATATTCACAGCTTAAAAGGTCCTTGTCAACGATAAGGCGAACGTTTGACTCCTTATCGTTCATCAGTCCCATAACACTTACCGCACCGGGCCTTATGCAAAGGTATTCCTGCATTTTTTCCGCAGATGCAAACGAAAGCCTTGCAACACCGAGCTGCTTTGAAAGCAGCTTCGTTTTAAATGGCTTATCTCCCGGCATCATCAAAAGATAATGATCTGTCATTTGTCTGTTGCACAAAAACAGGTTTTTGCACATTGATGCTCCCATCACCTCATCGATCCTGCGGCAAAGCTCCATATTTTCAGCAGGCTCGTGGTCTACTCTGTAATACTCAACATTCAACTCATCAAGCAGATCGTAGCATGCCAATTCCTCAGGAAAACGGTATTCCCTCGTTACAGGTCTGCCCTTTACAAGCACTAATTCATTCATTTTTATTACCGTTCCTTTTTTTGATCACCCTTGCAGGACAGCCTACGGCAACGCTGTACGGCGGTATCGGCTTTACTACGGTAGAGCCTGCCCCGACAACGCTCCCCTTGCCGATGTCGGCAGAATACATAATGCATACGCCCATTCCGATATAGCAGTCATCACCGAGTGTGACCTTGCGTGTATTTCCGCCCTGTAATGCGATCTTTTCTTCGGGATCTGTAAATATATGCGAATACGGCGTTACTGTTATGTTCTGTGCAAGAAGACAGTCTTTTCCTATCTCAAGTCCGACGTGGCCGAACAACGTAGTTCCCGTTCCGATATATACGTTATTGCCAATATGTATGTATCCCTCATCCGCTCTTTCGGTATCAAGATATACCCTTTCGCAGAGGGTGACATTGTCCCCTATCGTTATACCGCCGCTGCCGCGCGCAATGACCGTAACATCATCGCTTATGGTTACGTTATCACCGACTGTTATATACTGCGGATTTACGAGCTTTACATTTTTGCCGATCCTGAGCCCTTTTCCGACCTTTTTCAGCTTATCAGCATAATACTCACACCTTTTCAGGTGTGAGTATTCGGAATTATCGTTCATTATAAGCGTCAGGGCAAGGCTTTCGAGTGCCTGCCCGTCTGCATCCGGAAAGAGAGATCTTAAAAGCTCCTCTTTATTCTTCATCTTTCTTTTCTTCAGGCTTCTTGTCGCCGCCCTGAGTGAATGCCGCGCTTACGTAACCGCTGTCGCTGTTGAAGTCCTTTTCGAACAGCTCTCTCATTCTTGCGTATACCTCGTCGGGTATCTCGGGCGTTCCCTTTGAGAATGTGGGGATAAGCATATCGCCCGCAACCTCGGGTATCGTACATGTCGTATCGTTTCTGTACTGATCTCTTACTGCCTTATCTCTGAGATTGGGTATCTCAAGCGTTACACCGCCTGCAAGAACGGAACGGTATGCAAACAATCCCGTTATACCCATATCCATAGCCTCGTACACGTCGATGATGTCGGCGTTTTCGTTACCGCGTATCTTCTCAACGAAATTATACATTGAGTAGAAGTCCGAGCCGCCGTGGCCGAATGATGCATCGGCTGTCGGGAATTCCGTTTCGGGCTTGTAGCTCAGAACATTTTCAGGGCCGTATTCGCCGTCATACTCGTCAGCATTGACATATATGTGAGTCTGACCGCCCATATACGCATCCTCTCTTGCCGTCTCCATTCTGCCCTTTGAGCCGTAAACGGTGTACCATACGGAGTTTTTGTAAAGGTCGCCGTGGATGCTCTTTGCAATACCGCCGTTTTCAAACGTTACCATTTCCATACCGAACTGACCTGCCTTGTTACCTGTACGGCGGCGGCGTTCTGTCTTTGTTCCCTCAAAGCCTACTACAGAAACGGGACGCAGACCTGTTATGTGAATTATCGGACCGAGTGAGTGCGTGCAGTAGAAGTTTGCATGCATAAGGTTTCTCCAGTGATTCGGATCACCGTAGGAAATGCTGGGCCAGATGGATTCGCAGTTGTGGATATATTCACCCTCACCGTATTCAAATTCACCGATCTTGCCTTCCTTATACAGCTTACGCATTTCGTAAGGACCGGGCATATAGCAGTAGTTTTCGCCGTATGCGTAGATCATACCTGTTTTTTCAACTGTTTCAACAAGCTCAACTGCCTCCTTCATCGTCTGTACGGGAAGAACCTCGCTGAATACGTGAAGGCCCTTGTTCATACATCTGATAGCGAAAGGAGCGTGCTCATTTGCATAGTTTGCAAGAACGACTGCATCCATATCGTGATTGATGAATTCGTCAAAGCTCGTGTAATACGTAATATTGGCATCGGGATGCTGCTGCTTCTGCTTTTCAATACCCTCTACCCATTTGTCGCAAATAGCTACGACCTCTGCGTTATCAGCCTTCAGGCAGTAGTTTATCATGCTTGTACCGCGGAATGCGCCCATAACGCCTATTCTGACTTTTTTCATATTTACCTCCAATATGATGATACGATTTTAACTTTGTCTATGATACCACACTTTTTCCGATTTTTCAATACCTATTTGAAACTCTTGAAACATTTAATATTTTATTCAAAACCAAAAAAGCAACAGCCGCTCTGCCCTGCTCGGCTTACAGGACATACGAGTGCTTATGTATCCGTCATTTCATCGACTGATGCTTTTTTCCCTGATACGTATCGAGCGCGTACATTCTTTTATCTATTTCGTTTATTACGCACGTTTTCTTAATGCTCCAATCGGGTGCGAGAAGGTCGCTTTGCTTACCGTCGCCCGTAACTCTCGCTATAACGGTTTCGGCAGGCATTCTTTCTATTTGCTCTACCGTTATATCGACGTATTGCTCCATTGTAAGCATCGGCAGTCCGCCGTTTTTATATATTTCACCGAGGACTGTGCCGTCAATAACGTGCAAAGAGTGTATTTTGACAAATTCGGGGGCAAGCGATGCAACAAACTCCGACGTTTGTATCATCATTTCCTTATTTTCATTCGGCAGACCGTTTATTATATGTATGCAAATACCGATTTTTTTACTGAACGATCTTAACCTTTCATACCCATTTATAAAGTCCTGCGTTGTATGACAGCGGTTTATATATCTTGCAGTTTCATCGTGCGAGGTTTGTAAACCGAGTTCAACTGTAAGCACCGTCTTTTCCGCAAGCTGTGACAAAAGCTCACACACGTCATTTGGAAGACAGTCTGCCCGTGTAGCGATATTTATTCCGACCGTATCGGGATATTCCAACGCCTGAGTATATTTTTCCGAAAGCACGCTGACAGGAGCATACGTATTCGTATGAGCCTGAAAATACGGTATTATACCGCAGTCTTTCCATTTATGCTCCATCATTTTTCTCGTTTCATCAAGCTGACTGACAACTGAAATATCCGACGATAGTGCATAATCTCCGCTTCCTCTGTCAGAGCAGTAAATGCAACCGCCATACCCTGCCCTGCCGTCTATATTCGGGCAGGTAAATCCGCAGTCAAGTGGAATTTTCGCGCATTTTTTACCGAATCTATGCTTTATATAATAATCGTATGTATGGTATCTTTTATTGCTGTCGGAGTAGATAAACGGATTACTTTCCTTTTGTGTAAGCTTCATTTGTTATTTCCTGTATGGTATAATTTAAAAATTGTATAAACTATTTTAACCGATAAACCGATTTTAAGGTATATAATATTATTAAAAATATTTTATCAGAAAGCGAATTTGACAATTATGGCTAACGAAGAATGCACCCATGACTGTTCGTCTTGCTCTGCAAACTGCTCGTCAAGAGAAAAGCCGCAGTTTGAAATGCAAAACAAACATTCACATGTAAAAAAAGTCATAGGCGTTGTGAGCGGCAAAGGCGGCGTAGGTAAATCGCTCGTCACCTCGATGCTTGCTACGGTTATGCAGCGCAGGGGCTACCGCACCGCCATAATGGATGCCGATATAACAGGTCCGTCTATTCCCAAGGCATTCGGACTGCACGGCATTTGCGACGGTGACGGAGAAAACATTTTCCCCTTTGTAACGAAAACAGGCATTGAAGTAATGTCCTTGAATCTTCTGCTTGAGGACGAAAGAACACCTGTCATCTGGAGAGGTCCTGTAATTGCAGGAACGGTAAAGCAGTTCTGGTCTGACGTTCTGTGGGGCGAGGTAGACTTTATGTTTGTTGATATGCCTCCGGGAACGGGCGATGTACCGTTGACCGTATTCCAATCTCTGCCCGTTGACGGTATCGTAATAGTTACATCACCCCAGGAGCTTGTTTCGCTCATCGTCGGCAAAGCAGTAAAAATGGCGGAAATGATGAACATACCGATCATAGGACTCGTTGAAAACTTCAGCTATCTTGAGTGTCCCGATTGCGGCAAAAAGATCGAGATATACGGCAAGAGCCGTGTGGACGAGGAAGCCGCCGCGCTCAACGTGCCTGTTCTGGCAAAGCTGCCCATCAAGCCCGAATTTGCAAACCAGTGCGATCTGGGACTCATAGAGCTTTTCGAGGGCGATCATATGGAAAAGGCAGCCGATGCAGTAGAAAGCATCTGAAACCAAAATCAATGCGGAACATAAGTTCCGCATTTTTTCTTTATGTATGTTATACTTTCTCTATGACCTTATCGCACTGATCATAGAGGCATTTTTCTGCATCTGCATTTACAGCTTTCGCGTATGATGCGACTGCATATAAAAGCTCGCCTATGCCGTTTTCTCCGTCAAGCCTGCGGCTTATTTCTACTATGTCCTCGACGCTTGCGTAGGGTTCACCGTATTTATGCAGCTTTGATGCGGTTTTTTCTGCGCGCATAAGCGACGGCAAGGATCTTGAGATGCTTTGAACAGATTCCTTCGCGCTTTTTTGCCCCTTTGTCTGCATTTTGATGGTATTCCAATTATCGAGGACCTCCTCGGTCGATGATACGGAAACGTCTGCAAACACGTGAGGATGACGCACTATCAGCTTACGGCATATTCCGTTAAGAATATCCGTAATATCAAATCTGTTATCGTCGTCTGCTATACGCGCGTGGAATACCACCTGCAAAAGAACGTCTCCCAATTCCTCCTTCATTATCTCATCGTCATTAGCGTCTATTCCCTCTATCGCCTCATAGACCTCTTCGATGAAATCAGCCCTTATTGATTGGTGCGTCTGCTCGGCATCCCACGGACATCCGCCTGGGGCGCGAAGTATTTTGAGTATGTCAAGAAGATCGTCAAATGTATAATTCTCTTTTGCTTTAAGAAGTGCTTTTTTATCCATTTTTTTATTTTTCCTTTTTATTTATATCAGCTTTAATTTTTTGAGTATGCGGCATATTTGCCGTCCCTTTGGCAAATACTCCATATCATTTTCGTCAACCGCCTTGAATTTGAATATACATATACCGTAAATGAGCGCTGCAAGCGTTATGCTTATCAAGACTGAAAGATCGGAGTCTGTAAGCGACGATAAGGCTTTGTGTGATATATACGCGCAAAGTCCGCATATTGAAGCACATATAAACGGCAAAATGAACGTTTTAAACAGCTTCATATGTACTTTTGTTTTATTGCCTACGAATATGAAATTCATTATTACGATGGTAAGATAGCACATACACGTGCCAAGAGGTATTCCGAGTCTGCCTATTTTATCAACGCCTATGAATATATACGATGAAATGAGCTTTACCGCAATACCCGTTATCATTGATATTATCGGAAGACGCTCATTCCCCGACGCCTGAAGCACGCTGTTTGTTATAGCCATCATAGCGTAAAGGAAAACAGACGGGGAAAGCATAGTCAGCATTGCTGATGCAAGCTGTGATGAATCCTGCGGGAACAGCAGGCACAGTATCGGGTATGACAATACGCCGAGTCCGACAGCGCACGGCATAGATATAACGCAGCACGTTTTAACGCACGAGGATATTATCGTAACACCGCTTTTTCCCTGTGACAAATGCTTTGTCAGATGTGGTACTATGGCGCAGGCTATCGGGTATATAAGCACGCTCGGCATATTATAAAGCGATACTGCCAGCGTCGTATAATTACCGTATATTTCGGTTGCAGCCTTTGATGCATAACCGATATCGCACAGACGCCCGACTGATATTACCGTATCAATAACGTTTGTAAGTCCCATTATAGACGAAGAAACGGTTATCGGCAGAGCTATTATAACAAGCCTTTTTAAAACATCGGAATATTTACATGTGCTTTTCTCTTTATCGGTATCGGGCGAGAAAAAGCACTTTGATATAAGGCAGAACATCATTGACGCAAGCGTTCCGAGCGTAACGCCGCTTATAGCATATGCGGCTGTAACGTATACAGGATCGCCCTTTTTTATTGAATGAACGGCAAGTAAAAGCCCGAATGTGACCTTACCGAGCGATTCTATCACCTGAGATACTGCCGTTACGGTCATATTACCGAAGCCCTGAAAATATCCTCTGACCGATGACGATATACATATAAAAAACAGCGTTGGCGCGATAGCTATTGCGCAAAGATAAGCATTATCAATTTCGACACTTCTTGCTATCTGACGGGCAAATATACCCATAAACAGCGCACTTGATGTTCCGATAAGTGCAAACAGTGTACAGGATGTGCGGAAAATAACCTTTGTATCGGCGCTTTTTCCCTGAGCTGTCGCCTTGCTTATCATCACAGAAAGCGCAACGGGCAGCCCCGCGGTAGAAACAAGATATAGCCACGAGTAAATGTTATACGCCATATTGAAGTATCCCATACCCTCATCGCCTATGAGCCGCTGGATCGGTATTTTGAACACAAGCCCTATTACCTTAACGAGCAGATTTGCCGCTGTCAGAATGACTACCCCTGAAACAAGGGAGCTTTTGTTGTCGGTCTTCAATTAACCCTCCGTAAAGTGAGATCGTGAGTTATTCATTTCGTATTTCAGCTTTTCTATATCTATCGTTTTGAAATCTCCGTTTTCGTAAAGAGTAACGCCGTCGCACACCGTAAGGCATACATCCGTCGGATACACAGTATAAAGCAGTGTATTTACGGGCGAATATGACGGTATATTATGGCATTTTGTTACATCTATCAAGGCAAAATCTGCCTTGCAGCCTGCCTTTATCATTCCGCAGTCATCTCTCATCTGCGATCTTGCCCCGTTTGCCGTTGCCATAGGCAAAAGAATGCTTGCGCCCGGAAACTCCGTATTTCCCGTAACGCCCCTGTGGATAAGTGATGCTGCATTCAATTCGTTAAGAATGCTCAGTCTGTTGTTTGATGCAGCCCCATCGGTTCCGAGTGTTACATTTATTCCTTTATTTATCATTTTTTCAAGAGGTGCTACTCCTGAGCCGAGCTTAAGATTGCTTATGGGGTTGTGTGATACGGTAACGCCTCTTTTCGCCATTATATCAATATCGCCGTCCTCTACCCATACGCAATGCGCGGCATTTGTCACGCTATCAAAAACACCTGTTTTTTCAAACAGCTCACACGCTGTCATTCCGTGACGATGCTTTGCTTCAATATGCTCCTTTTGCGTTTCGGAAAGATGCACCTGAATGCCGCAGCCGAGTCTCTTGGCAAGATCTGCAACATATCTGCACGAGTTTTCTGTATTTGTATATTCTGCGTGCAGTGACATATCGACCTTTATTCTTCCGTCGAAGGCATTGTTGTATGAATTGAAAAGCTCCAGCGCTTCAAGCACCCGCACGTCATTTTTCATTTCCGCATTTTCGTCAAACGATACAACACATCTTGATATATTCGCCTTCATTCCCGCCTTTCCGATAGCTTCTGCTATTTGCGGACAGAAAAAGTACATATCAGACATTGAAACAGTACCGCTTGCTATCATTTCAGCACACGAAAGAAGCGCGCCTGTGTACGCAAGACTGCCGTTCAGCTTATCCTCTGCGGGAAATATCGCTTCGTTAAGCCATCTGTCAAGCGGAAGATCCTCTGCCATACCGCGAAAATGAGTCATAGGGCTATGTGCGTGGCAGTTGTACAGTCCCGGGATCATTATTTTGCCGCTGCCGTTTATTTTTCTTTGAAAATCGCCCGTCGGCGCGCCCTTGCCGACGTATGTAAATCTGCCTTTGTCATAGGCAACATATATATTTTCTTCATAGCTGCCGTCGTGAAATATGACAGTTATATTTTCTATCAGAGTTTTCATTGATTTTCCCTTATGTAGCTTATATAATCCATGCAGTACTCATCCTTGCCCGCAACCACGTTTGCTGCCTTCAAAGCCATTTGCATAGCATCGCTCGTGCTGTCCATTATCGCGCTGTCAAGCCCCTGCCACACGGCGCACGTGAGATACGCGGCATTGACGTGTACTCTTTTGGGCAGACCGAACGAAGCGTTTGAAAGACCGCACACGGTCATAACAGTGCTCCATTTTTCCTTAAGCGCCTTTATCGTATTCAGCGACAGTATTGCCGATTCGCTGTCGGTAGCTATCGACTGTGTTGCTATATCGAAGAATATCTTTTCTCTTGATATTCCGTTTTCGTCTGCAAACGCGACTGTTTTTTCAGCAACGGTCATTCTTTCCTCAAGCGTACTGTGATCCAGCATACAGACAAATCCCGCGCCGTACTTTTTAAGTATGGGAAGAGCTGTCGGCAATTCCTCGTATTTTACGGAATTCAGAATTATATCTCTGCCTGAAGCGTACTCTGCGCATTTCACAAGCACGTTAATATCGGGAGAGTCAATGACTATTCCACACGAGCAGTTGCTTTTGACAAGCTGTACGGTCTTTTGCATCATTGCTGTCTCATCATTGCAAAGCGCCGTATTGACATCGATATAATCAGAGCCTGACTGCGCCATATTCACGATAAGCTGCACTATCTGCTCATCGTTTCCCTCAGCACACAATTCATACGCCTTCATCGTTTTTGGAATTGAGCTGTTTAGCTTTTCACCGATAATTATCATTTGAATATCCTCATCTTTCATCCAATAAATTCTGTAAAAAACGAGTCCTCAGGAATATATTCCTTTGAAATTACAGGAACGTTTTTATATTTTTCCGCAATTTGAATAGCCTGCGGGCAGTATTTTGAAATGTCGGGAAGCTGTGACAGCACCTCGATCACAAGCGGGGCTAAGACGTTTATTTCGTAAGGAACGAACGAGTTTATTCTTATATCCACGCAAGATGCGTAAGGCATAATATTTTTCTCTTCATTTTCAACGACGCTTGACCAGAGTCTGAACGTAAGCTCAGGGCAGGCGCCCCTGAACATCCAATCACGCACAAGACGGCGTGCAAACCGCAACGAAAGCCTTGAAAACTCGCTTCCGTATGCCTGAACGTCAGTATCGACGCACAGAAATATTTTTTTACATTCGCCGTGGAAAAGACGTGTTATTTCAGGATATACTGCCTGTATTCCCTCAAATATGACAACCGTGTCCTCTGATATGCTTACCGTTCTGTATCCGCTTCTTCTTCCGCTCAGAAAATCGAATATCGGTATGTCGCTTTTGCCGTCTTGTCTGAGCTGATTTACGCATTTGCAAAAGCAATCGTAATCAAGTGCATTTATAGAATCAAAGTCTATCTGTGTATCCTCGTCCGAGTCCTTAAGCTCATACGAATCCTTAAAAAAGTCATCGATCGATATTATGCTGACTCGTCTGCCGTCTTTTTCAAGAGCTTCCGTAAGGACTCTTGATGCAGACGTCTTACCTGAGCAAGACGGACCTGACAGAAGAATAAATCTTATATCTCTGTCCTTGGCAATACTTTCAGATGCTTTTATTATTTCGCCGAAAAATTCAGCATCGCATTTTTTGACGAAATCTATTTTTTCCTCTTCGGTTTCAAAGGTCTTATCGTATTGGTACATTTATCAAACCGCCTTTATTGATTCTGAGCAAAGAACTGCTCCATTACCTTTTTTGTATGCTCAAATGCGAGCTGTCTGTCCTGCTCTAGATATTCATACGGATATTTAGGGTTAAATATGCGTTCTATCTTAACATTTCTTTCGCCGACGAATTTTGTGACAGCGCCTGCACCTGCGGCAAATATGGAATGGATCTCCTCCATCATAAGAATATTGTATATTCCCTCTGTGCCCTTTTTACAGAAGCCTACGTTTTCAAAATTTCCAACGGCATTTTTTTGTCTGTACATATAGTACGGCAGATATCCTGCTTTTTTCGTCATTATCTGCGTGTAATCAACACACTTTGATATTTCGTAATTTTCCTTGTTCTCTCTTGAATATATCTGCGATCCCTCTTCCTTGAGAATGTCCGCGCTTCTTTTTACGCAGAACGTATGTGCTGTTATATTCTGAGGATCAAGCTCGATTATTTTATCAAGTGTATAGCTGTACGAATCAAAATCGTCCGTCGGCAAGCCTATTATAAGGTCGGTATTTATACACGGTATACCGCTTTTCTGCGCCATTTCATAAGCCTTAAAAAACATCTCCGCTGTGTGATGTCTGTCTATCTCACGAAGCACGAAATTGTTGAGCGTCTGCGGATTTATGCTTATCCTCGTCACGTTGTGATCCTTTGCGCTCTGCAGCTTTTTTTCGCTTATCGTATCGGGTCTGCCCGCTTCCAGAGTAAACTCATCAAGCACCGATGTATCAAACAGCTTGTCTATGTACGATAAAAGGTCCTCAAGCTGAGATTCGTCCAGCGTTGTAGGAGTGCCGCCGCCTATATATATCGTTTTCAGCTTGAAGCCCGATTCATCTATCTGACGCTTTATCATCGAAAGCTCCAGCTTCAGTGCCTGAATATACGCAGGTATCAGCGCAAGGAGCTTTTTTGTAGTAAAGCTGACAAATGAACAGTATGAGCATCTTGTGGGACAAAACGGTATTGATATGTATACAGAGCAGGTATCAAGCGGGTATTTTTTGATTATCTTTGATTCGTTGCGCGCAATATCGGTTGCAAGCGTCGCCTTTTTGTGATATACGAGATAATCGTTACGCAGAGCCTTTACCGTCTGCTCCTTCGTCATTCCCGAATTAAGATAATCAAGCACGATCTTTGTAGGACGTACTCCCGTCATTATCCCCCACGACGGAGTATATCCGAAAAACTTTTTTGCAGCATCAAAGAAGGCTTTGCTTGCCGCCATATTTTCTGTTTTTTTCTTCGGTAAGGATGTATAAGGCTCTCTGTGGCTTCTCGTTACCGATCTTTCACCTATGCATACAGTAGCCTCTGCCTGCGCGCCCTCGTCATCCGTGGTAAGCTTAACGGTGACAACGGGCGTCGAGGCGGTTATCTCCTCGGATTCGGAAAATTTCGCCCCCGGGAAAAACAGCAAGCACAGCGTTTGCAGATAGTATCTGCCGAGATCTCCGTGTATTATCAGCTTCATTTCATCGCTTCCGTATCAAGATATATTGTAAACGGTCCGTCGTTTTCTATGCTTACCTTCATATCCGCACCGAACCGTCCTGTCTGCACATCAGGCACTAAAGACCTTGCATACTGAACAAAATATTCATACAGCCTTTCCGCCTTATCGGGTGCTGCCGATGAGAAAAACTCCGGACGGTTGCCGTGTGTGCAGTTTGCGTAAAGCGTAAACTGCGATACGACGAGCATACTGCCGCCCACCTGTGAAAGCGACAGATTTATCCTTTCGTTTTCGTCCTCGAATATTCTCATTTTTACGATCTTGTCACACAGCTTTTTTGCGCTCTGCTCATCATCGTCCTTGCCGACACCGAGAAATACAAGGTAACCTGTGCCGCATTTGCCCGTTATGCTTCCGTCAACTCTGACGCACGCGCTGCTGACTCTTTGAATTATTGCTCTCATTATATTGCCTTTCCTTACGCTCTCGTAACCGTCTCAACGTCCTTTATCGAGCGCATTCTTCCCATTATCTGATACAAATGCTCTGTATTGCGGCAGGCAACGCTCAGACATATCGTAATGCCGTTGTCGCTGCTTTGCATATTTATTGATATCAGCGTAACACGCATTTCCGCAACCGCCGCCGTAAGATCCGCCATTACAGTCAGACTGTTATGAGCCATAACGCATATCGCTGCCTCGAATTCACCGTTGGGGCTTTCCTGCGCCCATTCGGCACTGACTATCCTGTTTTTGTTTTCGGGATTTTTCAGCTGCGATTTTATATTATCACAATCCGCTCTGTGAATAGATATTCCGAAGCCCTTCGTTATAAAGCCGATCACCGCATCGCCGTGAACGGGATTGCAGCATTTTGAAAACTTTACAACGCAGCCGTCAACACCGTCAACGATAACGCCGCTTGTGGATTTTTTGAGCTTCTTTTTGCCTGCCTGTGCAAGATCGTCAAGCGTGGGCTTTTCCGTTACAGAGGACGGCTTTACTATTCTTTCAAACTCGTCCTTCAGCTTTGCTGATATCTTGGATACGGTAAGACCGCCGTATCCTATTATGTTATACGCATCGTCAACGTCCTGGATGCCCACACGCTTTGCGACTGTAAGCATTACCTCGTTTCTCTGCGCTTCCGTGAACGTAAATCCGAAGCGGCGAAGCTCCTTTTCGACCTCTGCCTTACCCATAACGATATTTTCGTTACGCTGCTCCTTTTTGAACCACTGACGTATCTTGTTGCGGGCATCGCCCGTTTTTACTATCTTAAGCCAGTCGCGGCTCGGCCCTTTTGACTGTGTTGACGTAAGTATCTCAACGATCTCACCGTTTGAAAGAACGTGATCTATCGGCACTATCATACCGTTGACCTTTGCCCCGACCATCTTATTTCCGACCGCGGAGTGTATTGCATAGGCAAAATCAATTACAGTCGCCCCGAACGGCAAAGCTATAACATCGCCCTTGGGAGTAAATGCGAATACCTCATCCTGAAAAACATCTATCTTCAGAGCGTTGAAAAACTCGTCGGGATCCTTTGTGTCATTTTCTGTTTCAACAAATTCCGCGATCCACTTGAGCTTTCTGTCGATGTCGGCATTTGCCGATGCGCCCGTTTTGTATTTCCAGTTTGCCGCAACGCCGTATTCTGCTATCTGATGCATCTCGTGTGTTCTGATCTGTACCTCAAACGGAATACCGTCTCTGCCTATTACCGTTGTATGCAGGCTTCGGTACATATTCGTCTTCGGAGTCGATATATAATCCTTGAAGCGTCCGGGCATAGACTTGAACATATCGTGTATTATACCGAGAACGGTATAGCACTCCAGCTCCGTATCGACTATTATTCTTATTGCATAAAAGTCATATATCTCATCAAAGCTCTTGTTCTGGTTATACATTTTCTTGTATATGCTGTATACCGACTTTACCCTGCCCTGCAGCTTGAATTTGATGCCGTTTTCCACGAGCTTTTCGGAAACGAGATCCTTTGCCTTTTGCAAAAAGTCCTTATTTTCACCGAACTTTTTGCGTATATCCATACGCACCTCCTCGTAGCCGATCGGGTCAAGGTACGAAAGCGAACGCTTTTCAAGCTCCTGCTTCATTTTCTGTATTCCGAGTCTGTGAGCAAGCGGCGCGTACACGTACATCGTTTCAAGAGCGATCACACGGCGTTTTTCCTCGCTTTTGGCATCAAGCGTACGCATATTATGCACCCTGTCGCACAGCTTGATAAACAGAACTCTTATATCCTTTGACATTGCAAGGAACATTTTACGCAGGTTTTCAATATGCGCCTCTTCCTTGTCTACAAACGGTATGTCAACGAGCTTTGTCAAGCCGTCAACAAGCTCCGCAACGGGCTGACCGAACATTTTTCTGATCTTCGCAAGGTCAGTTTTGTCAGAGCAGTCCTCTACGGTATCGTGAAGCAGCGCCGCGCATATGGAATCCGTATCAAGACCAAGCCCCGCGGCGATCTTTGCCACGGCTATGGGGTGTGATATATACGGCTCTCCGCTTTGTCGGAACTGCCCTTCGTGAAGCATATCTGCATACTCGTAAGCACGCATTATCTTCTCATTATCGTATTTCTTCCCTGTAAGCTCCAATTCCGTCATTAACTGCTCGACGGTATTCGGGGTGTTCATTTCTTCTCTGTTTTCGTCCATATATCCAATATCTCATCTCACATTAAGTTTGTTGTATAAGACCGATGTTTCAAGCGGTCTTTTTTCTGTTTGCGGCAAAAGCGTAAAATTGAACTGCAGCGGTGTATTCCACGTTCCCTTTATAAATCCGAGCTCTGTAAAAACGTCAGTTATCAAACGGAGCTTTACGTAGCTTATGCCGAGCCGATCTGTGATATGCAGGGCATATACAACACCGTCAGGTGCGTTTTTCAAATATTTGAACACGTTTATACACTCATCTCTGTTCGGCACGTGCAGTGCTGAGGGAAGTATTCTGTCGTTCAAAATATCCTCATATAAAAGCACATCGCTTTGTATTTCACACTGCTGCTCATTTGAAAGCTCTATATCACGCACGATCATCTGACGTTTTTTTGCGCCTCTGAACTCGTTTATACCGAGATTGAAAAGTATATCGACGGTATTGCCGCTGCAAACGCCTATGCTTTCGGGGCTTCTGCCGAACATCACACACTGAAATCTTTCCTTTCCCTTTTTCAGCGTCAGCCTCGTATGCTTGTTCGTAGAGGTTGAGGCGATGCTTTCCACACTCGCTTCACGCAAAACGAAAAGCGGAGTAGGATTCGACGTTCCGTAAGGCTCAAGCAATGAAAGCTCGCTTGCCAGCTCCAGCGTTATCTCATCCTCGGAAAGCTCCATATCAGCGTATATCTTTTTGACAGTATCCTCATCTGTTATATTCTTTTCTGCGTATTCCTCTATACTGCGTTTGAAGTTTGGAAGCCCGTCAGCGCTTACAGTAAGTCCTGCCGCCAGAGCGTGACCGCCGAACCGTTCAAGAAATTCAGAGCATTCGCAAAGAGCGCCGTGAAGATTAAAGCCCTCAATGCTTCTGCCTGAGCCCTTGCCGACTGCTTTGTCCTCGCCCTCGAATGATATAAGTATCGATGGCACATTATACTTTTCCGTCAGCTTCGATGCAACTATACCTATAACGCCGTGATGCCAATCGCTGTGATCGAGCACGAGTATCTTCTTGCCGAACGCAAGATCGTTTTGGGCTATCATGGATTCTGCCTGCTCCATGATCTTCTGCTCCTCGTTCTGACGGTCCACATTGGCATCGCAAAGCTGTCGGGCAATATTATTTGCACATTCCTCATCATCAGTCAAAAGCAGCTCGACTGCTATCTGGGCAGTCCCCATTCTTCCTGCGGCATTTATCCTCGGCGCTATCGTGAAGCTGATAGTAGATGAGGTTATTTTCTTATTATCGTCTGATGATATTCCGCACGCCTTGATAAGTGCGGCAAGACCTGTGTTTTCGCTTTCGGACAGTCTGATCAGACCGTAGCTTACTATAAGACGGTTTTCATCCGTAAGCGGCATAACATCGGCAACCGTGCCTATCGCCGTAAGATCGGAATAGGTGTTGCACACACGGCTCAAAGCCTCTATATTCTTTTCGGCATCCTGATGCTTTGTTGAAAGGCTGCCTGTCGCCCTGTATTGCTCGCATGCGGATATGAGCTTGAATACAACGCCGACACCTGCCAGCTCCTTGAAGGGATATGCGCTGTCAGGGCGCTTTGGATTTACTATCGCCGCGGCGTTCGGAAGAGTCTGTCCGCATTCGTGGTGATCTGTAACGATAACGTCAATTCCTCTTTCGTTTGCAAATTCCACCTCGACTGTTGCCGTAATGCCCGTATCCACCGTAACTATAAGCTGTGTTCCGCCGTTTATCAGCTTTTCTATTGCGTCCGTATTCAGACCGTAGCCCTCTGTTCCTCTGTTCGGTATGTAATAATCAACATTTCCGCCAAGAGACTTTATGTATTTATAAAGCGAGCAAACGCTTGTAATACCGTCAACGTCATAGTCGCCGTATATCGTTATTTTCTCGTGTTTTTCTATTCCTTGCATCAGACGCTGCACCGCTTTTGCCATATCGGACAGTAAAAACGGGTCGTGCAGTACCGATGTATCCTTCGTTATATAGTGCCTTGCCTGTGCAGCATCGGTGTATCCTCTGCCTGCCAGAAGCGCACCCATGGGGTATTGTAAGCCGAGATCCTCAGCAAGCTCTTTTGCGCAGGAATCGTCATACGGCTTTATGATCCACTTATTCTTACTTAACATTTATCTGCAATCTTTCTTGTTATTTTACGATCTCGGTTATCTTCATTCTGTGCTTTTTTTTCTTTACGCTTTTTTCGATCAAAAGAATGGCGATATACGATACTGCAATTCCACCCAATGCTCCGAGCGGGGCGTAATTACTGAAATTCAAAATGCACATTATACCATAGCAAAGCGCCGCAACTATAAGGGGCAATATAAACAGCAGCGCAGCAGAGGCTATAACATATTCGGACGATGCCTGCACTATAACAGTATCGCCCACCTGCGCTGAGATCGGATTGTCAACTGAGCATTCAAATCTGTCGTCTCCCAAAAACAGATCGCACGCACCGCACGCCTTTTCCGATGCGTGACATTCCGCACAGGCGCTTTTTCTTTCCACTCTGACGGTCGCCTCTTTTCCGCTGACCGCTATTACCGTACATTTTGCCGTCATTTACAAAAGCCTTTCATTCAGTTTACGATTCCATTATCGCCTTAGCGACCTTTATTCCGTCTATCGCGGCGCTCGTTATGCCGCCTGCGTATCCTGCGCCCTCGCCGCACGGATAAACGTTTTTCACGCTTATGCTTTGAAAAGCGTCATTACGTACTATACGGACGGGTGATGACGTTCTCGTTTCAACGCCCGTGAGCGGTACATCACACCTTGCAAAGCCCTTGATCCTTCTGTCAAAGGAGTTAAGACCGTCCTTCAGCGACTGTACTATGAATTCGGGGAATATCTGCTTTATATCGCAAAGGGTATATTTACCGTTCATATAAGACGGAGTATATCCGGGCGCGCTTCCGAAAGCGCCATTCATAAGATCTCCAACGGTTGTAACGGGGGCAGAATAGTCGCCCCCCGCCTTGATGAATGCGTTTTTCTCAAGACCTCTTTGGAAATCTATGGCTGTCTGCGGAGTATTGCCGTAATCGGACGGAAACACCGACACGCATACTGCGCAGTTTGCATAAACACCGTCTCTTGCGCTGTAGCTCATACCGTTGGTGCATATTTCTCCGCCCTCGGATGATGACGGCACGACAACGCCGCCGGGACACATACAAAACGTATACGCCCCTCTGCCGCCTGCCTTTTTATCTGCAAGAGCATACTCGCCCTTCGGCAAAAGATGTGCGTATTTATCACAAAGATCGCCGTAAAGCCCCTCGTCGATATCCCTTTGCAGATGCTCTATACGGACGCCCACCGAATAAGGCTTTGCGATCATATCAAAGCCGTTTTTCATAAGCATACCGTACGTATCACGGGCACTATGGCCTATTGCAAGGATCACCCTGTCAAACTCTTGTGCCGAGCCGTTTGAAAGTGTAACCGTCACCCTGCCGTTTTTTTCATCTATTCTGTCAACTCTCGTGTTGTAATGAACGCTTCCGCCATTTGAAACAACGGCATCGGATATCCCCTTTACAACACTTCTTAAAATATCTGTGCCGATGTGAGGCTTTGCGCTCGTCAGAACGCTTTTCGGCGCGCCGAAGCGTACAAGCTTTTTCAGAACGTAATTGCACATAGGATCATTTATTCTTGTATACAGCTTACCGTCAGAAAACGTTCCTGCACCGCCTGCGCCGAACTGCACATTGGTTTCAGTATCAAGCACTCCTGTGCTTATAAATCTGTCAACGGCATTCACTCTTTGCTCTACATTGCCGCCCCGCTCATACACAACGGGAGCAAATCCGTATTCTGAAAGCAGGAGCGATGCAAACATTCCGCACGGACCGAAGCCGACGACACACACACTTTTTTTGCCGTTCGGGCGAACTGTAACATCAATATCATCCGCAGGCTCAGCGCCCTTTATATGCGAAAGCCTTGCGCCGTTCGGCACAGACACCGAAACGGAATAAACGTACATAGGCTCGCTTCTTTTACGCATATCCAATGAACGCTTGTATACAGCAGCATCACAAGCATCCGATGCACCTGCACGCTTGCGTGCGATGTCTGTTGCCGCTTTATCAAGCTCGCTGACCGTCTTGCCGACCGACAGCGGTATCTTTATGTCCTTTATTATCAGCTTTTTCACGAGAACACCACGGGAATTGAATAATCGCCTATAACGTATACGGGAGATGCGGGATTTGACGGAGTCCTCAGCACTATGCTGAGCGGCACGTTATGTCTGCCCGTTACATCGCCGTATTCAGACAGATCAAGCGTGACTGCAATGTCGTCCGACGTCATATATGCGGAATACGAGCTGTTCTTATCCATTCTGACAAGAACGTTTACAACCGATTCGCCTATTTCGTACATTTTGTCTGCAGGGGCGTTTATGACGAACATCTTTTCAGCGCCGACTGCAAATTTTTTCGTAACAGTACCCGTGTGCTTTATATCGACCGTGACATTTTCGTACCCGCTGAGATTTTCGACACCGTCGGGCAAAACGATCTTTGCGTTGATAACGGTATCGTCTGTTATCTGAGTTTCATCAACGGTCGAAACAACTATGCTCGTGATTGCATCGACCGCGCTTGCCTCGCCTCTGACCGTGATCTTTGACGGAGTGACCGTCACGGTCGTGTTGTTACTGTTATAATAGCCGTTCTTTGACGATATTTCAAGCGGTATCTCCTTTTCCTTAAGGACAGTTATATATACCGTTACCTCGCTTTTGTCAACGGTAACGTACGGGCTTGAAAACTCCTTTCCGTCGGTATCGTAAAGAACGACGGGGGCAACTATCGTGACCGAATCGGATATTACGCCGGGCGATACCGTAACGCCTGCGTGAGAGATCCTTTCAAGAACATCGACCGGGCCCTCTACGGATATATATCCCTTGCCCTTTATCTCGGTGCTTATCGTACTGCCTGACGGGATCTGATAATCGGTTGCTGTGACCTTTATAGGAATCTGATTTTTCTGGTTTACGGATATGTATACCGTTATTTTTTCAGGGTATACGCTCGACAAGGTGATACCGTTTTCAAGTCTTACATTCACGGGCAGAGAATACTGACCTGCCTGTGTAAGACCGCTTGCATCAACATATACTGAAATATCGCCTTTTTTCAGGGCATTTATATCTGCATATCTGCCCGAAACGGTAACATCTGCCATCTCGCCGCTTCCGTAAAGAACGGAAAGCTCGCTTGACACTCCCGTAATTTCAATTTCATTTGACGAAAACGTTTTTTCCTCAAGCCTTGTATCTGTGCCTACGGCGTAAAACCATATAAATAAAGCTACCACCACGGCAAGCACCTTGGCAATATGATCCGCTATTCTGTTCGGCTTCACCTTAAGCTCGCCGTTGTTTTCACCGTTGTCCTGCGTGTTATTGAACTGCTCTGTCATCGTGCTTACCTCCTTCAGTTTTCGCCGCCGTCATTCTTCTTTGCTTTTTTTCTGTTTTTTCTGCCGTTTTTGAACATTTCCCTGTCTATTGTTTTTTTCACATTTGTAACGAGGAGCGACGCAAGCTGATTTGACAGTGAATTGTAATCAAGATTTCTTTTCAATTCTCCGTTGAGAGCCATGGATATCGTGCCTGTTTCTTCACTTACTACTATTATTATGGCATCGCTGTTTTCGCTCATTCCGATAGCCGCCCTGTGACGTGTTCCGAGATCGGCAACTATGTCCTCTCTCGTAGAAAGAGGCAAAAAGCAGCCCGCGGCACATATTCTTGTGCCTGTTATCACCATTGCTCCGTCGTGAAGCGATGCCTTATTGAAGAATATGTTCTTTATAAGCATTGAGTTGATATTTGCGTTTATGACAGTACCCGTCTTTATTATGTCGCCGAGCTTTGTCGTTCTTTCTATAACGATAAGCGCGCCCGTTTTTGTCTTAGCCATATCGCACACAGCATCGCAAATGTTCTTTATCGCCGAATATATTTCTGTATTAGTCTTCGTTTCGGTAATGTTCTTAAGGCTTTTCAGCGGCTCGCCACCAACCTTCTCAAGCGCTGAGCGTATCTCAGGCTGAAACAGTATCATAAGCGCGATTATTCCGACCTGGAATATATTTGACAAAACGAACCGCAATGCGTTCATATTGGCAAATTCACTGACGAGAAACACGAGCAGTAAGAACAGCACGCCTGCCGCCAGCTTACCTGCCCTGCGTCCTCTTATAAATTTGTAGAGCTGGTAAAGCAAAAACGCCACAAGAGCGACATCTATGTAATCCACGACCGACATTGAACGAACCTGTGCCCATAATGCAGAAACGCCTTGATTGAATGCATCGATAAAATCTGTCATATAGCCTCCGAAATAAAACAGTAGTATATTTTATAATATCACATATAGAAATTCAAATCAATTAATAAATAATAAATATTCTAATAATTAATGTATAACCGCATTTTTTTCGCATTCGGTTGATTTTTTTAAGAATTTGTGATATTATATCCGTAATATCAACGATATTCAATAAAAATTGACGGACAGTTGAGCTTTTGTTGAAGATAGCGATCTATAATTCTTCTTGAAGATGTTCGTCTTTTTATGATAAAATAACATTTCAACAACATTATTTCAACAAGATCTAAAAATTCAAGGTGTAGTATTTTGGTGACAGGCAAGGAGGAATACTGATGTTTCAGATACTGATCGCAGAGGATGACCGCGAGCTTCGCCAGCTTTTCGGTCACGTGCTTATAAAAAACGGTTATTCCGTAACGGGCGTTTCAAACGGAAAGGAAGCCCTTGACGCAATTGACCGTGAAAGATTTGATCTAATAATATCGGACATTATGATGCCGATAATAGACGGGTATGAGCTTGTTCGCATGCTCAGGGAATGCAACGATACAACACCCGTTTTAATGATAACGGCAAAGGACGCATTTGACGATATGCAGAAGGGCTTTTTATCGGGCAGCGACGACTATATGATAAAGCCCGTAAATGTCAACGAGATGCTTCTGAGGGTCAGCGCCCTGCTCCGCAGAGCAAAAATGATAAGCGAACGGAAGCAAACAATAGGAAACACCACAATGGAATACGATTCGCTCACGGTAATAACCGGAAACGAAAGGACTGTGCTTCCGCAAAAGGAATTTATGCTCTTATACAAAATGTCCTCTTATCCGGGCAAGATATTCACACGTCAGCAGCTTATGGACGATATATGGGGGTACGATTCCGAAACGGATACTCACACAGTTGAGGTACATATAGGCAGGCTCAGGGAAAAATTCAAAAACAACAACGATTTCAAGATCGTAACCATGCGCGGAGTCGGATACAAGGTGGTAAAGATGTAATGCCGAAGAATAAAACGAAGAAAAAGAAGGAAAAACGAACGCCGGGACTAAGAATAACGCTGTGGTTCACGCTCATAGTAATGCTTGAAATACTTGCAACGGTATGGATGGCAGCGCCTTTGTCAGAGTTTCTCGGAGAAAAATCGGACGTTAACTATTCTGTATGGCTGTGCTTGATAAGCATCTCCGTCGGATTTGTTTTTGCGTATTTCGTTAACGGCGCTATATTGCGCCCTATCAGCCGCTTGAGCGATGCTATGTCAAAGGTGGCATCGGGTGATTTCGGCATACGGCTTGAAGCTCCGAAAACCATAAAGATCAAGGAGATAAAAAATACATACGAAAGCTTTAATCTGATGTCAGCAGAGCTGAGTGCGACAGAAATTCTGCAAACGGATTTCGTGTCGAATGTTTCACACGAAATCAAGACCCCTGTTAACGCTATAGAGGGATATGCCGCTTTACTGCAAAACGAGGATAATACCCAACAGATGCAAAAGGAATATATTGATAAGATACTGTTCAACACGCGCCGTTTATCCGAGCTTGTCGGCAACATTCTCCTTTTGTCAAAGCTCGAAAACAGCGCAATACAGACAAGCTGCACACACTTTCGCTTAGATGAACAGATCCGCCGTTCAATAATGCTTTTAGAGCCGAAATGGACAGAAAAGGAAACGGAATTTGATGTGGAGATGGACAGCATTACCGTATATGCAAACGACGGGCTTCTTTTTCACGTATGGAACAATCTTATAGATAATGCGATAAAATTTTCTCCCTCGGGAGAGCTTATCACAATTCGTCTGACACGTACAGAGCAGTATGCAGTTTTCACTATAGAGGACAACGGAGACGGAATTTCAGAGGAAGCAAAAAAGCATATTTTCGATAAATTCTATCAAGGCGACAGCTCTCACAAGGATAACGGAAACGGTCTTGGGCTTGCATTGGTGAAGAAAATACTGTCGGTTGCAAACGGTGAGATAACAGTTGAAAATCTCTCGCCAAAAGGGTGCAGATTTACGGTAAATCTGCCGCTTTGACATTTTTCAACAAAAATTGAGCTTTAATTGAGGTTAGGTTGAGGTTGCGGATATATACTTATTCGATATTTTTAATAAGGTGGGGACTGCCGTGAATAAGTACTATATAATCTACAATCCCTTAGCATGCGGAAATACCGCTTACGAAAAGGCGCTTGCTCTGTGTGACGAGCTTAAAGCAGAGGGCATTGCCGATATGACCAAAATAACGAATTACGAGGCATTTCTTTCAGACAAGACCGACTGCAGCATCGTTGTGTGCGGCGGCGACGGCACTTTGCATCGCTTTGCGAACGATATATGTCACATCAACTTTCCGAATGATATTTACTACTGCGCATCCGGCACGGGAAACGATTTTTACAGAGAATTTGAAAGCGATGAAAAGCTACTCTGTGTAACGCAGTATCTGTGCGATCTTCCCGTTTGTCACGTCAACGGCACTGTGCGTCATTTTATAAACGGAGTAGGATACGGCATTGACGGCTACTGCTGTGAGGTCGGAGACAAGCTCCGCGCCCTTTCAAAGCCCGTAAACTACGGAAAAATAGCGATAAAGGGTCTGCTGTATGCCTTCAGGCCCGTCAGCGCAACCGTCACCGTTGACGGTGAAAAATACGAATTCAGGAACGTATGGATAGCCCCGACTATGCACGGAAAATACTATGGGGGCGGTATGATACCTACGCCTGAGCAATCACGCACAGATCCTGACAATATGCTTTCCGTGTGCGTTTTTCATCGCAGAAGCAGGATCAAAACGCTTATGATGTTCCCTTCTATTTTCAAGGGAGAGCACATAAAATACAAAAAGAATGTACAGGTCCTGAAGGGCAAATGCATCAACGTTAAATTCAACAGATCGTGCTCTATGCAGATAGACGGAGAAACTTATCTGAATATCAACGAGTACGATGCATACGGAAGCGGCTGTGCTGAATATAAAGCGTCGGTAGTGAATAAAAACATGGTCTTCACAAAATAATGATATTATGGCAGCCGCGATCGAAGGCGCAAAAAACACGAAAGGAGAAATAACAGCTATGCAATATGCGCTCTGCATTCTTTCTGGATATATTATAGGATCGTTCAATCCGTCATACATCGTTGGAATGCTCAAGGGAAAGGATATTCGCTTCTCAGGCTCAGGCAATGCAGGCGCATCAAACGCCCTGCTGCATTTCGGCAAGGGGATAGGCATTTTATGCGCAATATGCGATATCTTGAAAGCGTGTCTTGTTGTATGGCTGTGCAGATATATTTTCTCTGATATAAGCTCTGCCGGCATAATAGGCGGATGCGCTTGTATTCTCGGTCACATTTTCCCGTTTTATATGGGCTTTAAAGGCGGAAAGGGACTTGCCTGCTACGGAGGACTCGTTTTAATGTTCGACTGGCGTGTATTTCTTATTTTCCTGTCACTTGAGCTGATCGTCGTATTCATAACTGACTATATATGCTTTGTTCCGATAACAGCGTGTGTTACATTTCCGATCGTATACGCCGTTATGACACATAACATTGTCGGAGCTGCGTTTCTTTTTGCCGTAGCGCCCGTTATACTTTACAAGCATCTCATAAACATAAAAAGAATAAAAAACGGAACAGAAGCAAAATTCAGGGAATCGCTTTTCAAAAAAGGCTCTAAAGGTCAAAGCACCGAATAAAAACGCATTTCATATGCGTTTTTTCTTTTTATAAAAGGTATTATTCATAATCTACGGCTTGAAATATTTCATTTCATATGTTATAATGCTTTTAATTACGGTCTTAAGCGACTTCTGAAAGGAGTACCGTTTTCAATGAGAAAGCTATCTGAATATATACAGATCGGCAGAATTACAAATACACACGGAATAAAGGGTGAAATGAAGGTCGAATACTGGATGGATTCACCACAGGACTTTTTATCTCTCCGCACAGTATATCTTGAGGACGGATGTGCCTTGAATATACTTTCGTCAAGAAATGCCAACAAATTCGCAGTTGTATTATTTGAAGGGATAACCGATCCTGAAAAGGGCGCACATCTCAAGGGAAGATCACTTTATGCAAAGCGGTCTGATCTGAGGCTTGAGCAAGGCAGCTATTTTCTGTGCGATCTTATCGGTCTGCCCGTTTTTGATGTTGACACAGAAGAGCGCGTCGGATGTGTGACGGACATTCTTGAAAAGCCGTCGTCATACGTTTATACCGTCAAAACGGAAAACGGTGAATTTCTCGTTCCCGCAATTGACGAGTTCATCAAAAGAGTCGATATAGAAAACGGCGTTTACATAAAGGTAATACCGGGGTTATTGGAATGAGAATAGATATAATGACGCTGTTCCCCGAGGCGCTTGATGCGTTTATGTCAGAAAGCATAATCGGCAGGGCAAGGCAGTCGGGAAAGGTGCAGATGCATTTTCATAACATCCGCGATCATTCGCAGGATAAGCACCGCCGCGTTGACGATACGCCGTATGGCGGCGGAATGGGTATGCTTATGGCTGCCCCGCCGATATACAACTGCTACAATGCAATATGCAGTCAGATGCCGAAGGACATAAATCGGAGAGTCGTTTATATGTCTCCGGGCGGAAAAACACTTGATCACAAAAAGGTAAAGCAATTATCCGAATACGAAAACCTCATAATACTGTGCGGTCATTACGAGGGCGTTGACGAAAGGATCATACAGACGATAGTTGACGAGGAGATATCAATAGGCGATTACGTGCTTACGGGCGGCGAATTGCCTGCATGCGTTCTTGCCGATTGCGTTTGTCGGCTTCTTCCCGGAGTGCTGTCTGACAAGGAATGCTATGAGGATGAAAGCTTTGCAAGCGGTTTGTTGGAGTATCCGCAATATACAAGGCCTTATGAATTTCTCGGGATGAAGGTTCCCGACGTTCTCATATCGGGAAATCACGCAAAAATAGCTGAATTCAGATACAATGCATCGTACGAAAAAACATTGAAGGTACGTCCTGATCTGATACAGCAGCTCAACGAAAAGAAAGAAGACGATCAATGAACAACGCAAGGGTTCAGAAGAAAAAACAGCGAAATGCGGGACCTGGCATCATATTCACTCTTTTGTATTCGCTGTACGCATATCTTTATAAAAAAGCAAAAACCTCTCTTGCCTCGGGAATAATGTGCACATACGATAAAACCGAGGAACGCTTTTCCGCAGGTGCGATAAAAGCGCTGAAGGACCGTTTTTTGCCGAGTGACAAGATACTTTCCGCAAGACGAAAAATTTCCAAGCATCTGTGCCGCAATATCTTATCAGGCTTTACCACACGAATTATCGGAAGTATCGTTGCCTGCCGATGCCGCGACATCGGAATATTTATGCTTTCGTTCGGTATATATTCAGTCTTATCGTGCGCTATCAAGCCGTATATATTTTCCGCGCCGTTTGACTACATATCATTGGCGTTAAGCATTCTTTGCATTTTGCTTTCAGTGCCGATGATATGTCAGAAGGTATCCTTCGGTGATTTTGCAACGCATAACAGACCGCTGAGATTTGTCGTTTTTGATATGTTCGGCGCAAGAGATTACGAAATATACAGCGCGCGCGCAAAGCAAGCCCCGTCGGGCGTTTCCATAATACTCGGTATGCTTTTGGGGCTTTGCAGTCTGTTTACAGCAACGCATACGGTCATCGGTATATTCTTATCACTTCTTGCAGCTGTCGCCATTTTACGCATGCCTGAGGTGGGAGTCGTTATACTGCTTTTGATATTTCCCTTCGTAAGATCTGAAATACTGTTTTTAGCAGCTTCTTTGTCGCTTGTCTCATACGTATTCAAGGTATTACAGCTCAAGCGCACCTTGAAATTCACATACAGCGATTTCTGGGTGCTTTTGCTTGCATTGTGCGTTCTGTTCGGAGGCATCGTATCTCCCGGCGGCTCAACAGGTCTTTCTTACGCTTTGTATATGTGCGTGGGCATACTTTGTCTGTTTCTTTCAAAAAATCTTATGCGTAGCTTTGAGTGGATAAAGCGATGCTTTATGACGTGCATTTTATCATTGACTTTAACATGCCTTTATTCTGTTGTGTCGATCATAACGGCAGGAGAGCACGGTATAATACGCTCGGTGATCGCATGTGCCGTAACGGGTGTAAGCTCTGTATTTCAGACTAACGCCCAATTTGCAGTGTATATTGCTGCTATTCTTCCGTTTGTTATGCTGATTTCGACGCTTAACAAAAAAGGTAAAAACGTATACTACACAGTTATACTTCTTGCCGTTATTTCGCTTATATTTACATTTTCGGCAGGCGGATATATAACAGCGGGAGCGATCATATGCCTGTTTCTGTTCACAAGAAACGAAAGAACATTTGCGCGGGGTATTATCGGTTTTTTCCCCGTTGTTGCCTGCATTACAATATTTGCGCAGTTCAAGGGTACGAGCCTTTTTCAAACATTTCTCAGCGGCATAGATCTTGCAAGCGCCAATGCCGATGCAATTAAAAATATACTGTCATATCCGCTCGGAGGTACAGGAATAACCGACGCGAGCGTTACCGATGCGTCATTTTATCTTATATTCGCTGAAGCGCTCGGTATTCCGTGTCTTATTCTTTTCATCTCTGTTGCATTCAGATTTTTCAGAATATGCTTAACATCGCTTCACGGCGGCTTCACGGGATTTGCAACATCCGACGTTTCGCCGTATATAATCGCGCCGATAATGTCAATAATCTCTATGCTGATATACGGAGCACTGTCGGGCATCATATTCAGCGGAGATCACCTTATGCTTATGTTTCTCATCATGGGACTCGGCGAGGGGATAGCCGATTTTTCAAAGGAAGACGCCCTTCTGGCATCGGGCTTCGG
Organism: Eubacteriales bacterium; assembly: GCA_045544195.1. Classification (GTDB taxonomy): domain Bacteria; phylum Bacillota; class Clostridia; order Oscillospirales; family CAG-272; genus RGIG7213. The sequence continues at coordinate 58,370 of JAZPYO010000033.1, forward strand.
TCTTTCGGTGTAATGGGGGATACTATGAAAAAATACAGATTTAACTGCTTCGATGCAATTATAATTTTATCAGTGCTTCTTACTGCATTTGCCGCATCTGCTCTTTCGCTCGCTTATCAAAGCACTACGAAAACAGTTCCGATAGAATATACGCTGGTAATTGAAAATGCGCCCGATTACCTTTCCGATACATTTGTTTGCGGAGAGGAGCTGTACGGCGCTCAGGGCGAGCTTATAGGCAGGCTCACAAGAGTTTCGATGTCCGATCTGTCAAACGGGAACGGAAGCATCGTTCTGTGTGTTGAGGCGGATGCCGTTGACAAGACAGACCGGCTCACCGTTGGAAAATCGTCAATAGCCGTCGGAAAAAGCATAAAAATAAACACACGCACATCAAAAGCCGACGCACTTTGTGTGGAGCTTAAAACCGAAACGCAGGAGGCAGCAGAATGAAGCAAAGGATCAAATTCAACGTATACGACATTCTCATCATACTCTTTATACTTTTATGCATTACAGGGATAATATTCAGAAGCTCTATTGCAGGCGCGGTATCGTCTGCCGTATATGACGATGAGGTAAGAATACATTTTACCGTTTCACAGGCTGACGACAGCATTATTTCATCTATAAACGCCGGTGACATATTTTATCTTGAAAACGGTGCAAAATTCGGTATGCTGATGGAGGGATATACATACAGCAATGCCTTAACGCATACGTTTGACAAAAACGGCAAGCTGTCAACAGATCAGTCAAATGCTCTTTACGAAATAAGCGGAGTCTTCAGCGTAACGGGCAGAGTGACCGAAAACGGTTTTATATGCTCAACGGAAAAGCTCTATATCAATTCCGAGCTTACAGTGCATTCAAAGCTCGCCTCATTCACTCTGACAGTAACAGAAATTGAGAACATTTCAGCGCCCGACACCGTACAATAAAGTATAAACGGTGCTTTGCGTATGTAAAACACCGATGTATACTTCCACAATATGTCGTTTTCTAAATCTAAAGGCTGATTTTTTTCAAAAAAATCAAAGAAAATGCAATTTACCTATTGATTTTTTCGATATTATTTGATATAATTATACCAAGTTGTTTGATTAATATGGGCATAAACTAATACAGTATTCAGGAGGGTAAGTTATGATTTCCCGTAATATAACAGTTCGTATATGCGTAGGCTTGCACGCGCGCCCCGCTACATTTTTCATCCAGAAGGCTAACTCTTACAAGTGCTCTATATGGGTAGAAAAGGATGACCGCCGTGTTAACGCAAAGAGCTTGCTCGGCGTTCTTTCGCTCGGCATCACAAAGGATTCCGTTATAACTCTCATTGCTGACGGCGTAGACGAGATCGAAGCCCTCAACGGTCTTGAGGAGCTTGTTGAAAGCGGTCTTACGGAATAATTACGTTTTAAAATGACTTTTCAGGCGAAAACCGTGTTTTTGCCGTATTGCCGTGCCTTTTCGGTACGCTGTGCGGTTGGTACGGTTTTTCGCCTTTTGTTTTAATAAAAATCTTCCCTACGGAAAGGAAAGATGAAATGATAAAAAACAAACACCTTGACCGTTTAAGGCAGAAGGCTTCCCTTTTGCCGAAGCGTCCCGGAGTATATCTTATGAAGGATGCCGACGGTCAGATCATATACGTTGGAAAATCCAAGGCTCTTAAAAACAGAGTCAGCCAATATTTTCAAGCTACGTTTCACGGGGTAAAGACCGACAGAATGGTATCTAATGTGTTTGATTTCGATTATATTCTGTGTGACACGGAGATCGAAGCACTCGCCCTTGAAAACAGCAAGATAAAGCAGCTTGAACCAAGGTATAATATAAAGCTCAAGGATGACAAAAGCTATCCTTATATTCTATTGACAAACGAAGAATATCCGACTCTTGTCATCACACGCAGCAAAGTCAAGGGCAAGGGCGTATATTTCGGCCCGTATTCAAGCGGACAGACTGCACGGCAGATCGTAAAGACGGTTGGCAGGATATACGGTATTCCGTCATGCAAAAAGAGCTTCCCGAGGGATATAGGAAAAAGCCGTCCGTGTCTTAACAGTCAGATCGGCAGATGCTGCGGAGTTTGCACAGGCAGGCTTTCACCGGATGAATACAGATCATTGATAGACGGCGTTCAGTCTGTGCTGAAGGGCGATATATCCGAAGCCAAAAAAATGCTGAGAGAAAAAATGCTCAGTGCATCGGAAAGCCTTGCATTTGAAGCTGCGGCAAAATACCGTGACAGAATATCAGCCCTTGAAGCATTGTACAAAAACCAGAAGGTCGTAGCATCAAGCGATGTAAACTGTGATGTTATCGGTATTCACAGATCAGATGCAGTAAGCATTATTGCGTTTTTCTTCATACGCGGCGGAATAATCTTTGATACGCAAAGCTACAGCATAGGCGCTTACGCGCTTGACGGCGATGAGGAGCTTGAATCGTTCATCTGCGGAATATACGAGCAGCGCGGGCAGATACCGAAGGAGATACTCATAAGCGATCAGCTTTTTTCTGATAATAATTCCGAGAATATAAAGGAATACCTCTCTTCGTTAAAGGGCGGTAATGTGAATGTCATTTATCCTATGAGGGGAGAAAAGGCGCAGCTTTGCCGTCTTGTGTGCGATAACGCAAGACAGAAGGCGCTTCAATATGAAAGCGAGGCCTTGAAGAGCGACAGGGTGCTTGTTTCGCTTGCAAAGGCGCTTGCCCTTGAGATAATTCCCGAAAGGATAGAAGCGTACGATATTTCCAACTACGGCAACGATAATATCACCGCAGGCATGATAGTAAGTGAAAATGCAACCCTTAAAAAAAGCGCATACCGCATATTCAATATCAAAAGCACAGATATTCAGGATGATTACGCATCTATGCAGGAGGTGCTTTCACGCAGGCTTGACAGCTACGAGGCAAAAAGCGGCGGCTTTGAAAAGCTTCCCGACCTTATACTGCTCGACGGCGGAAGCACTCACACAAGGATCATAAGACGCTTATTTGATGAGCGCGGATATAACGTGCCGATATTCGGTATGGTAAAGGACGATTATCACAAAACGCGCGCTTTGACGAACGGATATGAAGAAATATCCCTTTCAAGAACAGATGAGCTTTTCATTTTTCTTTACAAGCTGCAGGAGGAGGTACACCGCTTCACCATCGGCAAAATGAAGCAGGCGAAGCGGAAGAGCCTGAAAACATCGTCGCTTACCGCCATAAACGGCATAGGAGAAAAAAAAGCTCTTGCTCTGCTTGAGCATTTTGAAAGCCTTGAGGCGCTCAAAAACGCAACGCCTGAACAGCTTGAGCAGGTCAAGGGTATAAACCGAAAGATCGCTGAAAGCATTGTCGCATATTTTTCCGAAAATAAATGAAAGGAGACGCCATGAGGGCAGTAATGCAAAGCAACCCGTTAAGCGTATTTTCGTTTTACGCTATCGTAGTGTGCATCACCGCAGTATCTTCAAGCCCTGTAATACAGCTGCTGTCGCTTATAGGCGCAGTAGCGTGCAATTTCGGGTATAACACAGTAAAAAAAGCCGTTTTTTCTATCGCTTTGTTCGTTCTTATGGCAACGCTTAACCCGCTTTTCAACACAAGCGGCGCAACCGCGCTTTTCTTCATCAATGATTTTGCAATAACACTTGAAGCGCTTTTATACGGAGTATGCACTTCCCTTTCAGTAATAGCGGTAATATATTGGTTTTTTTCATTTTCGCGGATAATGACGAGTGAAAAAATAATATATCTTTTCGGGCGTCTGTCGCCTCATATAGCCCTGCTTTTTTCATCTGTCATACGCTTTGTACCTATGTTTTTACGCCTATACAGTCAAACCCGCAAATCACAGATATGTATGGGGATATGCAAAAGCGACACCGCCATAAACAAATTGAAATGCGAGATCAGGGTCTTATCCGTAATGATAACAAGATGCACGGAAAACGGAATCATCACAGCGGACAGTATGGAAGCAAGAGGATACGGAAATATTGCCCGCACGAGCTTTTCCTTTTACAAGCTCCGCTTTTACGATATTATATACATTATTATTTATGCGCTTTTGGCAGGCGTTACCGTTTTTGCAATAGCAAACGGGTGTGTATCGCTCGAATACTATCCGACAGTTACCGTGCCTGAAGCATCTGCCCTTACGTACGCGTCGTACATTTGCTGGGCATCACTCGTATTTTTACCGACACTAACACAAGCAGGAGAGGAGATAAAATGGAAATACTTACTGTCAAGGATCTGACATTTACGTATCCGACATCATCTTCTGAGAGCTTGAAGAACATTTCATTTTCCGTAAACGAAGGGGAGCTTGTTGTTGTTTGCGGAAGAACGGGCGGCGGAAAAACCACGCTTTTAAAGCAGCTTGTTCCGTCTGTTGCGCCGCTTGGCAGACGTCTTGGAAGCATTGACACGCACGGGTGCAGGATCGCTTACGTATGCCAAAGCCCTGATGAGCAGATCGTATGCGACAAGGTATATGCAGAGCTTGCCTTTGCGCTTGAAAATCAAGCGATGGCGCGTCGGGAGATGATAACAAAAATCGCGGAAGCATCGGACTTTTTCGGTCTTGACGACATTCTGCACAGCGACTGTAATTCCCTGTCGGGCGGTCAAAAGCAGATAGTTACCATTGCCTCGGCTATGATATGTCAGCCCGACATACTTGTGCTTGACGAGCCGACCTCGCGTCTTGATCCGATAGCAAAGGAAAAGCTATTATCCTTGATAAAAAAAATAAACCGTGAATTAGCGTGCTGTGTTATAATTTGCGAGCATTCGATAGAGATGTTGCTTGAATACGCCGACAAAATGCTGATATTGGACAAGGAGCTTATATATTATGGTACAGTTGATGCAGGTCTTAAGGCCTTGTCGGAATATCCCCCGCTTCACGATGCTATGCCGTCAAGCGCACGCATATATTCAAATTTCGACATCGACTGTAAGGTTCCGATAACCGTAAAGGACGGACGGGATTACATACGCGCGTATTTTAAAAACAGCATCAGGACTTTGAGCGAAGATAAAAATGACGAACCAACAGAGCCTGCCATTGAAATAAAAGGCTTATATTTCAGATATACGAAAAACGGCAAGGACATTCTTAACGGTGCGGATCTTTGTGTGAAAAAGGGGCAGATATTTTGTCTTTTGGGCGGAAACGGAAGCGGAAAGTCAACGCTTTTGTCTATCATTGCGGGAGCCTTGAGGGCATACAGCGGAGAAATACGGATACTCGGAAAGCGCTTGAAGCAATACTCGGGAGATCTGTATGAAACAGTCACGCTTTTACCGCAGGACGTGCTTACGGTATTTTCGCGCGATACTGTACGGCAAGAGCTTAGAGAATGTAAAAATATCGATGAATTTCCTTACGATTTTACACCGATACTCGACAATCACCCTTATGATATATCGGGCGGTCAAGCCCAGCTTTTAGCGTTGGCTATGGCAACAGGCAACGGTCAGGACATAATTCTTCTCGATGAGCCTACAAAGGGGCTTGACAAGGAAGCATCATTAAGTATAGCCGATATGATAAAAAAGCTGAAGGATAAAGGCAGGACGGTGCTTTGCGTAACGCACGATAGCGAATTTGCCGCAATGTGCGCTGACAGATGCGCTTTGCTTTTCAACGGCGAATGCACAGAGGATCTGCCGATGATCGAATTTTTCAGCCGTAATACGTTTTACACAACACCCGTCAGCAGAATGACACGCAATTACTACGAAAATATAATCACAGTCGATAAGTGCGTCGAAATAATGAAAATAAACGGTGAAAAAACGGTATGAATGCATTGAAAACAGTTATCAGATATTTAATTCCGTTTGTTATAATGCCTCTTACGGTATGGGCAGGAGGAGCTTTGCCGTTTAAAAATAATTATACCGTTATCTCCTGCATTATTGCAATACTGTCGCTTGTGCTGTTTTACTGCTCGTTTGATACAAAAAAGCTGTCATCGCGCAGGCTCGTTCTTTGCGCGGTTATGAGCGCTCTTTGTGTTATAGGCAGATTTATACCGTTTTTAAAGCCTGTCACGGCAATAACGGTCATATCGTCCGTATATATGGGAGCAGAGTCGGGATTTCTTATAGGCTCAATGTCAGCGCTTGTATCAAATATGTATTTCGGACAAGGACCGTGGACACCGTTTCAAATGCTGGCGTGGGGAACAATAGGATTTTTATCAGGGCTTTTATCCTCGCCGCTGAAAAAAAGCAGGTGTGTATTTATCATATACTGTGCTATTTGCGGAATTCTTTATTCGCTTGTAATGGACGTATGGACATCTGTATTTTATAACGGCTCTCTTACCCCGTCGCTGTACATAAGCGCAGTTGTAACATCGCTTCCGCATATGGCATTATACACAGTATCAAACGTCATTTTCGGAATTATGCTTTTCAGCCCTCTCGGCAGGAAATTTGAAAGAATAAAGCTGAAATACGGAATATAATAACGCCGTCAGAGTCAAGCATCTGACGACGTTATTTTTGTTTCGTGTCCCTTTTTTCCCGTGACTGTTATTATTTTTGAGTTTTTCTTAACGGTCAGCTTGAAATGAGAAAAGTCCTTGCAGTAGCGAGGGTGCGCAGATATTTTTCCGTCATTTTCCTCATAGCCCAAAAGTCCTTCCAGAACGGCGACAAAATACCAGCTTGCGCTTGCAGTATACCAAGTCCAGCCGCAGCGCGCACGTGAATAGCTGTTATCGTAAATATCTGCTGCAAGCACATAGCTTTCACCCTTATATTTTTCGGCAAGATGCTTGCTTTCGTATCTTACAAGCGGATTTACGCTTTTCAGCACGTTGTATGCCGTATCGTTCATTCCCGCATGGAAAAATCCCATAGCTCCCCATATAGCTCCGTGGGTATACTGTCCGCCGTTTTCACGTATTCCGGGAGGATAATCGCATATATATCCGCTGTATCTGTCGCTATCGTCAAAAGGTGGATAAAACAGGCGTAAAATGCCGTTTTCCTTATCATAAAGGACATTTTCGGCGTGCTTCATACACAACAGCTTTCTTTTTTCATCCTCTCCGTACATAGCGGCAAACGCCTGAACGATAATATCGACATCACACCCGGTATTGTTATCACCGAGGACTGCTCCGTCGCTGTACGTGCCTCTTATATAATACTTGCCGTTGAATGCAATATTCTCTATACGAGCCATAAGCGTTCTTCGCAGCTCTGTATACTGTTTTTTTCCATCGCTGTCCTTTGCTATATCCGCCATATACGCCATTTTGTCAAGCACACTGCACATAAACCATCCGAGCCATACGCTTTCGCCCTTGACGTTATTCATTCCGTCATTCCAATCTCCGCTTTTGAAAAGAGGCAGACCGTTTTGTCCGAAGGTAAGCGATGCATTCAATGCCCTTACACAATGCGCATACAGGCTTTCCTTTTCAACTGTTTTTTCAGCTTTTTCATATCTGTCGTTTTCCCATTCCTCAAGAGAAGGCGATGACAGATAGCTTACGGGCGTAAACAGTACAGTCTCATCACCCGTTATCCTTATATATCTTTCAACGACGAACGGAAGCCATAAAAGATCGTCTGATATTCTCGTGCGTATACCCATTTCATCCTTGCTCGGATCCGGATGCCACCAATGCATAACATCACCCTGTAAATACTGATGGGCGGCACAGAGAAGTATATGCTCTCTTGCGTATTCCGGATAAGAATACATAACGCATAGCATATCCTGGAGCTGATCTCGAAAGCCGAAGGCACCCGACGTCTGATAAAAGCCGCAACGGGCATAAACACGGCAGTACAGCGATTGATACTTTGCAAATTTATTAAACATCATATCGAGATTTTTATCCGACGTTTCAAGAACGTATACATCGAGATATTCATCAAGCGCCTTTTTATATAGCTGCGCTTCCTTATCGAATATCTTACTGCGTGATATATGCGTATGGCGCACACCAAAGGTATATTCGATCTTACACGATGACAGAGCCTTGATCTTAAGCAAGCATCTTAAAGCCCCGCTTCTGCCGTTGAACTCGGAAATACTGCCCTTATCGCTGTATAACAGGCAGTCGGGCATATTTCCGTATACATCCGTAACACACAGGAGCTTATCTGTGGTCATACCGCTCAATGCTCCGTAGCTGCGCGCGTTTTCTCCGCATATAATATCTGCCTTATAGCATATTTCGCAGTTTACACTCTTTTGCTTGAAATTCGTTATTTTGACGCACACGTGCTTTTCGGGATATTTTGCATCACAGCACACCTGCACTGTAATACGCAAGGTGCACACATTTGCGATATACTCTGCCTGTTCGCTGTGAAAAACTGTTTTCTCACAGCATTTCAGAACATCGTACAGCTCCCCGTCGCATTCAAGATAAATATTTTCCGCTCCGTACTGTAACACATCGCACGTATGCTCGGTGAGCTTTCCCATTCTTGAATTTCCGTACCAGCTATATCCGAGCGAGTTGTGCATTACGAGCGTGCCGAAGCTCTCATTTGCATAAACGTAGCTCCACGGCATTTTCAAAAGCGGGCCTGCGATCCTTACAGAGCCATCAACAATATCACATATATTCTCATTGTCACTTTCAACACATATGCTTTTTTCTTCGCCGTGTAAAACACTCTTATGCGGTATATGCGGATAAAATGATATGTCGACAAACAGCTCCTTTTCCTTTTCATCATCGCACCTTACCAGAAATATACCGTTTTTCTGATTCAGAAGCGAAAGCGCGCCCATACTTTTCAACACGTGCTTCAGAGTTTGTTCGTTTTCTCTGTTATATTCGTTGTTTTCCGTATACAGTATTACCGTATCGTATTTTGCGCCCTTTATCAGCATCGATTTATGAGTTGCCACCGCTGTAAGCACGGAAAACGGTGCTACCTTAGAAAGATATTCGCATCTTATATCGAGGACCATTATCGGATTGTCTGCTGAAATGCCGTATTTCCACAGCGTATGAACGCCGTAAAAGCTCTTGTCGGTCTTGACGCTCGGTCTGTACGTTCGGTTAAGATATGCGTACATCACATCGTCTGAATAAAACCCGTTATGAAAAACGGTTTTATTAAGCTGTGATATCTGCTCTTTATTCCTCTGCGTTATATCAGATACATTTGATATTTCGTATATCTGCTCTATTGCCCTTTGCAGATCGTATCCGCAGGATATAAGAAAGCACGTTTTTTCTCCCTTAACACAAATGTCGGCAATCGGTGTTACAGGACAGAAAAATTCCGTATTTTCATTTGACGGATAATACCTGCCGTTATTTTCGCATCTGTATTCAAAGCCTTTGCTATGGCCGTTTTCGATTGCCGCTATACAAACATAAAACTGCTTATTGTTTTTCTTTCTTCGGTATATCAATATACCGTTTTCACATTTTACAGTAACAAACAGACGGCTGTAGCTGATGTGTGATACGTATTCTGCCCTGCTTGTCATAACAGGGGCAAATTCCATACGGATGCTGTCAGCGCACGGGGCTGATGCATCAATACAAAACACGCTTTTATCACCGCTTACAGTCATACTTGCAGATGCAATATTATCGGCATTGAACAGTGATACAGCATCAGAGCAGACACATTTGCCCTCATTTATGCAAACACTCTTGCCATTAATATCGGAAAAAAGGCGAAGCTTGCCGTATTCCTTTTCGTTTTCGCTTATACATATATCACCGTAATCAAGCGATATGCTGCCGTTCGATACGCTAAGGCGGCACAAGCCGTTCGATATGATACAGCAGCTTTGATCCTGCTTATGCTTTACAAGCTCGCATACATTGCTTTGCTCGTTTTTCCGATGCTTATACGGAGCCTGCTCTGTCGGTATTTTTTCATAAAGAGAATAAAGTGAGCTTTTTATATAAATATCAGAGGTGAATCGTTTTACGAATATTCCGTCAAATATGAAATTTGCCGCCGCTACCATACTCATACCGATATGGTGCGACATATAGCACTTTACCAATGCAAAGCCGCTGCCGATGCGGCTTTTTGTAAACTCTACCGCCTCATAAAAGCCGAAATTGCCGTATGCGCCGTATCTTTCAAGATACGCAAGATTTTTCAGCACATCACCGCTCATACACAGCATAAGGAATGAGGAATACGGACTTATTACAGTATCCTCCCACAATCCGTTTTTCAATCCGAGCTGTTGGCTTCCGTGCGCCTTATACTGATAATTCATATCCCCGTCAAGCTCAAAATAGCACGACTCGGACATACCGTAAACGTACGGCTTATCCGCGCATCTTACGGCATTCTGTCTTTGTATCCTGTATGCAAATTTCAACGCTTCATTTTCAAGGCTTCCGCTCATACGGGGCAAAAACAACGAGGGCATAAAATATTCAAATGCAGTTCCCGTCCAGGATGCAAGTCCTATATATCCGTTTTGGCTTATAACCTCACGGTGTGTATTGCTCAGGCAGTCAGAATTGATCTTTCCCATAGCAAAAGCGAGATAATCGCCCGTTCTTGCCTCGCTCATATAAATATCGTAGTGATTATTTGCAGTCACTCCGTTTTTTTCATCAATGCCTATATAGAACATACAGGCGCTTTCGTCATACATACACGCAAGATCCGTGCTGTCAATGATCCGTCTTATACGCTGTAAAAGCGATCTTGGACAATCGAGAGTCATAAGCGTCGCTTCAACACACACCAACGCACAAAGAAAATTTCCGCTGTCAACAAATGACACAAAATCCGACAGAGTATTCACCGTTCTTACATCGTACCAATTATACAGATTCCCCTTGTATTTTTTCAAATGCTCTACTGTTGATACGGTCTTTTCTATGCGTTGTATTGCGGATGCTGCATCTATCAGAGCAAAATCATATGCGGCTATGACCGACATAAGATACATACCGATATTTGTAGGTGAGGTATGGTAAGCGATCTTTTCGCCGCTTATATATGATACATTGTCAACGGGCAGATAATTGCTTTCAGAGTTCACCGTATACTCAAAATAACGCCACATATCGCCTGCATAACGCTCAACTGCCTTGCGTTGCTTTTGTGTAGGAGCAGGTAAAATATCCTTCTTCGGACTTTTTTTAAGAATATACAGAACAACAGGAGATAATGCAAGACATAAGCCGACGCTTCGGTATATTCCGTAAGGAACGAATAAAAGGAAGAACACACCCGTTACAACCGAAAACGCTCCCTTTATCAGATATGACAAAAAACCGCCCTTAAGGCTTTTTTCCGCCTTTGATGCGCACACCCAATCGAGCAGATGCTCACCGCTGACATAAAGACGCCATAATGAACGGATACACGCGCTTATGCCGATATATGCATCGTACCCCAAGGACACTGTCCTGAACAGAAGAAAAAGTATATTGTACCAGAATTGCGATACGGTAAATGAATAGAATTTTCTTTTCACGCCGAATGCCCCTGAATAAAGACATTCAAATAATGAAACGACCGTCGGTATTCCGAGATAAAACAGCGAAAAAACCGCAATGCAGGTGCAGATATGCCGCATTGCCAGCGATGCGCATATCATTGCAAGCACGGCGAAAAACGGCACAAGATCACGCCGCACATTATCGAACAGCTTGTATTTATCAAAGCTGTTCAGCGGATTTTTTATTTTTTCGTTTTTCTTTTTTATATATTTTCCGCAGAATGATACGTATGTCTGAACATCGCCCCTTACCCATCGCTCAAGCCTTTTGTAATATGACAGGGCGTTGGATGGCGTTGTATCATAAAACGAAATATCGGGTATCATTCCCGCATTGCACAGACACCCCTCGACAACATCGTGCGACAGTATTTTTTCATCGGGAAGAACACCGTATACAGCTTTGTAAAACGCCTCGCAGTTAATAATTCCCTTGCCGCAGAATATGCCCTTTTTGAATATTTCCTCATATATATCAAACCGCGCGTTACTGTATGACTGAACGCCGCCGTTTCCCGATGACATAAGAGAAAAAGCACTTTTCCCATTTACAAAGACAGTATCCACACACGGCTGTAATATACCGTGCCCCCTTACTATCCTTCCGTTTGCATCAAATACGGCTTTATTTGCAGGATGCTCCATAACGCACGTAAGGCGTCTTGCCGTATGCGGCATCATAACGGTATCAAAATCAAGCGTTATGAGATATTTTACACCTGAAAGAGCCTCTGCATTTCCGCATATATTGATATCGCCTTGTCCTGTGTACAATAATCGGCACATCTGCAATACTGCTCCCCTTTTTCTCTCAGGCGCAATAAAGCGCCCTTGAGTGATGCTGTACCGCCTGCCTCTGTAAAACAGGAAAAACACATCTCCGTGTTTTTCGCACAGAGCTTTGATCTTTTCGCTCAAAGCACTTATTATCTGCTCGTCCTTTTCGCTGTATGCCTTGTCGGAATCGGGAAGATCTGCGAGTATTCCGCACAGTAATCCATCGTATTTATTTGAAATGTAATATTGCTCTATCTTCTGCAATGCTTCATCGCCGTCGCCGTCTATCAGCGTTGTTATGACGGCAAGCGTTTTTACACCGCTTGGCAGACAGTCAGAGCGAAGAGCCATCTTTACCTTCGGCGAAAACAGCCTTGAGTATGAATAATTTACAAGATATACGGAGCATTCATAAAGCGGAAAAAGCGAAAAAATAAACGGAGCTACGGCGTAATAGCTGAATGGCTTGAATATCAATACGCCCTCTGATACAGCAAGCAACACAGTTATTGCTATTATCAGCGGGAAATACAGCTTTTTTGATATACGGTGCTGACCGCTCATAAGAATTTGCGTAAGGCTGCCTTGCGGTATCTGCCTTAGAGCCTTTATGCTTGTTGTTTTATTCTTTTTTGCGTAACGCTCCAGATACTCAACATACAACGCTCTGGTTGAAGCGTTGCTTTTTTTATAGTCGGGAAAGGTCAGAAGCATTCTTTGCAATTCGCTGTAATTCTGATATATTGCCCCATAGTCAAAATAGCCTGAGCGATCAAGAAAGCCTATTGCCTCAGCGCGTTTTTTTCCGTCTGCTATGGCGAGTATACAGCAAAATACGATAAGTGAATGAAGCATCTTCAGCTCTGCATCTGTCATTGACAATGCCTTTATCTCATTACAAAGCTCCTTTTCGGTTATTTCATAGCCGTATCTTTCAAGCAGTATTCTGAGCAGCTCAAAATTCGGAAATGAGCTTTCCTTGCACATTTCAATATTTCCCTGAGCAATGCTTGACCTTTGGGCTATAAACCAATAGTTTTCAGATATGCTGTCATCGTATTTGATAACGGACATACATCTTTTTATTTTTTTGAGTATATCGACCCTTTTCATACCGACGTACCTTTCAAAAACAGAATAGTATTAATAATAAAATTATTTCCTGTATTGCATTTTTTATGCAAAAGTCTTTTTTATATATTGCACAGTATGACAAATTACTCACCGAAGGTGGTATACAATAATACCAGAAAGAAAAAAGGAGACATTCCATTGAAAACTACCGTATACGGCGATGTTTTATTCTTGATAAATCTTTCCATGGATTTTCTGTCGCTTTTCATAAGCGGGAGAATACTTCATCTTGAGTGTAAAAGCAGATATCTTTTGATAGCATCGGTCATAGGCGGTGTGTACGGAGTTCTTGCGCTGCTTATTAAAAGCACTCTTCTGGGTGTTATACTGAACACATCGGTATACATAGCTATGTGCCTTATTGCGTATCCGAAGGTATCTATGAGAGTTTTTTTAAAGCTTTGCGTATTGTTTTATGGTGTTTCTCTTTTGTGCGGGGGAGCGGTTACCGCCTTTTATTCATTTTTCGATAAGATACTGCACAATATTCCGCTAAGCTCTCAAAGCGCGGGTAAAGCAAAAATACCGATATGGCTGTTTTTTGCTTTGATCGCGCTGTGCGGTGTGCTTTCTTATGTAACGGGCAGGATCTTCGCAGGCGGAAAAAACGAAAAATACGTTGATTTTTCAATAACCGTAAACGGAAAAACGAGCCGTCTGCACACTCTGTGCGACAGCGGAAACCTGCTTACAGAGCCTATCACATCGACACCTGTTATAGTCGTGTGCGAAAAATGGTTCAGGGAAAATATCGGCTTTCGTCAAGAGGACATACTTAAAGTACCTTATCTTATGTCAAAGCTGAGATACATACCGTCGTCAACCCCGACGGGCGAGTGTATGCTCATCGGAATACTGCCCGACAGAATAATACTCACAAAAGAAAAAACCGCCGTAAAGGCGGTGATCGCAATAGCTCAAAGCGGTGAATTTACGGATTTTGACGGTATAGCCCCAATATGTCTTATACCGTAGAGCAGAAAGGAAAGAATATGATAATAACTCACTTTATTGAAAAAATATTCGGACTTAAGGCAAAAAGAACGTCCGTTTTTTACATAAACGGATCACAGACGCTTCCCCCTCCGCTATCGCCTGAGGAAGAAAACGAAATACTTCAAAGGCTTGCAAGCGAGCCTCAGCTTAAGGGCGTGCTGATAGAACGAAATCTCCGCCTTGTAGTATACATAGCCAAAAAATTTGAAAGCACGGGCATCGGTATTGAGGATCTTATTTCAATAGGCACGATAGGTCTTATAAAGTCGGTAAACACGTATAACGTTGAAAAAAACATAAAGCTCGCCACGTATTCCTCACGGTGCATCGAAAATGAAATACTGATGTATATACGGAAAAACAATGCCTCGCGTAACGAAATGTCGCTTGATGAGCCGTTGAACGTGGATCATGACGGAAACGAGCTTTTGGTGTGCGATGTTATAGGAAGCGATACTGACACGGTTTCCGGCGGTATTGAGCAGGACGAAGAAAGAGATATGATAAACAAAATGGTAAACTCGTTAGCCCCCCGTGAGCGTGAGATAATCCGTTTAAGGTTCGGGCTTGACGGCAAAAAGGAGCTGACGCAAAAGGAAACGGCGGACGCTCTGGGAATATCGCAATCTTATATTTCACGGCTTGAAAAAAAGATAATCAAAAAGCTGAAGCGTGAGCTTGAAAGCACGCTTTAATCCTCACAGGGATAATGCAGACCCCACTTTTCTCTCATATAAGTCATACTTTTCATAACGCTGTACGTATTTTCAAAATGCATATTACTTCCGTTTTCAAATGCCTGTATCTCATACAGAAGGGCATCTGATGCTTTTCCTGATGAAAATACCTCTGTTTTTCCGTCATTGTATACGATAAGTGCCTTGTCTGCTCTCGGATAATCCTGTATTTCTATATACGCATCATCACACGATATGACGGCTCTTTTCGGCAGCTTCGAATGAAGCGATACGGTAACTGTGCTTATCTGCCCGCCGCAACGCTTTATAACTGCGCCGAATGACTCGTCAACTGCGCTCGGAGCTTTTGTTACATTTGAATCGATACTGCATATTTCACCCGTCGAATACATACTTTCAAGTGCTAAAGCGTACACGCCGATATCAAGCATAGCTCCGCCCGCGTATTCCATACTGAAAAATCTGTTTGACATATCGTACGGCTTTGTACTTCCGAAATTCACCTGTATGAGATTGACCTTGCCGAATGCGCCGCCCTTCACCCTTTCGGAAAGCTGACGGTGCAGGGGCATATTGTATACGGTCATCGCCTCCGCAAGCCTTAACGAGCGTTCGTTTGCAATACCACACAAATCGTCAAGCTGTGATATGTTCATAACGATAGCCTTTTCGCACAGTACGTTTTTTCCGCTTAAAAGGCACGCTTTTATGTGCTGTGCGTGAACGCTGTGAGGCGTTGCGATATATACGTTTTCAATGCTTTCATCACGGCAAAGAGCATCAAATCTTTCGTATACCGTATCTATTCCGTATTTTTTCGCAAATTCGGATGCCCTTTCAAAATTACGGCTGTAAAGTCCGTTTATTCTTCTTCCGCTTTCAACGAGCTTTTGCGCCATATCGCCGCCTGCCCATCCGCAGCCGATAAATGCCCACGTTTTATTTTTCATCATTTTGCCTTTCAAAATAAGTTTTTTTAAAAAAGCACTTGACAAATGCTCTTTTTTTTGGTATTATACAGGTGTTGTGCTGCTATGGCTCAGCTGGCAGAGCACATCCTTGGTAAGGATGAGGTCGACAGTTCGACTCTGTCTAGCAGCTCCAAAGCATCGGATCTTAACTGATCTGATGCTTTTTGTTTTTAAAAGCAAGTATATCGATTCTGATTTATAAAAAAAGACGGTTTTTTTCAAAATCGTCTTTTTTCTGTTGATATTTATACGTTAAATCTGAACAAAGTAACATCGCCGTCACGCATTACGTATTCCTTGCCCTCACTGCGTATCAAGCCCTTTTCTCTTGCAACGGTCATATTTTTGCCGCACTGAACAAGATCGTCAAAGCCGATTATCTCCGCGCGGATAAAGCCGCGTTCAAAGTCGGAATGTATCTTGCCTGCCGCCCCGGGAGCTTTAGTTCCCTGCTTTATCGTCCACGCTCTTACCTCCTGAGGACCTGCCGTTAAGAAGCTGATAAGACCGAGCAGCTTATAGCTTGCCTTGATAAGTCTGTCAAGGCCGCTTTGTCCCATTCCAAGCTCCTGCAAAAACGCCTTTGCTTCCTCATCGTCAAGCGCTGCGATCTCAAATTCAAGCTCTGCGCAAACGGGGATTATTTCAGAGCCTTCCTCAGATGCGTATTTCTTAAGCTCTGCATAATTGCTGTTGTCAACGGGCTCGGACGATACCTCATCCTCTGAAACGTTGGCTGCGTAAATTACGGGCTTTGCGGAAAGCAGAGGAAGAGTTGCGAGTATTTCACGCTCATCATCGTCCATTTGCATACAGCGCGCAGTCTTGCCGCTGTCAAGATGTGCGGAGAGCTTTTTAAGAAACTCTATTTCGGGCAGTATCGACTTATCTGCCTTAAGGAGCTTTTCGTCCTTATCAATACGCTTCTGAACTATCTCCATATCGGACAGAACGAGCTCTGTATTTATCGTTTCAACGTCACGAAGAGAGTTAACGTCGCCCTCAACGTGAATGATATTTTCATTTTCAAAGCATCTTACAACGTGTACTATTGCATCGACCTCACGAATGTGGGACAAAAATTTATTGCCCAAGCCCTCGCCGTGCGAGGCGCCCTTTACAAGACCTGCAATATCGACAAACTCTATAACTGCGGGGGTGTACTTTTGCGGTGAATACATTTCAGCAAGCACGTCAAGACGGTGATCGGGCACGGGAACGACGCCCACGTTCGGCTCTATCGTACAGAAGGGGTAGTTTGCACATTCTGCCCCTGCTTTTGTTATTGCATTAAAAAGCGTACTTTTTCCAACGTTAGGAAGACCTACTATACCAAGCTTCATAAATAATAATTCCTTATCTTTAATAAATATTTCCTGCTTGATTATATCACCTTAAAACGAATTTGTCAATACAAAACGGGCTGTTGCATCAAGGAATAGTAAAAAGTAAACGCCTCGTCCCCGTTTTCAAAGTAAGATCAGTTGCAACGATTCTTTATGCAGAATTGACAGGCGTAAGAGCGTTCGCACAACACAGAAAACGCCTCGTCCCGTTGGGGGGGACGGGCGAGGCGTAACACCTTCGGTGTTATTAAAGAAATAACATTTCGATGGAGACATAACCGTGGGCGCTGCACGTGAATGTAAAGAGTTCCGTTTCGGAATATACCATGAAAACGTATTTTTCAAATTCAGGAGTATATCCGAGTGCTACATATCTTTCCGCATATTCCCTTATAGCACTTACAAAATCGTCATTATCTTCAAAGTATATCATTTTATAATTTTTGACTTTAAAATAAGTTGAATCTTCTTTTTTACTTTTCCAATTCGCTTCCTCATCGCTGAAAGGCAAAGGTATGGGGAGCAGGTTTTCAAATCCGTGCTTGCCCCACTCTGAATAGTCTACGTTCGGGTCTTGTCCCGGGGCGGTGGTTGCAGGGGCTTTTGTGTCCTCTTCGGGCTTTGTCGTTACCTCTGATGTCGTATCTTCAACGGGTGCTTCCGTCTCGGGTGCTTTAGTTGTATCCTCTGCTGGAGCTGACGTTTCGGGGGCTTTCGTCGTTTGCACGATTATCTGCGGCTGTTTTGTTTCAGGTGCGTCTGTTACCGTTACCTCTGTAACGATGGCATTTGTCGCACTGTCCTCAATAGGCTCGCTTTCGTCGGGTGTGTCTGTCTGACGGTCTGTTGCCTTTTCCGTCTCTCCTTCGGTTGCTTGGGGTGCATTTGTCTGTGTTGCCTCAGTTGCCGCACTTGTGTTTTCTTTCGTTGCATCATCATCGCCCTCACAGGAAGCAAATGACAACGCCATAGAGAAAACAAGTGCCAATGAAACAGTTGAAATAAACGCTTTTTTCATATTTGGCTCTCCTTTTTAGTAATGATTTTTTATCAGTGATAAAAAACAGTATACCACAAGATATGCCAAAAACAAGACGTTAATAAAGTCTTAATATGTAAAAAAAAAAAAAACGAAATGTTAACGATTTAATAACAAGTGCGAGTGTCTCAACACAACATATAGTGTTTGCCCCACCCGCGCCGTTTCGTTTTTATATACTGTGCGCAAGAACGGATATAAGGAAAAATCTGCTGCAAGCACGCTTTTCGCACTTGCAGCAGATCATTTATTTTTATCTTAACTCGTTTCTCTTTATCTTACCGCTGATGGTTTTGGGTAATTCGGTCATAAACTGTACGACTCTGGGGTATTTATACGGAGCTGTATGCTCTTTTACGTAGTTCTGAATTTCCTTCTTCAATTCGTCAGTTCCCTCTTTGCCCTTTACCAGAACGATAGACGCCTTGATCGCCTGACCTCTGATCGGATCGGGTACTGCTGTGACCGCGCACTCCAAAACGTAGGGTAATTCCATAATTACGCTTTCGATCTCAAACGGACCTATGCGGTAGCCTGATGATTTGATAACATCGTCAGTTCTTCCGACATACCAGAAATATCCGTCCTCATCACGCCATGCAGTATCACCCGTATGATACAGTCCGTCGTGCCATACCTCTTTCGTTTTTTCTTCATTTCGGTAATAGCCCTTGAAAAGTCCGCACGGTGTGCTCTTGTCAACGTGGATAACGATCTCGCCCGTTTCGCCGACGGGAACGCTGTTGCCGTCCTCGTCAACAAGGTCAACATCATATTGAGGACTCGGTCTGCCCATTGCTCCCGGCTTCGGAGTCGTGCCTACGAGATTGCATATAGAAAGCGTTGTTTCCGTCTGTCCGAAGCCTTCCATTATGGTAAGGCCCGTTGCCTTACGCCACTGGTCGAACACCTCAGGGTTCAAGGCTTCGCCTGCCGTTGTTGAATACTCGATTCCCGACAGATCGAACTTAGAAAGATCCTCCTTTATGAAGAAGCGGTACATCGTGGGGGGAGCGCAGAACGTAGTTATATTGTACTTTGCGAACATCGGAAGTATTTCGTTAGCATCAAATCTGTCAAAATCATATGTGAATACTGCCGCCTCGCAAAGCCACTGGCCGTACAGCTTGCCCCATACTGCCTTGCCCCAGCCCGTATCGGATATTGTAAAGTGAAGTCCCTCGGGATTTACGTTATGCCAATATCTTGCCGTGATATAGTGGCCGATAGCATATCTGTAATCGTGCATTGCGATCTTCGGATAGCCCGTAGTACCTGATGTAAAGTACATCAGCATCGGGTCTGTTCCGCACGGAGAATCGGGGCGTCTGTCGTAAACGTCCGACATTTCCGCAAATTCCGTATTGAAATCGTGCCAGCCGTCTTTTTTTTCACCGACTATGATCTTTACCATCGGCTTGCCGTACGTTTCTGATGCCTGCTGCGCCTGATTTGACACATCGCCGTCAGATGTGCAGACGATAGCGCTTACGCCTGCCGCCTCATAGCGATACTCAAAATCATGCTTCATAAGCTGATTTGTAGCAGGGATCGCTATTGCGCCTATCTTATGAAGCGCAACGATGGAGAACCAGAACTGATAGTGACGCTTTAAAACGAGCATTACTCTGTCGCCCTTTTTAATTCCCAATGACTCAAAATAATTTGCCGTCATAGCGGAATACTTTTTCATATCGGCAAATGTAAAGCGTCTTTCCGTTTTATCGTTTGAGATGTGAAGCATTGCCAGCTTATCGGGACATTTTTCAGCCAATGCATCAACCGTGTCAAATCCGAAATTGTACTTATCTTCGTTTTTGAATGATATTTTTTTCAATACGCCGTTTTCGTCACATTCCGTGTCGATGAAGTTGGCGGCGATGCTTGTTGCGTGAGCATCACGTCTTCCCTTTCTTTGAGAAACGATCTGATCGAATTTATCCTTTTCTTCATCGCCGTCCGTCTTTTTCAGAACGATAGCGTAAAACTTCGTTCCCTCAGGGTCGAGGGCAATCATTCCGTGAGGCGCAGATGAATTATAGTAAATGGAGTCGCCGGGGCCGAGTACTTCGGTATGATTTCCGATCTGTACCTTCATTCTGCCCGAAATAACGACGTCGAACTCCTGACCCTCGTGTGTTGAAAGCTTTATGGGACTGTCAACATCAGCGGCATTATACGGCATTTCGACCATAAACGGCTCTGCCGTTTTTTGCTTGAAAAGCGGCGCCATATTAAAATACTTGAAGCCCGCTCTGCGTGTTATGGGCAAGCCCTCACCGCTTCTTGTAAGGTTATAGTTTGAAAGCGTGGGGCTTTCACCCTTTATAAGATCGGTCGGATCTACGTTAAGATTGTTTGCACACTTGTAAATAAAAGTAAAGCTGAAATCCATTTCACCGGATTCATACTTGAGATAATTCTCCGTTGTAACGCCCGTTTTCTGTGCCATTTCCTCCGGAGAAATACCCATTATTTCACGCAAGGTCCTGATTCTTTGAGCAACTTCGCACAATTGATGTTTCAAATCTGTTTTTTCCATTGTTTTTAAACCTTTCTTAAAATAATTCGGTTTGTTTTTGTTCAAAGCGGCTTGAGTGAAAATAAAAAACGCCCCAATGTCCACTGACATTGAGACGGATAAATACCGCGGTACCACTCAATTTGCATAATATATGCCACTTCGGACTCATCACAAAGCCCTTCGCCTTAACGCGGCTAATCGTGAGAAGCTACTGCAGTTCACCTCTCCCACTCAGAAATGATATGGCTTTTTGGAAATTGACTCTATCGGCTCGCACCAAACGCCGACTCTCTGTAAAAATCTTTCTCCGCCGTTTTCTTCACTGTGTTTGATGTTGCTATCTTACACCAATTTTTTGCATTTGTCAATACCATTTTTTTAGTTTTATCAATTTTATTGATTATGCACAAAATCGTTAATTACAAAAAAACTCTTTTGTTTAATATGACGGCGAAAATGCATATAATTGCAATTTCGCCGCCTTTAAAGCATTAATTTAATTGATCACCGCTTCGCTGATAGTTACGATTTCCTCAAGTGAAATCTCCCCGTCAAGATCAAGGTCACAGGCATCAAAATATATATCCTTTGATGAGTCATCCTCTCTGAACTTTTTCGCTCTTATGCAGTCCTTTGCGTTAACTGTGCCGTCGCCGTTTATATCGTAGCTGACTATGATATAAGCAGTATCGCATAACAGCGAATCTACCGTAAGGTTTATTCTGCTTCCTGTTGCAAGCTCTCCGTCGATCGTGCATCCCTTGTTAAGCACCGACAAAAGCATATCGCTTGTATATCCGCACGGAACTCTTACGTATGTTACGTTATCGCCGCGCTGAACCGTTACATCACCGTCAGTTGAAGATATCCACACCTCATCTGAGCTTATAAGCGTAAGATCTGCGCACAGAATGCTTCCGCTCGTTGTTTTCGCATATACTTTTACGTTATTCTTGCCTTCGTTAAGGTCTTCGCTTGCAAGGTCGAGCTTGTACGTATTGATACCGTTACAGCCCGGCATATACGCAAGTACACGCTCGGGAATACTGCTGTCCTTTTCGGATGTTATATCAAACAAAGAGCCGCCGTTTACGCTGCACTGAAATCCGCTTACGCTTCTGCTGGATGCAAACCAGCCGCTGATATGAGCATTCTCATTTTCGCCTGCTGTCACCAAGCACTTAACAGCACCGTTTCTGTGAGTTGTTGCACCGGAATCGTATACACCCGTTGTATAATTCACGCTGTCAACAGATGTGTCCACCTTGCCCTTGAATTTTTTTATCTGCTCCTTAAGTATATCAAGATAGAATGTTCCGTACGTAACGCACGGCTCGATATCCTTACTTACCTCAAGTGAATTCTGCTCGCCCGTTGTCCATTCGTTAAACGAAACGACGAGCGATATTTTAACGCCTATATCGTTGGCTCTTTGCCACTGGGTACGGAACGTCTGACCGTTATTTCTGCCGCCCGGTGCAATATATCCGCTGCTGCCGGGTGAGCTCTGTCCTCTGTACGCTGCAACGACAGTCATACATTCGGGAATATTGTTATATACGGTGTACGTCTGCTTTACACGCTCCTCCCAGCTCCAATGCAGGTAAGAAAGGTATGTTTTCGTGTTATAAAGTCCGGACTGCTGACCTATAAATCCCGTTACCCAGCGTTCTGTAAAGCGGCTGTCGGTATACGGTGCGGTATTGTTTTTTATAAACGACGGCGTTGCCGCATAGCAAAGCAAAAGCGGCTTTCCCTCGTAATAGAAATACATATCGTTATAGGCGCTGTTTGCTATAAACTCATTGTATATCTGATTATTTTTGCGTGCCATCTGACCGTCGGTAAACGTACCTGTACCAACGTGTCCCGGGCCTGTCATAATGCATATCTTAGGAGCATTTTCAACCGTTGCAAAGACCTCAAATATCGCATATGTTGCATTTTCGATCATCGCAAAGTCCTCACGGTACATGGTTTTCGGATCATATCCGACGTTGTTTGACCAGTCTACCACGATAAAATCCACTCCCGCATCTGCAAGCCAGATAGCGTGCTGTCTTATTGCGTTTCTGTTGTCTGATGCATAAGGGCCTATGAGAGGCATATCCCAGGTATGTCCATCGCCCCACGATGAATTAGGTCTTAACCACGTCGTATACGCAACGCCGACGAGTCTTTCATCCTGCGGGCACTGCTTATACTTGCCAACTCCCGTCTGATCGCATGAAACGTCGCTGTAATTGAACACTACCTGATCGTATAAAGCAAATCTTTCCTTGTAAAGCTGAAGCGATGCGGATGCATCGCTTTGAGGCGAATGCATTATCATAATACCGCTTGCATCCTTTACCGTCTTATAGCCTATGAACGATGCAAATTCATCAGCGCAGATAAAATACGTATCCTTGTACATTATCGGCATATTTGCATCTACTTCATTACCGAGAAGGTTTACCTTATCCTTGCCGAAGAAATATTCAATAACGTTTGAGCCGTATGTGAATTTCAGTCCTTTGGCATCCTCTGAATATTCCATTCCGACCATCTGCGCAAGAACGGATGCGGAAATATAATATCCGCCCGTGTATTCAAAGCACGGTGCGTTCTGCTGCTTGTTCAGATCGTATTTGACAAGATCTGCAAAGCAGTATTTTTTATTCTTTGCTATTGCGATTATCGGCTTGTTTTCGTAAAATGACGATGCATGCTGAACATCAAGCGTCATATTTGAGATATATCCTTCAACATAGTGGGACATTATTCTGCAATAGCCGCCGTCTCTTATGCTTTCTCTGTGCTTATAGCTTGAGATGTAATCTCCGTTTTCATCGTATGCATTTATCGAAGCACCGGTTATTGTAAGTCTGCCTATATACGTTTTTTCAAGTGACGATGATGATATGTAATATTCAATATCGCCGTTTCCGCCCTTATCCTTAACTGTCAGAGTAGCACCGTTTTTAAACGAGGCGGGCAATGAATCAAACTTAATATTCGTATTCACGCCGTCACAGTAAAATGTTATCCCGTCATCATAGCAAAGCGCCCATATGCCCGTGTCGATATAAAGATGAAGAGTACCGTTGCATCTTACACCGACCATTACCGCCTGATTTCCCGCGCTTGAATCAATATCGCCGTGACGTAAAAAGGAGCTGAAGGTATAGCCGTTCGTCTTCGTATGGTAATTTATACCAACCGAATCCCAGCCGCTGTTGGCAACGTATAGACCGTATGTACTTTTCTGAACATTTTCACCGAGCTGAAAGGAGATCATACTGTCATTTTTCAGCCTTTCAAGGTCGGCTGAAACAAAATCATAGCTGAACGTTTCCGTAACGTAAGCATCATCCTTTATCGTTCCCTGCGCGAACGACTGTGTTACAACGTCACCCGATACGCATATTGCTACTGCAAGCGTCAAGATAGACAGCACTGTGATAAGGCTTACCGCTTTTACCAATTTCATTGTTTTGCTCCGTTTCGTTTATTTTACGTAATCAAATTCAAAATCGTAGAGATTTACAGTATCTCCGTCCTTTATTCCGTTTGCCTCCATCTGATCGAAAATGCCGTATTTGCGAAGCATTTTATCAAAATACGCCATTGATTCTCTATCGTCAAAATTAATCCTGCCCATAAGCTTATACAGCCATTTTCCTTCAACGAAATAAACTCCGTCATCGTATCTTACGCTTATCGTCTTATCGTCATCATCAGCCATTATCTCCTCGTCGGATATTTCAGGCTCGTATATCGTTAAGGGAGGAAGCTGTTCAAGCATTGATGACGTTTGTCTTACAAGCTCGTCAAGCCCCTTTCCCGTGACTGCCGAAACGTATATAAGGCCGTATCCCATATCGCTGACGAACTGCTCAAATTCCTTGATATATTCCGCATTGAAATCTATCATATCGCTTTTGTTTGCGGCAATTATCTGAGGACGTGATGCAAGCTCCTCGCTGTACTTCTTAAGCTCGTAATTAATGAGCTTTATATCCTCGATAACGTCTCTGCCCTCACATTGAGAAGCATCAACAACATGCACGAGCATACGGCATCTGTCAACATGGCGCAAAAATGCATGTCCGAGACCTGCGCCCTCTGATGCGCCCTCTATTATACCGGGAATATCAGCCATTACAAAGCCCTTTTCGCCGTCCGCCTTAACTATTCCCAAGCTTGGTGACAGGGTCGTAAAATGGTAATTTGCGATTTTCGGTCTTGCCGCGCTTACGCGTGAGAGAATTGACGATTTGCCAACGTTAGGCAGACCTACAAGTCCGACATCAGCCAGCATCTTCAATTCGAGCAGTACCTCTCTTTCCTCTCCGTCAATGCCGTTTTTGGCAAATCTGGGTATCTGACGTGTGGGTGTTGCAAAATGCTTGTTTCCCCAGCCGCCTTTGCCGCCCTTAAGGCAAACAAAGTCGCCGCCGGGACCCATATCGTGTATTATTCTGCCCGTTTCAGCATCCTTTATAAGAGTTCCCGGGGGAACCTGAATAACAAGGTCAGCGCCGTTTTTGCCGTGGAATTTATCGCCCTTTCCGTCGCCGCCGTTTTCGGCAACGAATTTCTTTCTGTATCTGAAGGCAAGAAGGGTGTTTGTGCCCTCATCAACAGTAAATACGATATTACCGCCCTTACCGCCGTCGCCGCCGTCGGGTCCGCCCTTTGCAACGTATTTTTCACGGCGGAAGGATACACAGCCGTTGCCGCCGTTGCCCGCCTTAATGTATATTTTTACATGATCTATAAGCATATCTGTCCTGAATTATCGGAGCATTTCCAAAAATTCTTCCTCCGTTATTATCTTTATTCCAAGGCTTTGTGCCTTTGCCAGCTTGCTCCCTGCCTCATCGCCTGCAAGCACATAAGTCGTCTTTTTCGACACCGACGATGATGCCTTTCCGCCGTTTTCCTCTATCATGGCCTCTGCCTGTGCGCGTTTAAGAGTCGGAAGCGTTCCTGTCAGAACGAATGTCATACCGTCGAATATTCCGCCCTGCTTTTTGATCTGACAGGTGGTGACAAGTCCGCACGCTTTGAGCTTGTCTATCAGCGTTCGTGTGCCTTCGTGTGAAAAATAGTCCGTCACACATTCAGCCATTATTTCCCCGAAATCCTCTATCTGCGTAAGCTCGTCTGCCGTTGCAAAAAACAGCCGTTCTATATCGCCGTATTTACCTGCCAGCGTTTTTGCTGCCTTCTGACCGATATTTCTGATACCGAGAGCAAACAGAAGTCTTTCAAGTCCTGCATTCTTTGATCTTTCAAGTGCATCGTGCAGCTTTTCGGCAGATCGCTCGCCCATTCCCTCAAGCACTTGCACGTCCCTTACGTCAAGCGTGTAAAGATCGGCAACATCGTGAATAAGACCGTTTTCAAGCAGAAGATTTACGACTGCCGTTCCCAAGCCCTCGATATTCATCGCATCGCGCGAAGCGAAATGTATTATATTTCTCGCCCTTTGCGCAGGACACAGTGCGTTGGTACAGCGTGTTGCAGCCTCCTCGTCCTTTACTGTGCGCTCGCCGCACGACGGACATATGTCCGGCATTTCGTATGCAACGGCGTTTTCAGGACGCTTTGAAAGATCCACCTTGCTGACCTCGGGAATTATGTCCCCTGCCTTGCGGACAAGGACCGTATCGCCTATCCGTATATCTCTTTTGGCTATATAATCTCCGTTATGAAGCGTTGCGCGGCTTACGGTAGTGCCTGCAAGTCTTACGGGCTGCAGCACGGCGTTCGGCGTGAGTACCCCCGTTCTGCCGACCTGGACCGTTATGTCAAGCAGCCTTGTGTATTTTTCTTCAGGCGGGAATTTATAAGCGCAAGCCCACTTCGGTGTGCTGATATTTTCGCCTATGGCATTTCTGTGCTGTATGCCGTCCACCTTGATAACGACGCCATCAATATCATATTGAAGAGTACTGCGTTGTGAGCCGATATTCTGTATCATTTCTATAATGCCGTCAGCATCGGAGAATTTTCCGCGGGGCTGAACGGTGTGAAAGCCGAGAGCATCAAGGTATTCAAGCGACTCTGTATGGCTTGAAAATTCTATGCCCTCCGCGCCCTGAATATTGAACACCAGAATGTCAAGTCTGCGCTTTGCGGTAACTGACGGATCAAGCTGCCGCAACGATCCTGCCGCCGCATTCCGCGGATTTGCAAACAACGCTTCGCCGTTTTCTTCCCTTGCGCAGTTAAGCTGCTCAAAGCTCTTTCTGGGCATATATACCTCGCCCCTGACCTCAAGATAGGACGGAGCGTTTTTCAGCGTCATCGGTATTGTGTATATCGTTTTAAGGTTAAGAGTAACATCCTCACCCACAAGGCCGTCGCCTCGGGTAGCTCCTCTTGTAAAAACGCCGTTTTCATAAACCAACGCTACGGATAAGCCGTCGATCTTCGCTTCTGCGGAAAACTCCGCATTCGGCTCTGCTTGCTTTATCCTGTCAACGAACTGCCTTACCTCATCGTACGAAAAAACGTCCTGCAACGAGCCCATTTTATATCGGTGAGTATATTTTTCAAATTTTTCAAGCGGAGACGTACCCACTCTTTTCGTCGGTGAATCCTTTGTTGAATATTGCGGATATTCCTCCTCCAACGCTTTCAGACGGGCAAACAGTCTGTCATATTCATAATCGCTTATCTGCGGCGTGTCAAGAGTGTAATACAGATATGCGTGCTTATTCAATTCTTCTGTCAGAGAAGCTATCTCTTTTTGTATATCGTTCATTTGAATTACTCCGTGCATTAATGTATTTAATATATCATAAAAAAAAGCGGAATATTTCACATTCCGCTTTTGTTTTCATATTTTTAAAACATTTTTAACAACTGTAAGATCATATCTCCGGTACAAGATACCCTTTTTGTTCGAGCCGTTCGGCTATACGGTCAAGCATTGCCTCGCTTTCAGCCCTTACTGTATGGTAATGATAGCCTGACGTTATATGCATAAGCTCCGTCGATTTACCCGACTTTATTCCCTCCATATAATTGCGTATGCAGCGCTCGGAAAAAATATTGAGCTTTGCCTCCATTCTGCCGTATACCTTATGCCATACAAATACGTTTTCGACAGTACCGCCGAGGCTGACTATCTCCGTCAGCTCATCCTCCGTTTCTTCGCTCGTATGTCTTACCTTGAATACTCTTTCAATAAGCGGAGTGTTCTTCATAACATAACCGTCGTGAGTAGACAGTATATCATACCCCGCCGCCTTCAAAAGTGCAATATCATGCACTATTATCTGCCTTGAAACGCCGAGTGCGCTCGCAAGCTCACCGCCGCTTACAGCTCTTTTCTGCGCGCTGAGTATTCCTGTGATCCTTCTGCGTCTTTCCTCTGCCTTCATTCCAAGCCTCATATAGCGTGAAGATTTTTCAGCGACAGATCGAGTATCGGTGCAGAATGTGTAAGCGCACCGCTTGATACATAATCCACGCCTATATCCGCCAAACGCGCAATATTTTCCTTTGTAACGTTACCGCTGCACTCGGTTTCGGCTTTACCCTTTACCATCTTTACAGCCGTACGCATATCCTCTGTTGACATATTATCGAGCATTATTATATCAGCTCCCGCCTCTAATGCCTCGGCAAGCATATCAAGGTTTTCGACCTCTATTTCGATCTTTCTTACGAACGGAGCGTATTCCTTAGCCATCTGAATTGCCTGCTTTACGCCGCCCGCTGCGCCTATGTGGTTATCCTTCAGCAAAATTCCGTCGCTGAGGTTGTATCTGTGATTGTTGCCGCCGCCAACTCTTACTGCGTATTTTTCAAACACACGCATATTCGGAGTCGTTTTTCTCGTGTCGAGCAGTCTTATACCGCTTCCGTCAAGGAGCTTTACAAGCTCGCTTGTGTACGTTGCAATACCGCTCATACGCTGAAGATAATTCAAGGCAGTTCTTTCTCCTGACAAAAGCACTCTGATGTCGCCTGTGACCGCGCCTATCTTAACTCCCTTTTCAACTCGGTCGCCGTCCTTTACGGAAAACTCGCACACAGTATTTGCATCAAGAAGCTTGAAAACTCTTTCAAAAACGCAAAGACCTGCTATTACTCCGTCCTGCTTACAGATAAGATCGACCGTACCTTTTTTGTATTCTCTCATTACGGCGTTTGTTGTAACATCCTCGCTCGTTATATCTTCCTTGAGGGCGCTCATTATAAGATCGTCTGCACAAAGCATCATCGTTATTTCATTCATGGCTGTTTTTCTCCTTTTCTATAGCGGAAAGCACCGTTTTTTTGTATCTTTCCGCATAATTTTCATATTCTGATACGTTTATATCTACCGTAATGTCCTGTATACCCGAATAGGTTTCCTCTATTCTGCGCGCGGCACGCTTTGCAAAAACAAGGCTTTCCAAAAGCGAATTGCTCGCAAGACGGTTTTTGCCGTGCACTCCGTTGCAGGCGGTTTCACCCACGGCATAAAGCCTTTCCATTGACGTTTTGCTGTATTTGTCAACATCTATACCGCCCATAAAATAATGCTGTGCGGGAACGACGGGAATGCACTCCTTTGTCACATCGTATCCTTCCTCAAGACACTTGGCGCAAATATTGGGAAAATGGTCCTCAAGCTCTGCTTTCGGTATTGGAGCAAATGACAGCCACACATACGGCTTATTATCCTTTTTCATTTGCTCATATATGGCGTTTGCAACGATGTCACGGGGTAAAAGCTCATCGACAAATCTTTCCATTTTATCATTGAGAAGTATCGCTCCCTCGCCTCTTACAGATTCCGAAATAAGAAATCTTCTTCCCTTTTTCTGTGTGTACAGAGTGGTGGGATGTATCTGGATATAGTCGATATTCTTCAATGCCACACCGTGCCTTTCGGCAATAGCCAGAGCATCTGCGGTAAGGTGCGGGAAGTTTGTTGAATGATCGTAAAGTCCGCCGATGCCTCCCGTGGCAAGCACCGTATAATCCGCTGTTATGTAAGAATACTCGTTTTTGCCGTCATGACCGATAATACCGCACGCCTGACCGTTATTGCATATTATATCGACCATAGTATAATTTTCGATAACTGTTATATTTTCACGCTTTTTGACCTCAGCAAGCAGCTTTGATGTTATTTCCTTGCCCGTTTCGTCCTCGTGGAACAAAATTCTCGGGCGGCTGTGAGCACCCTCCTTTGTATAAGCAAGAGCGCCGTTTTCCTTTTCAAAATCAACGCCGTAGCCGATAAGATCATTTATTACATCGCGTGATGACCGTATCATTATTTCTACGGATTCCTTTTTGTTTTCATAATGACCTGCACGCATCGTATCTTCAAAATACGCATCGTAATCGTCATCGTCTGTAAGAACGCATATTCCGCCCTGCGCCAAAAAAGAGTCGCTTTCCTCGCATTTTTTCTTTGTTACGATCAGTATTTTTTTATCCTTAGGCAGATTTAAGGCGCAGTAAAGACCGCCGACGCCCGTTCCTACTATAACAACGTCTGTCTTGCTGTTAAATACGGGAGATTTTTTGGCAAGCGCAAGCATTCTGTCAAGCGGTGACTTTGCCGTGTCTGACGTTTCAGGATCGGTGAATACCTCGTTCGTTTCATTCAGCAATACATCGTATATCCTGTCAAGAGTGTTCAGCTTCATATCCTTGCAGCGACATTCTCCGAACGGAAAATAAAATTTCTTATCAGGATTGTCGCGCTTTAAGGGATATTCAACGCCGTCCTCTGTGCATATTATAAATTCTTTTTCGGGCGATTCGCTTGCATACTGTATTATTTCCGATGTGCTTCCGATAAAATCTGAGATTTCAAGCACCTGCATCTCACATTCAGGGTGTGTAAGAACCAAGGCATCCTTATGCTGATGCTTGAGAGCTTTTACCGTATCGGCATTCAAGGCGGCGTGAACAGGACAGCAGCCGTCATTCAAAATTATATTCTTTTCCGGAACGTGCTTCTGAACGAATGAACCGAGATTTCTGTCGGGTATAAAAAATATGTTTTTGTTAGGGAGATTTCTCACTATATCAATAGCATTTGATGAGGTAACACATACATCGCTGAGGCATTTCAGCTCTGTTGTTGAATTGATGTAGCACACTACTGCAAGATCATCGTATTTTTCCCTCAGATGCTTTATACGCTCCACCTGAGCCATATGAGCCATCGGACAGTCTGCCGAAGCGTCGGGCATAAGAACCTTTTTTTCGGGGTTCAGGAGCTTTACACTCTCTGCCATAAAGCCGACGCCGCAGAAAACGATTATTTCAGCGTCTATCTGTTTGGCTTTCTTTGCAAGAAAAAAGGAATCTCCAACGTGATCTGCGATCTGCTGGGCATCCTGCGGCGCATAGTAATGCGCCAGAATAACGGCATTTTTTTCCTTTTTCAGCTCTTGTATTTTCTTGATAATATCACTTTTCATACATTTCTTCTCTTAAAATAAAATATAATAATTGCGGTTATTCTATCATATTTTTTTACATCTGTCAAGTCATCTGTAAAGTTTTTTGTCGATCATATTTCTTTCATTCTTTATCAAATAGTAATAAACTGATAAGTAAATGTGAATTTTTTATGGTTTTTTTCAAAAAAACACGAAGTGGTATTGACAAATATATACCCCGTGTGGTATATATCTCTTAGAGGAACATATTCACAAAGATAAAGGAGCATTATGTCAGAAGCAAGCAAAAGAGCAAAAGCACGGTATATGAGAGAAAATGTTACCCGTATTACAGTTGATTTTTATCCATCTGAATCAGATCTTGTCTTAATGCTGAAAAATCAACCGAAAAAGCAAACATATATAAAAAATCTTATTCGTGCCGATATCGTACATAAAAGAAATTTGGCTAAAAAATCACACAAAATGGGTTTGACCGAGTCTACGGGAGTCTTGCGAATAAAAAATATGGAAAAGCCTCATCATGCATTCTCTTTACAAGCCGATAAGCGTCCGCACGAGCTTTCATCACGCGGACAGCCGGAGCTGGAATTAGGTTACTACGCAGAAAAAAGATATGAATTTTTAAAATATAATCTTAAAAAGATCTACTACGATCTTCTTGACAACTGCCGACTGGTCGATCACTTAACTCAGATAGAGGAAAAGGCATTGATCTCGGAGCAGATATTTGTGCGGGATATGATGAAGGATGAGGGCGTGACAGAGCAATTAAAAGAAGAATATCCGTTCATCTGGGCAAGCAAAATGGAGCACATACGTGAAAATGCAAGAGAGAAGGTCTTATGGGATGTAGTATACCGTGTATAAAACCTTGCAAATATAAAATAAAGGAGTATTGCCAATGAACAACTCAGAGAAAATTGAGATAACATACACACTGCAGGGGGATTATTATCTGCCCAATCTGACACTTCCGCCGCAGCCGATGGTGAAATTGGGACATTACGCAAAGATGAGAAGGGAGTATTTGCGGAAAAATCTCGAGATAATATATTACACTCTTTTGACGTCCTGCAAACTGATAGAACACTTGGCACAGATAGAGCAGGAAGCATTGGAGTTAGAGGAAACGTTGACACGTCAGATGATGAAGGAGCAGGGCGTGACAGAGCAGCTGAAGGCAGAAGATCAGATGGAGTGGGTAGGCAGAATGAACAACATCCGCAACAGCGTTCGGGAAATAGTTTTGAAGGAAGTTATATATGCAATAAGTTAAGATGCAGCATCATCAACCGATATTTGCGGAAAAATTCAAAGCCTATGACCGTGATTATTACAAGCTGCTCGGCGGCAAGGGCAATCCGCAAAACAACCGCACGATACAAACTGATCTAAAGACCGTAAGACTTATAAACGAGGCAGAATATATGACCGAACGTGCCGAGCGTATAGCACGTATGAACGCAACACAAGCATAAAAAATCAAATACAGAAAGGAATACCATTATGTACGATGAAGATATGCCCGCAACGTATGACAATATCAACTATTACACATCGGAGATCGCCTTTTACCTCAAAGAATGCGATAAATTAGAGAATTGTTTGCGTGATTATATTCAAAAAAAAGAAGATAAAAAGCAGATAGAAGCTATGAACGGTTCTCTTGTGTTTTACAGAGAAATAGTTCGTAAATACACAGAAAAGCTTGAGCGTGCCATGAATCACATCAAACATTTCGGTCCGGAAGGCACAGGAACGCCCTATACTGTCGTTGATCTTGAGAACGATTGCATCGGGTATATAAACGGCAAAGCGATATATCGCACTTGCTTATATGAGCTTTTCTATGAAGAAACCGAATCACGTTTTGCCTTTTACGGCTTGCCGTGTGATAATCTGTCCTTGCTTACACCGTTCACATCTCTCCCTGAAAACCAGCAAAGGCAAATTTTGAGCATTTTGAATTCAAAATCCGAGCTACGTGAATGGATCGCAAAATATAAGAGGATACAGAAGATACGAAAAAAAACTGAAAATTGAGGTGCTATAAAATGTCATTAAAATATCAATATATGGCGGCACTGTATGAGCAGACCTGCCAAAAGATCACCGCTTCAAGCTCTGAGTGGAAATCGTTTCTCAACACAGCTTGCCGAAACTACAAGCTCCGTTTTGACGAACAAGTCCTTTTATATGCACAAAAGCCGGATGCGACGGCTGTTTTGAAAATAGAAAAGTGGAACGATTTATTTGGTAGAATAGTACACAAAGGTTCAACGGGTATAGCGGTATTTGAAGATGAATTTTCAGAAAATCAATGTCTGATACACTACTTTGACATATCCGATACTTATGAATGGCGTAGATCACGCCCCGTGCCGATATGGGAGATGAAAAAAGAATACGAGCAAGACATTGCACGTAAGCTGTCAGAGATGTATTCTATAACGGATGCATCATCGCTCCCGGAAATAATACTAAGATCTTCGCAAGTTGCAACGAAGCAATATATTTCTGATAATGCAATTATCAAACAGGCTTTTTTAAACGGCAATACATTCGGGAATTTAAGCGAAGAAGCATTGGAAACGATGATTTTTAAAACTGTATCAAACAGCACAGCATATATGGTTTTGAAAAGATTGAATATAAATACCGATGATCATATAGATCCTTCAGCGTTTGAATATTTGCCCTATTTTGATAACGCAGATAAACAGATATATATTGGCGATTCAAGTGTTGAAATTGCAAAGTCAAAATTATCTTTAATATCAAATAAGATATTTTCAATAGAAAAAAACAACAAAATACATCAACACGCCTATAGTATTGAAAGGAATATTTCAAATGAACAACACAGAGAAAATTGAGATAACATACACGCTGCAGGGGGATTATTATCTGCCCAATCTGACTCTTCCGCCGCAGCCGATGGTGAAATTAGGATACTACGGACAGATTTGTCGCCGTTATATGAGAGAACACAGGAGAATCAAGTATTACAGCCTCTTGACGAAATGCAAGCTGATAGAACACTTGGCACAGATCGAGCAGGAAGCATTGGAGTTAGAGGAAACGCTGACGGAGCAGATGATGAAGGAGCAGGGCGTGACAGAACAGCTTAAGGCAGAAGATCAGATGGAGTGGGTGGGCAGAATGAACAACATCCGCAACAGCGTTCGGGAAATAGTTTTGAAGGAAGTTATATACCGAATTTAAATCGACTGACATAAAGCAAACTTGCAAAAAACATATATGAGTAAACAAAAAAGGATACGCCTAAAATTCAATTTGAGGCGTATCCTTTTATCTTAAATACAATAATTGTAATATGATCTACCATGGTCTGTCCTTACACAGACTGTTCCAGCGGTAGCTTATTTGACGGGCGGATATTTTTATTACGCATTCCGTGCGGTAAGGCTTTTTTGATTATATAAGTTCACATTCAATGATCCTGGAATTATAATCAACGTACTGATACAGAAATTCCAATTTGAATTTTCCGCTGTTGATCTTATCTGTCAATTCACCGACCGTCAATTCTGTTCTGACCGTCTTTTTAAAAAAATTCTCGCTGAAAGTATAGATCGTCACATCGTACACATCTCCGTTTTCCAGCGTATACTCGACCTTGGAAAAGTCGGTTTTTACTACCTGCGAAAGATCACTTTCGGGATGCTCGGGCGATACCCAGAATCCATCGTTGAATTCAAACTCCAGCTTGCCGTTTTCAAAATATGCCCTTTCGACAATACAGTCGTAGAGCGAGATATACCTTTCATCGTTATCACAATGAAGAAATTCCATACAGTCCACCGCCTTTCTTGATTTTATTATATCATAAATATGCTTATATGTCAAATGATGCATCGCCTCAATGTGCCGCAAGGCACACATCATTCGCGAAGCGAGCATCATTAGGCGAAGCCGTCATCATTTGCCGAAGGCAAACATCATTCAAAAAAGGTGCGTAATGCAAGTAAGAACGACTAAAAGCCCACCTTTTATTCAGAAATAGGTTATTGTTTCTCATTGCGATTATCCTTTACGGTTTTACAGGAGGTAATCAACATAACTCGCAACGAGGCGCATTTTGAGGATAGTGCTTTGAAGGTTTGTTCGTCAATATATTTTGTACGATAAAGCAATTCAAGCCAATATCCCGTTTCGCTTGCTTCTTTGAGTGCAATTTCAAACTTGGATATAAAATCCTTTGTTCCTTGTGCATATTGCGCCTCGTGAATATTAGCTCCAATAGAGGTGCCGCTTCTGCCGATTTGGTTTGCTATAATTGTTTCGTGATTTGCTTTCAGATTCTTAACGAGGTTTATAATGTCAACGGAAAATTCCATTGAAAGCTCAACGAGTTTGTTTTCTTTCATGGCAACGCCTCCTATCAGCACTATTATACCATACAATCGCTTGTTTGTCAAATGATGCATCGCCTGCGGCGATATGATGTTTTTCGCTTCGCTCAAAATGATGTTGCTCCACTGCGTTCCGCAATGATGCGATGCTTGCCTCAATGTGCCGAAGGCACACATCATTAGGCGAAGCCGTCATCATTGGCGGAGCCAACATCATTTGCCGCAGGCAAACATCATTCAAAAAACGCACCTTTGTCGATAGACAAAAGTGCGTTTTTTGTTGGCGGAGAAGCAGAGATTTTAAACTTCTTTTTCTCCGTCCTTACAAACCGTAAAAAACCGCATTTTTCAACGATTTTTCGTTGTTGAAAAAACCCACAAATTCAAGTGGGTACGGTTTTGTACCCATATTGGGTACGGCTCGTACCCACTCGGCACTTTTTCACCGTTCAAATGCCCAAAAAAACCTCTGTTACACGTTCAGAATCAGCAGGTAACATATGCGAATATGTGTTAAGAGTTTCGTTGATGTTTGAATGACCTAACCACTTACTGACCGCAACGACAGACAATCCTTTTGATATGAGCAACGATGCGCAGGAATGGCGCAAGCCGTGAAGCACGATGCGCTTCACGCCCGCTTTCTTGATCCATTTATAAAATCTTCTCGTCAAGGTGTTATCAGCGATGGGAGCTGTACCACCGAACACGAATACGTCATCATCGCTTTTCTTCAAGCTTAACATATCCGCTATGAGCGTTGCGGGAAGCTGCAGCTTTCGGTAGCTTGAATGATTTTTCGGTGACGTGATCTTATACGCTCCTTCTTTCGTCTTTCTTGTAAGATTCTTATTGATACTTACAATATTGTTTTCGACGTCGATGTCATCAAAGGACAGCGCAAGAGCTTCTCCACGTCTGCATCCTGATGCATAATAAAATCTGAACAAGCATCTGTACATATCATCATCAACGACCGATATGAATTGTTGAAATTCTTCATAAGTCCAAATATTCATTTCACGTTTAGGCTCAAGGTTGCGCATCGGATCGACCTTGACCATCGGATTTGGCAAATCGAAATAGCGATTTGCAAAGATAAACATCGAGCCCAAGTATCCGTCAATGGAGCTTTTATACGCAAAGCTGAACGGCGCAAGCGTTCTGCGCCACGACAGAATTACGTTCGGCTTGATGTCTGCGATCCGCATCTTACCGAAGTACGGCAGAATATGAGCTTGTATCTTGCTCATAGCTGAATAGTATGAGCTTTCTTTAACTCTCGTCTTATGCCACTCCATAAAGCGAACGTACAGATCTTCAAACATAACGATCTGCTCTGCAGGCTGAATGACGTGATGCGTATATCCTTTAAGATATTCCTTGTAGGCTTTCTGTGCTTCAGCTTTAGTTTTGAAGCCCGACAGCCTTTTGTTTACTTCCCTGCCGTCGTCCGCAAGCTCTCTGAAGCGCACGGACCAAAGGTTAGACGGCTTACGTTTTTCATATGACGGCACAATACCACCTCCCTTGAGATATATATTACAATTTAAATATGAAAATATCAAGGTGTGTTTTTGAGGATGCTTCTTCACACCTTGTTTATTCAGTCGGCGCCGAATGTGCACTCGGTAACGGTTTTTTATCTTTCTTCTTCCGTTCTTGCCGGCGGCAAAGAGGTACGGTTATGATCTTTTCCGTACCTCTTTGTTATATAGATGTATAATATAAATAAAAGAAAGAATAAGAACAAAAAGAAAAAAGAAAGGATTTAAAAAATGAAAACAGTATCATTCATCAACGTCAAGGGCGGCGTTGCAAAGACGACGTCAACTATTGCCTTTGCCCAGCTTTTAGCTCTTGAACACGGTAAACGTGTGCTTGTTGTAGACGTCGATCCGCAAGCTAACACAACACGCACGCTTGCCGACATTGCCCCTGCTCTGACCACGGCAGACTTGTTGACGAGCCGTGAGCTGATCGCATTCGATGCGGTCATAAAAACGGAATACGGTATAGATCTGATCGGAAGCTCGTTCGATCTGATGCAGGCAAACAAGTCGGTAATGCTCGATACGACACGTCCGCAACAGCTTCGCCTGCGCCGACAGTTAAAGGAGCTTGAAAACAGTTACGATTACTGTATTATAGACTGTCCGCCCGATCTCGGCATCGGTGTAATAAATGCACTTGCGGCAAGCTGTGAC